>JAHCLE010000050.1 GCA_026125445.1 Burkholderiales bacterium
GCTGAAACCCGTTGCCGGACGCGCACGCCCGAACGCCCTGCCCACCTCGTCGTAGCGGCCGCCCAGCGCGAGCGCGTTGGCGCAGCCGTCGGCGTATGCGGCAAACACGACGCCGCTGTGATAGTGGTAGCCGCGCAGCTCCGCAAGGTCAAAAGAACGGATGCGGGCCGCGTTGCGCAACTGACCGGAAAGCGCCCTGAGGCTACGCAGCGCAGCGCGGATTTCCGGATAATCCGGCAGCTTCCGACCTGCGACCGAGAGCATTTCCGCACCGCCGTAGAGTTCCGGCAGCAGGACCAGTGCTTCACGGGTTCTGCGGTCCAGTTTGCGGGTCAACGTGCGCAGCGCGGGCACGTCCTTGGCCTGCATCGCCCGGAACAGATCGGACTCGCGCGCCTGCGGCACACGCGCACGCCTGATCAGCGCGCGAAATATGCCCACATGCCCGATGTCAAGGTAGATGCCGGCGATGCGCGCGGTACCCAGCGCCCCCATCATCAGGCACTGGATTTCAACGTCGCTTTCGATGCCGCGATGCCCGTAGATTTCCGCGCCGATCTGCAGCGGCTCGCGCGTGCGATTCATGCCGGAGGGCAGCGTGTGCAGGACGCTTCCGGCGTAGCACAGCCGCGTCACGCCCTTGCGGTTGAGCAGGTGTGCATCTATGCGCGCGACCTGCGGCGTGATGTCCGCACGCAGGCCGAGCATGCGCCCGGAGATCTGGTCGACGAGTTTGAAGGTGCGCAGGTCGAGGTCATGGCCGGTGCCGGTCAGCAAGGATTCCGTGTATTCGAGCAGCGGCGGCATCACCAGCCGGTAGCCGTGACGCGCGAACAGGTCGAGAATGTCCCGGCGCAGGCGCTCGATACGCGCGGCCTCCGCGGGCAGGATATCCTCGATGTATTCGGGCAGCAGCCAGTTGTGCATGGGAGTTCGCGGGCAAGAAACGGCAACGTCGGCGATTATAAAGAAAATTGGATTAAAAATCAGTATTTTACAGCTTTATTGCCGGGCGATGTAGAGCAGCAGCAGGCCAGCCAGCATGGAAGTGAGTCCGATGAAGCGGATCTGCCCGTCGCTCATCTCGATCAGACGGCGGAAAGTTTCGCGCCACACGCCGGGAACGACGAAGGGCAGCAGCCCCTCGATGATCAGCATCAGGGCGACCGCGGTCAGCAGGATGTCGCTCATGAACTTTGCCGTGCGCGTCCGGTGGAAGTCCTCCGGACCGGAGACCGATCGTTACCGCCCGGGTCTGCCGCCCGAGTTGAGGTACTTGAAGAAATCGGAGTTCGGTTCCAGCACCAGCACGTCGCTCCGGTTCTTGAAGCTCTGCGTATACGCCTCGAGGCTGCGGTAGAACGCGTAGAACTCGGGGTTGATCTGGTAGGCACTCGCGTAAATCGCGGCCGCCTTCGCATCGCCCTCACCCTTGATGCGCTGGGCATCGCGGTAGGCCTGCGCGAGGATCACCTCGCGCTGCCGGTCCGCGTCGGCGCGAATCTTCTCCGACTCCGCGAAGCCGGTGGACCGCAGCTCGTTGGCCACTCGCGTGCGCTCGGCCTCCATCCGCCTGTAGACCGAATCGCTGACTTCCTGCGGCAGATCCACGCGCTTCAGGCGCACGTCGAGCACTTCGACACCGATCTTGATGGCGTCGTCGTTGGCCCTGGTACGCATCAGTTCCATGATCTTGTCGCGCTCCCCGGATACCACGTCGTGCACGGTGCGGTTGCCGAACTCCGCGCGCAGGCCGTCGTTGATGGTCTGCAGCAGCCGTGTCTGCGCGAGCATTTCGTTGCCCTGCACGCTGACGTAAAACTGCCGCACGTCGATGATCCGCCACTTGACGAAGAGATCGACCAGCACGTTCTTCTTTTCCGAGGTCAGAAAGCGCTCGGGCTCGGGAGTGTCGATCGTGAGGATGCGCACGTCGAAATTGCGCACGTTATCGAGCACGGGAATCTTGAAGTACAGCCCGGGCTCGCGTTTGACGTCGATCACTTCGCCGAGCCGGAACACGATCGCATTCTGACGCTGGTCCACCGTGAACGCCGCCATCGAGCCCACGAGCAGGACGACGACCACGCCGACCAAGAGGGTGCCGAGATTGTTCTTCATCAGCGCATCTCCCTATCGCGGCTGCGGAAGGCGTCGCGCGAACGCGCGGTGGACGGCTCGTTCCTGGGCATGGGCTCCACCGGTCGCGCGCCCGCGTCGGGCGACGCGGCGCCCATCTGCATCAGCTTGTCGAGCGGCAGGTAGAGCAGGTTGCTGCCGCCCTTCTGGTCGACGATCACCTTGCTGGTGTTGGAGAGGATCTGCTGCATCGCCTCCAGGTACAGGCGCTCGCGCGTGACCTGCGGGGCCTTCTCGTACTCGGTGAGGATCTGGCGGAAGCGCGCGGCGTCGCCCTGCGCGGTGGCGATGGCGGACTGCTTGTAGCCGTTGGCCTCCTCCATCAGGCGCGCGGCCACGCCGCGGGCGTTGGGCACCACGCTGTTGGCGTAGGCCTGGCCCTCGTTCTTGAAGCGCTCGCGGTCCTGGCCGGCCCGCACCACGTCCTCGAAGGCGGCGAGCACCTGCTCGGGCGCCTGCACGTTCTGCAGGTTCACGGTGGTGATGTTGATGCCGGTCCTGTAGCGGTCGAGGATGTTCTGCATCGTCTGCTTCACGCGCGCGGCGACTTCGCTCCGGCCCTGGCTCAGCACGAAATCCATCTTGCTCTTGCCCACGATCTCGCGGATGGCGGTCTCGGCGGCCTGCAGCACGTTGTCGTCGGGATTGCGGTTGTTGAAGAGGTAGTCCTCGGGGCCCTTGAGCGTGTACTGGATGGCGAACTGCACGTCGACGATGTTCTCGTCGTCGGTGAGCATGAGGGCCTCGGCCGGCTGCTTGTTCTTGGGGTTGCCGCGGTAGCCCACCTCAACCGTGCGCACGCCGGAGACGTTCACCACCTCCACCGACTCGATGGGGTACGGGATGTGCCAGCGCGGGCCGGGGGCCGTGGTCTCGATGTACTTGCCCAGGCGCAGCACCACGCCACGGCGGCCTTCCTCGACGATGTAGAAGCCGCTCGCGAGCCACACGCCCACGATCAGCAGGACGATGAAGGCGATGGAACCTCCGAAGAACGCACCGCTGGGTACGCCGTTGGAGGGGGACGGACCCGAGGGGCCCGAGGTTCGGCGGCCGCCGAAGAGGCCGGAGAGCTTCTGCTGCAGCTTGCGCAGGATCTCGTCGAGATCCGGCGGGCCGTCGTTAGGGCGTTTCCCCCATTGGGGATCGTTGGGAGGCATGCGTTTTTCTTGGAGGGCGCGGGGTTGGAGACGAGGGGGAGATGCGGGCCCCGGGGGCCATATTCAATGCGGCAGTGGGTCGGAGGCCTAGGCGGCCGGCGCCAGCGCGTGCGGATCGGTCTCGCGGGCGACTTCCGCAAGGGCTTCGCGGACCGCCTCGAGGCCGGCGCCGGAAACGGCACTCGCCTTGATATTCAATATCTTACCACAAGGATCGCGCACGACTTCGGGCTGCGCGCCGGGGATCCGGTCGATCTTGTTCCAGATCACGATCTGGGAGATGTCGGCGGCCCCGATCCCGGCGAGGACGACGTTCACGGCGTCCACCTGCTCGTCGTGGCGGGGGTTCGAGGCGTCCACCACGTGCAGCAGCAGGTCGGCCTGCACCGTCTCCTCCAGCGTGGAGCGGAAGGCCGCCACCAGGCCGTGCGGCAGGTCGCGCACGAACCCCACGGTGTCGGAGATGGAGCAGTTCACGCCCTCGCCCAGGTGCAGGCGGCGGGTGGTGGGGTCCAGCGTCGCGAAGAGCTGGTCGGCCACGAAGGCATCGGCCCGGGTGAGGCGGTTGAAGAGCGTGGACTTGCCGGCGTTGGTGTAGCCCACGATCGAAACGCGCAGCATCCCGGAGCGGTCGCGGGCGGCTCTCTGCGTGGCGCGCACGCGGGCCACCTTCTTCAGGCGCTCCTTCACCTTCTTCACCCGCTCGCCGATCATGCGGCGGTCCAGCTCGATCTGCTTCTCGCCCGGGCCGCCGGTCTTGGACAGGCCGCCGCGCTGGCGCTCCAGGTGGGTCCAGCCGCGAACCAGGCGCGTGGACAGGTGCTCCAGGCGGGCGAGCTCGACCTGGAGCTTGCCCTCGTGGCTGCGGGCGCGCTGGGCGAAGATCTCGAGGATGAGGTCCGTGCGGTCGTAGACGCGCACCTCCGGGCCGCCCTCGGAAAGGGCCCGCTCGAGGTTGCGGATCTGCGCGGCGGTGAGGTCGTGGTCGAAGACGACGGTGCGGGCGTCGTGCAGGCGGCAGGCTCGCTGCAGCTCCTCCACCTTGCCCGATCCGGCGAAGGTGGCGGCATCGGGGCGGTCGCGGCGGCCGGTGACGACCTCGCACACCTGCCCGCCGGCGGCCTCGGTGAGGCTCGCGGCTTCCTCGGCGCGATCGGGCTCGCCTCGCTTGCCGATCTCCAGGCAGACGAGGACGGCGCGCTCGCGCGCGCGGGTGGGGGGGTCAGGCTTCCGGGGAATGTTCAGACGGGACCGACACCGGCCTGGCCGGCACCACCGTGGAAATGGCGTGCTTGTAGACCATCTGGGTCACGGTGTTCTTGAGGAGGACGACGTACTGGTCGAACGACTCGATCTGGCCCTGCAGCTTGATGCCGTTCACGAGGTAGATCGAGACCGGCACGTGTTCCTTGCGCAGGATGTTCAGGAAGGGATCCTGCAGCAGCTGACCTTTGTTGCTCATTGTCTTCCCCTTTTAGGTTCGGGTGTTTTCCGGGCCGGCCTTGTCACGGGCCTTTGGGGGGGCCGATCCCGTCTTCCAACCGTACGACTCTACTGGAAAGCGGGCATCCCCGCCACCTCACAAGGGACACCCCCCTCCCCCCTAAGTTCCCCCCCCAAAAGGGGACGGTTCCTGTACCCGTCCCCTTTCCAAAAGGGGACGGGTACAGGAACCGTCCCCTTTTTCAGCCAAAGGTCTTCTTCTGGTAGCGCTTCTGGCGGCGCTTCTTGGCCTCCTGGCGGGGGGTGAGGAGGGAGCGCTTCTTGCCCTCGTAGGGGTTCGCCCCTTGGCGGAGCTCCACGCGCAGGGGGGTGCCCTTGAGCTTGAAGACCTTGACGAAGGTGTTC
This sequence comes from Burkholderiales bacterium, assembly GCA_026125445.1. GTDB lineage: Bacteria > Pseudomonadota > Gammaproteobacteria > Burkholderiales > Usitatibacteraceae > FEB-7. The sequence continues at coordinate 5,148 of JAHCLE010000050.1, forward strand.
TCGAGGTAGCGCCGGTAGGCGTCCTTGATGGCGGCCACGGAGGTGCCGTGGATCACCACCACCGGGGGGTTGGAGCCGCCCTGGTGGGCGTAGCGCAGCTTCGGGCGCATCTTGCCGGCGAGCGGCGGGGCCTGCTTCTCGATGGCCGCCTGCAGCGCCCGGGTGAGCTTGGGCGTGGAGAGCTTGGCCATGGCCGCGGCGAAGGAGCCGTCCACGGCCTTGAAGAGGGCCTTGAGACCCGTGCCCTTGAGCGCCGAGATGGGCACGAACTCGGCGAAGTCCAGGAAGGCGAGCTTCCGCTCGAGGTCGCGCTGGGTGTCGTCGCGCTTCTCGGCGTCGATGGCGTCGACCTTGTTCACCGCCACCACGAGCGCCCTGCCCGCGTCCAGGATGTAGCCGCCGATGTGCGCGTCCTGCTCCGAGATGTCCTGGGCGGCGTCGACCACCAGCACCACCACGTTGGCGCGCTCGACGGCCTGCAGCGTCTTCACCACCGAGAACTTCTCGACCGACTCCCACACCTTGCCCTTGCGGCGGATGCCCGCGGTGTCGATGATGGTGTAGCGCTTGCCCTGCCACTCGGCCTCGACCTCGATGGCGTCCCGCGTGGTGCCCGGCTGGTCGAAGGCGATCATGCGCTCCTCGCCCAGCACGCGGTTCACCAGCGTGGACTTGCCGACGTTGGGGCGCCCCACGATGGCCACGCGCGGGTGCTCGGGCTCGGCCTCCGTGTCCTCCTTCTCCAGCGGGAAGGGGGCGAGCGCGTCCTCGATCAGCTGGCGAACGCCCTCCCCGTGCGCGGCCGAGATCGCGTGCGGCGCGCCCAGCCCCAGCTCGTGGAACTCCGCGACCGCGATGTCCTCCTGCATGCCCTCGGTCTTGTTGACCGCGAGCCACACCGGGGCGCCGCGTTCGCGCAGGAGCTTGGCGATGCGCTTGTCCTGCGGGGCGAGGCCCGCGCGCCCGTCCACCACGAAGACGACGACGTCGGCCTCGGCGATGGCCTCCTGCGCCTGGCGCGCCATCTCGGAGAGGATCCCGTCCTTGGCCACCGGCTCGAAGCCGCCGGTGTCGACCACGATGAAGGGCTTGTCCCCCAGGCGCCCGCGGCCGTAGTGGCGGTCGCGCGTGAGGCCCGGCATGTCGTGCACGATCGCGTCGCGCGAGCGCGTGAGCCGGTTGAAGAGCGTCGACTTGCCGACGTTGGGCCGGCCGACGAGGACCACGGTGGGCTTCATGTCTGCCCGGGAAGGGAGCGCTTCAGAAGCGCACGAGAGCGACCGTGCCCCCGGAGGTCTGGACGAGCACGCCCGAGAGGCCGGCCACCAGCGAGCGGATGGCGCCGTCGCCCACCGACAGGCGCCCGATGAAGGAGCCGTCTTCGCGCGAAAGGACGTGCAGCCAGCCCTGGGCATCGCCCACGATCACCTTGCCGTCCACCACCACGGGCGCGGTGAGGCCGCGGCGCAGGAGCTTGTCCTGCTTCCAGCGCGAGGCGCCGCTCTCGCGGTCGAGCGCGTGCACGTTGTCCTGGTCGTCGGAGAGGTACAGGCCCTTGTCGTCGACGCCGAGCCCCGTCGCGGTGGAGATGTCGCGCGACCACAGGGAGTTGCCCGTCTGGATGTCGAAGCAGGCGACCTTTCCCTGGAAGGCGGCCGCGCAGATGCGGGTGCCGTCGATCACCGGCAGCCCCGCCACGTCGGCCACGCGCTCGAGCTCCGTCGAGCCGCGCGGGGTGCTCACCGACACTTCCCAGGTGAGCTTGCCGTCGTCGATGTCGAGCGCGATCAGCTTGCCGCCGGGATATCCCGCCACCACGGTGCCGGGCGCGACGATGACGCCGCTGGCCGCGCGCAGCAGCAGCGCCGGGGTGGGACGCTGGTAGACCCACTGGCGCTTGCCGTCGGCGACGGCGAAAGCGAAGATGCGCCCGTCGGCGAGCCGGACGATGGCCGACTTCCCCGAGACGGCCACGGGGGCCAGCACCTCGCCGCCCACCCGGGCCACCCACTTCTCCTTGCCGGCGGCGTCGAAGGCCACGACCTCGCCCTTGGGCGTCCCGATGGCGATGAAGTCGCCCTCCCCGCCCGCGCCCGAGGAAATCCTGCGCTTGGCGTCGAAGCGGCTCACCACGCGCCCGGCCTCGGCATCGAGGATCGAGACCGTGCCGTCGGCGGCCGCCGCGAGGACGCGGTTGCCGTCGATCTTCGGCGCGAAGCGGTAGTCGCCGCTCTTGCCCACCGAGGCGCTCCAGACCACCTTCGGCGTCACGGTGGCGCGGATCTCCGCGAGCGGCATCGGCTTCTTCTCGGCATCCTGGAACCAGCCGAAATAGCTGCAGCCGCCCAACGCGACGGCGCAGGCGAGGACGAGCGAGCGCCCGGCGGCGTTCACTGCTTGCCCCCGAGGGCGCCGAGCTTGAGCTCCGTGACCGAGCGGATGGGGCTTCGCGGGTCGCTCTTCTCGATGGCGAGCTTGTAGGCCGCGCGGGCCTCGTCGACGCGCCCCTGGGAGAAGAGGATGTCGCCGCGCAAGTCGGCCACCAGGGCGGCCCAAGCCTCCTCCTTGTTGCCGTCGAGGACCTGGAGCGCCTCCGAGGGCTTCTTCATGTCGAGGAGCACCGCCGCGAGACGAAGCCGCGCGATGCCCTTGTGCTCGTCGCGGCCGTTGGCCAGGACCCATTCCAGCCGCTGCTGGGCCAGCGCGAGGTCGCCGGACTCGAAGGCGTCCTGCGCCGAGATGAGCGCGGCCTCGGAGGCGAAGAAGGTGCGCGGGTACTTTTCGATCACCGCCTGCGCGAGGCCGGCGGACTTCTTCGCGTCCCCGCGCGAGCGAATGAGCTCGGCGGACATGGCCGCGGCGTCCGCGTTCTGCACCGACGTCCAGTACTGCCAGCCCTTCCAGCCGGCCACCGAGAGCACGAACGCGGCCACCGCCGTGTACACGAACTTGGCGTTGTCGTCCCACCAGTGTTGGATGGCGGCAATTCGTTCCTGCTCTTCGAAATCGTAGGATCCAGCCATGGGTATCGCTTCCGGGAGTCTTTCGGGGATGTTCAGGAGGCGCCGCGGAGGCGCGAGACCGCCTCTTCGGGGGTGAGGAGAGCCTGCTCGCCGCCGCCGCGGAGGGGCTTCACGGTGAGCTTGCCGGCGGCGACCTCGTCGTCGCCGAGGATTATAGCGAAGCGCGCACCGCTCGCGTCGGCCTTCTTCATCTGCGACTTGAAGCTGCCGCCGGCGCCGAGCACGCAGGAAAGCCCCGCGTCGCGAAGCCGCTCGCCCACGCGCCAGGCCTCGCGCGAGGCCGCTTCCCCCGCGTGCACCACGAAGGCGTCGGGCTCCTGCGCGGCCGAGCCCCCGAAGGCCTGCATCGTGAGGAGCGTGCGCACCATCCCGATGCCGAAGCCGCAGGCGGGCGTGGGCTTGCCGCCCAGCATCGCGAAGAGGCCGTCGTAGCGCCCTCCCCCGGCGATGGTGGACTGGGCGCCTATCCGGTCCGAGATCCACTCGAACACGGTGCGGTTGTAGTAGTCCATGCCGCGCACCAGGCGCGGGTTCACCGTGAAGGCCACGCCCGCCTCCGAGAGCAGCCGCTTCGTCTCCTCGAAGTGCCGCGAGGCGCCCTCGCCCAGGTGGTCGAGGAGCCTCGGGGCCCCCTCGATCATCTCCTGCATCGCGGGGTTCTTGGAGTCCAGGATGCGAAGCGGGTTGGAGTGCAGGCGGCGCTTCGCGTCCTCGTCGAGCAGCTCCGCGTGCTTCGTGAACCAGGTGATGAGCTTCTCGCGGTGCGCCTGGCGGTCGGCGGCATCCCCGATGGAATTCACGTGCAGCTCGAGGGGCCCGATGCCCAGCGCCTTCCACAGGCGCGCGAGCATCACGATCTGCTCGGCGTCCACGTCCGGGCCCTCGAAGCCGAGGGCCTCCACGTCGTACTGGTGGAATTCGCGCTGGCGGCCCTTCTGCGGCCGCTCGTAGCGGAACATCGCGCCCGCGGTCCACACGCGCATCGGGCCGTTGTAGAGCAGGTTGTGCTCGATGGCCGCGCGCACGATGCCGGCCGTGGCCTCGGGCCGCAGCGTGAGGCTCTCGCCGTTCCTGTCGTCGAAGGTGTACATCTCCTTCTCGACGATGTCGGTCACCTCGCCGATGCCGCGCACGAAGAGCGCGGTGGGCTCGACGATGGGCGTGCGGATGTTGCGGTAGCCGTACTGGCGGAAGACCTCGCGGCAGGCGTCCTCGAGCTTCTCCCACAGGGGCGAGGCGTCCGGCAGGATGTCTTCCATCCCGCGGATGGCCTGGATCTTGTTGCTGCTCATGTTCCTGTTATTCGGCGGGCGTGATCGCGATCTTCTTTTTTCGCTGGGTGGAGCGCTTCGGGGCACCGGGCGCGTAACGCGTCTTCACGTAGTCCTCGACGATCGCCTGGAACTCCTCGGCGATCCTCTCCCCCTTGAGCGTCACGGTCTTCTCGCCGTCGACGAACACCGGCGCCACGGGCTTCTCGCCTGAGCCGGGAAGCGAGATGCCGATGTCGGCGAGCTTGGACTCGCCGGGGCCGTTGACCACGCAGCCCATCACCGCGACGTGCATGTCCTCCACGCCCGGGTACCGCGATTTCCACGCGGGCATCTGCGAGCGCAGGTAGGACTGGATCTTGTCGGCGAGCTCCTGGAAGAAGGTGCTCGTGGTGCGCCCGCAGCCGGGGCAGGCCGAGACCTGCGGCGTGAAGGAGCGAAGCCCCATCGTCTGCAGGATCTCCTGCGCCACGATCACCTCGCGCGTGCGGTCGCCGCCGGGCTCCGGGGTGAGCGAGACGCGGATCGTGTCGCCGATGCCCTCCTGCAGCAGCACGCCCATGGCGGCGGTGGAGGCGACGATCCCCTTGGAGCCCATGCCGGCCTCCGTGAGGCCCAGGTGCAGGGGATAGTCGCAGCGCGCGGCGAGGCTGCGGTAGACGCGAATGAGGTCCTGCACCGCGGAGACCTTGCAGGACAGGATGATGCGGTCGCCCGGCAGCCCGATCTCCTCGGCCTTGGCCGCGCTCTCCAGGGCCGAGACGATGAGCGCCTCGCGCATCACCTCGTCGGCCTCCTTCGGGACGGGCAGCCTCGCGTTCCCGTCCATGAGGCGCGCGAGGAGCTCCGGGTCGAGCGAGCCCCAGTTCACGCCGATGCGCACGGGCTTGGCGTGCTCGATGGCCTTCTCGATCATGGTCGAGAACTGGTCGTCGCGCTTCGAGCCGTGGCCCACGTTGCCGGGGTTGATGCGGTACTTGTCGAGCACGGCCGCGCACTCCGGCACCTGCGCCAGGAGCTTGTGGCCGTTGAAGTGGAAGTCGCCGATGAGCGGCACCTTCACGCCCATCGCCTCCAGCCGCCCGCGGATGGCGGGCACCTGGCGGGCGGCCTCCAGCGTGTTCACGGTGATGCGCACCGCCTCGCTGCCGGCGCGCGCGAGGGCCGCCACCTGCTCGGCGGTGGATCTCGCGTCCTCGGTGTCGGTGTTGGTCATCGACTGCACGAGGATGGGCGCGTCACCCCCCACCCACTTGTCGGCGAGTCGGACCTTGCGCGAGGGACGGCGCGGGACGGTGCTCATGCGGATACCCGGGCTAAGGCAGGCTGAAGCGGGCGACGGCCACGCGCGTGTGCGGCGCGAGGTCGACCTCGCGGCCGTTGTACGTGAGGCGAACCTCGGGCGCGTTGCCGATCACGAGGTTGAACGGGGGCCGGCCGACGACCTCGGCCGACGAGCCGCCGGGATGGGTGCGCGACAGCAGCACCTTGCCGCGGTTGTCGGTGATCTCGACCCAGGCGGCGGCGCGGAAGGTCAGGCGAATGAGTCCCTCGCCGGGCGCCGGGGCGCGCGTGGCCTCGGCGGCGGGCGCGGAGGCCGGAGGCGGCACGGCGGTCGTCGCGGGCGCAGCGGTCGTCGGGGCCGTTGCGGCCGCCGGGCTTTCCGGAGCCGGCGCTGGCGCCGGAACGGCGGGGGCCTCGCCCCCCTTCGCTGTCGCCTCGACCGGAACCGGCGGGTCCTTGGGAGGCTCCGCCGGCGCGGGCTCGGGAATCGGGGCGGGGGCCGGCCGGGATGCCTCGACCGCGGGCTTCTTCACGACGGTCGACTGCACGCCCTGCGGGCGGATGAAGAGCCACCAGTACATGGCGGCGAAACCCAGCACGAGCAGCGCCACGGCGATGCCGGCGACCTTCACGTAGGGGTTGGCAAGGCGCTGGCCGAGCGGATCGAAGCGGATGTTCTGGCTGGGCACCACGATGCGAGGCGCATTCTCGCGCGGTGCGTCCTGGGCCAGCAGGCCCACGACCGGCTCGGGATCCAGCCCCAGTGCGCGGGCGTAGTTGCGCGCGAAGCCTCGAAGGAAAGTACCGCGAGGCAGGCGCGCATAGTCGCCCGCTTCCAGCGCCTCGATCTGCGAGACGCTCATGTGCAGGCGCTGGGCGATGTCGGCGCGCGCGAGGCCCTGGCGCTCGCGCTCGGCGGCGAGGATCGCGCCGGGGGTGCTCGCGGGCGCAGCCGCCGCGTTCTCGGTCGCCGAATCCATCACTTGCCGGCCATGCCCTGCTGCAGCTCCCGGGTCTGCGGCGCGTCGGGGAAGCGCCGGCGAAGCTGCTGCATCATGCTGTCCTCGGCGACCTTGTCGCCCTGGGCGCGCGCGATCTTCACGCCGAGCGCCAGCGCCGAGAGCGTGGGCTCGCCCAGCCGCATGTAGCGGTTGAGGTAGTTCTCCGACTCCTTGATGCTGCCCTTCTCGAAGGTGAGCTCGGCCAGGCTGTAGAGGGCGCCGGCGAGGTCGGGCTTGAAGACCACCGCGCGGCGAAGGTAGTCCTCCGCCTCGGCGTTGCGGCCGTTGATGCGCGCGCAAAGCCCCGCGTTGAGGAGCGCCTTCTCGGGCGTGGCGTAGAGCGGGTCGGCCTGCACGCGCTTGAAGTAGCCCATGCCGCGCTCGGGCTCGCCGCGCAGGCACAGGAACCAGCCGTAGTTGTTCATCACGTCCGGGTCGTTGGGCGCGATCGACAGCGCCTTCTCGAAGGCCTGGCGCGCCAGGGCGTCCTCGCGCAGCTCCATGTAGACGAGCGCGCGCACGTTGTAGGCCTGGTGGTACGAGGCGTCGTTCTTCTCGGCCTGGCGGGTCTCCTCCAGCGCCACGACGAAGTTGCCGCGCTGGTAGTACTCCGAGGCGAGCTGGGTGCGCAGCTCGGCGCGGCGGCGCGCGTCGGCCATGACGGAGTCGGTGACGCTTCGCGTCTCGACCGTGGTCTGGGAAACGCAGCCGGCCAGCAGCAGCGCGGCCAGGGCTGCGAAGGCGATCTTCATGCGGCCTCCCGGTGGGCTTTGTGGATGCGGACCGTGCGCTTCTTCATGCGGTTGACGACCTGGCCCGCGAGCTGCCCGCAGGCCGCGTCGATGTCGTCGCCGCGGGTCCTGCGGATCGTGGCCACGTACCCCGCCTCGACGAGGATGTCCCGGAAGCGCGCGACGGCCTCGGGCTTCGACCGGGCGAAGCCCGATTCCGGGAAGGGGTTGAAGGGGATGAGGTTCAGCTTGCAGGGCACGTCGCGCAGCAGCTTCGCCAGCGCGCGGGCGTGCGCGGGCGTGTCGTTCACGCCGTCGAGCAGCACGTACTCGAAGGTGATGAAGTCGCGCGGGGCGGCCTCGAGGTAGTCCTTGCAGGCTTCCAGCAGCTCCGCGATGGGGTAGCTGCGGTTGATCGGCATGATCCGCGAGCGCAGCTCGTCGTCGGGGGCGTGCAGGCTCACCGCGAGCGCCACCGGCAGCGTCTCCTTCAGGCGGCGCAGCTTGTGCACCACGCCCGAGGTGGAGAGCGTCACGCGCCGGCGCGACAGCCCGTAGGCGTTGTCGTCGAGCATCACCGACATCGCCGCCACCACGTTGTCGAAGTTGTTGAGCGGCTCGCCCATGCCCATCATCACGACGTTCGTGACGGGCTTGGGCGTGGCGCCCTCGGACGAGGCCTCGAGGCGGTACGGCATTCCCTCCCGGGCCATCTCTTCGAGTCGGCGGTTCGCCACCCACAGCTGCCCGACGATCTCGGAGACCGAGAGGTCGCGGTTGAAACCCTGCCTCCCCGTCGAGCAGAAGCCGCAGTCGAGCGCGCAGCCCACCTGCGAGGACACGCACAGCGTGCCGCGGTCGTCCTCGGGGATGAAGACCGACTCGATGCCGTTGCCGATGCCCACGTCGAAGAGCCACTTCACGGTGCCGTCGGCGGAGCGGTGCTCGGAGAGGATCTCCGGCGGGCGGATCTCGGCGATCTCCTTCAGCTTTTCGCGCAGCGACTTCGCGAGGTCCGTCATCGCGTCGAAGTCGGCCACGCCGCGCTGGTGCACCCAGCGGAACACCTGCCTCGCGCGGAACGGCTTCTCGCCGAGCGAGGCGAACCACTCGGTGAGGGCCGGCAGCGTGAAGTCGAGGAGGTTGGTCCGCATGGGCGGCGAGGGCGAATGCGTCAGCGCGAGTAGACCTGGCTCGCGGGGAAGAAGTAGGCGATCTCGACGGCCGCCGTCTCCGGGGCGTCGGAGCCGTGCACGGCATTGGCGTCGATGGACTCGGCGAAGTCGGCGCGGATGGTGCCCTTCTCGGCCTTCTTCGGGTCGGTGGCGCCCATGAGGTCGCGGTTCTTCTGGATGGCGTCCTCGCCCTCGAGCACCTGGATCATCACCGGGCCGGAGATCATGAACTCCACGAGGTCCTTGAAGAACGGGCGGGCCTTGTGCACCGCGTAGAAGCCCTCGGCTTCCTGGCGGGAGAGGTGGACCATCCGGGCCGCGATGACCTTCAGGCCGTTGGTCTCGAAACGGGAATAGATCTTGCCGATCACGTTCTTGGCCACGGCATCGGGTTTGATGATCGACAGGGTGCGCTGAACCGCCATGAAAATCTCCGCTAACTGAATGAAAAATTTAGCTTTTCATTCTATCACACCCACCTCGAAAAGGGGACGGTTCCTAGCGAAAAGGGGACGGTTCCTGGACCCGTCCCTGGGGACGGGTCCAGGAACCGTCCCCTTTTTAGGGGTGCCAGGCGGGGACGAGGCCGGGGGCGGCGCCCGCCGGTTGGTAGTCGGCCGAAACCCCGATGCCCGGGACCCAGACGAGGCGATCGCCGTCGAAGAGGAGCGGCAGCCGCGTGCGGCGCCAGGCGGGGATCGCGTGCTCCTGCAGGAGGTTCTTGAGGGTGCGCGTGGGGGCGCCGGGATGCAGCCGGATGCGCTCGCCGCCGGCGCGGGGCGCGAATCGCCAGCGCCCGGAGGATGCCCGCTCGAGCGCGATGCCTTCACCCGGGACCTCGGAGAAGCGCACGCTCCCGCGCCCCTCCCCCAGGGCAACCTCGCGCTCGCCCTTCCAGGCCACCTCCCAGCCGGCCTGCCGCGGCGCGTCCTCCACGAGGATGCGCCCGCGGTGCCGCACGAGCGCGCGCCCGCCGTGCAGCAGCAGCACGCGCGCGTCGTCGCGGGCGTGAACGAGCTGGCGGGCCATGTCGGCGAGCCTCGCGTCGCCCGGCATCGCAAGCCCCCGCGACGCGAGGAAATGGCGCAGCACGTTGGCGCGGCGCAGCGGATCGAGCGCCTCGAGGCCATTCGCTGAAAGGCCCTCGCCGTCGGCGAGGCGGGAGGCGTCCTCGCGCGCGAGCGCCTCCAGCAATCCGCTCGCCGAGGCCGCATGCCGCGCCAGCCGCGTGAGCGACTCGCGGTACTGGGGGAACCGCCGCTCGAGGACCGGCATCACCTCGTGGCGCAGGAAGTTGCGGTCGAACGCGGTGAGCTCGTTGGATTCGTCCTCCACCCACTCGAGCCCCGCCTCGCGCGCGTGAGCGATCAGCGCCTCCCGCGGCTCGGCGAGCAGCGGCCGCAGCCACACCGCGCTCCCCGAGCGCCTCGCCTCGGGCATCGCGGAGAGCCCCTTCACGCCGGTGCCGCGAAGCGCCTGCAACAGCACGGTTTCGGCCTGGTCGTCGGCGTGGTGCGCGAGCGCCAGGAAATCGGCCCCGCACTGCGCGAAAGCCGCGTGCCTCGCCAGGCGCGCCGCCGCCTCCAGCCCCGCGGGGTGGCCGCGGTCGACCGTGACGCGCTCGACGCGGATCGGAACGCCGCGCGCGGCCGCGAAGGCCTCGCAAGCCTGCGCCCAGCGATCCGCGTTTCGCGACAGCCCGTGGTGGACGTGCAGCGCGGAAAGGACGAAGCCGTGGGATTCGCGAAGAGACGCGAGGAGGTCGAGCAGGACCGTGGAGTCGAGGCCGCCGGAAAAGGCCGCGCAGAGCCGGCCTCCCGGTGCGAGGTGCGCCGCGATGCGCCGGCCGACGCGCTCCCGCAGCCCTTCCGCCGGACGCCCGAGCGCGGCCATCGCGCCTCGGCGCTACTCCGCCAGCTCCTTGAACTTGCCGTAGTTCACGAGCCGGTCCTGGCGCCGCTCGAGGAGCTGGTTCATCGGCAGGTCCTGCAGCTGGCGCAGGTGGTCGGCGATGGCCTTCTTCAGGCTCCTGGCCGCCTCCGCCGGGTCGCGGTGCGCGCCGCCCAGCGGCTCGTTGATGACCTTGTCCACGAGGCCCAGCGACTTCAGGCGCGGCGCCGTGATGCCCAGGCACTCCGCGGCTTCCGACGCGTTCTCCGGGCTCTTCCAGAGGATCGCGGCGCAGCCCTCCGGCGAGATCACCGAGTAGGTCGAGTACTGCATCATGAGCGTGGCGTCGCCCACGGCGATCGCGAGCGCGCCGCCCGAGCCGCCCTCGCCGATCACCGACACCACGATCGGCACGCGCAGCCCCGCCATCTCGTAGAGGTTGCGGCCGATGGCCTCCGACTGCCCGCGCTCCTCGGCGCCGATTCCCGGGTAGGCGCCCGGCGTGTCGACGAAGGTGAGCAGCGGGATGGCGAACTTCTCCGCCAGGCGCATCAGGCGCAGCGCCTTGCGGTAGCCCTCGGGGCGCGGCATGCCGAAGTTGCGCAGGATCTTCTCGTTGGTGTCGCGGCCCTTCTGGTGCCCGATCACCATCACCGGCTGGCCGTTGAAGCGCGCGAGCCCGCCCACGATGGCGGGGTCGTCGGCGAAGGAGCGGTCGCCGTGCATCTCCTCGAAGTCGGTGCACATCGCCGCGATGTAGTCGAGCGTGTACGGCCTCTGGGGGTGGCGCGCGACCTTGGAGATCTGCCAGGCCGTGAGCTTGCCGTAGATGTCCTTCGTGAGGTCGCGGCTCTTCTTCGACAGCCGCTCGATCTCCTGCGAGATGTCGACGGCGCTGTCGTCCTGCACGAAGCGCAGCTCCTCGATCTTCTGCTCGAGCTCCGCGATCGGCTGCTCGAAGTCCAGGAAGGTGGTCTTCACGAAAGGTCGCTGGGACAAGATGGGCGGAATGATAGCAGGGGCGGCTAGCGGGGGCGCCGTGCCAATGGGTGCATTGGTTTCAACACAGAGGACACGGAGGTCACGGAGTTGAAATCCCCGCCTCCCCACGCCCCGCCGCCTATCTCACTCGATCAACCGCCGCGCAGAGCGCCTCGATGCCCTCGACGACCCGAGGCGAAGGCCGCCCCAGCGCGCGCGAGCCGACGAAGGCGAGCCTTCCCCGCCGCACCGCCTCCAGGCCGCCGCGCTCGCTCCAGTCGCGGAGAAACGCCGCTTCGCCGCCTTCGGGTCCCGTGCCCACGACGGCGTCGGGATGGCGCGCGAAGAGCTCCTCCCACGACACCTGCGGCGCCACGTCGGGGAGATCGGCGAAGACGTTCGTGGCGCCGCACGCGGCCAGCGCCTCGTTCATGAAGTGCGCGCCCGCCACCGTCATGAGAGGCCGGTGCGAGATCTCGAGGAAGACGCGCAGGCCCGGCCGCCCGGCGTAGCGCCTCTTCACCGCCGCGAGCCGCGATTCGTACTCGCGCGCGGCGGGGCCGGCATCGCCCCCCGTGAGCGCCGCCGTCACGCGCAGCAGCCGCGGGATCTCGGCGAGCGTGCGCGATTGCACGACGAAGACCTTCGCGCCCAGGGCCTCCAGGCGCGGGATGTCGGAAGCGCGGAAGCTGTCCTTCCAGGCGATGACGAGGTCCGGCGAGAGCTTCGCGAGCGCCTCCAGGTCGATCGAGAATGCGCTCGAGACGACGGGAAGGCTCGCTGCCGCGGCCGGGAAGTCGCTCCAGGCGCTCACGCCCGCCACGCGCGCGCCGCTGCCCACGGCGAACGCGGCCTCGGTGAGGGAAGGAGCGAGCGTGACGACGCGCCGCGCGGGCCGCTCGAGGGCGACGCTGCGGCCGAGGTCGTCGGTGAGCGCAACCTGCGCGCCCGCGGCGAGCGCCCAGAATGCGAGGACGCAGCAGGCGAGCGCGCGCCCCGCGGCGTTCACTGCCCGGCGTGGCGCTGGGCCACCTCTCGGCGCACGAGGTAGGCCTCGCGGGCGATGGCGAGATCCTCCAGCAGCCACGGCAGCTCCTGCACCGTGATGGCCTGGCCGGCGTCCACCAGGGCGCGGCGCGGCTCGGGGTGCATGTCCACCAGGACCATGTTGGCGCCGGAGATCACGCCCTGCGCCGCCACGTGGAAGACGTCGGGAATGCCCTCGGGGGAGGCGTCCCGCGTGCCCACGGAGTGCGAGGGATCGACGCAGACCGGCATGCGCGTCAGGCGCTTGACGGCGGGCACGTGGCCGAAGTCCACGAGGTTCCTGTGCGGGTCGCCGAAGTTCGTCTTCATGCCGCGCAGGCAGAAGACGATGTCGCGGTTGCCCTCGCTCGCCACGTACTCGGCGGCGAGCAGCGACTCGTGCAGGGTGATGCCGAAGCCGCGCTTGAGCAGGATGGGGAAGTCGCGCTGGCTGCCCACGGTCTTCAGCAGCTCGAAGTTCTGCGTGTTGCGGGTGCCGATCTGCAGCATCACGCCCGTGGGGTTGCCGGTGGCGTGCAGCGCCTGGCGGATCTCGTCCACGTGCTCGTCGTGCGTGACCTCCATGGAGATCACGCGGATGTCGTACTTGCCCGCGAGCTCGAAGACGTAGGGCAGGCACTGCCGGCCGTAGCCCTGGAACGAGTACGGGCTCGTGCGCGGCTTGTAGGCGCCCATGCGCGCGCACCTGAGCCCCGCCTCCCTGAGCGCCGCGAACGTCTGCTCGACGTACTCGCGCGTGTCGACGGCGTTCAGGCCCGCGAAGACGTGGAAGGAGTCCTGGTCGAAGCTGACGCCCTGGTACTCGAAGCGGATGCTCGCCTCGTTGCCGGGGCGGCGGCCGAGGATGCGGAATTCATCGGTCTTGGACATGGGGAGTTATGCGTACGAAAGGCTTTGGAAACGCCGATGAACGCCGATGCCCCGCCGATTGCCGCCGATCAACACGGAAACGGGAATGGCGGGAACATCACCGTCGCGGGACATCATTGGCACGGCACCTCGAACATGAATTCATCTGCGGCAATCGGCGGGGCATCGGCGTTCATCGGCGTTTCCGGAGATTTTCGCCTGCATCACTCCCCCCGCGCCAGCCTGCGTGCGCGCACGCCCTCCGCGAGGACGTCGAGCAGGCGCACGGTGTCGTCCCAGCCGATGCACGCGTCGGTGATGGAGACGCCGCGCTGAAGGGGCACGCCGGCGACGAGATCCTGGCGGCCGGGGTTCAGGTTGCTCTCCACCATCACGCCCATGATGCGGTCCTCGCCCGCGGCGAGCTGGGCGGCGACGTCGGCGCCCACGTCCATCTGCCGCTGGTACTGCTTGGAGGAGTTGGCGTGCGAGAAGTCCACCATGAGGTGCGGGGCCAAGCCGGCGGCGGCCAGTTCCTTGCCCGCCGCCGCGATGCAGGCCGCGTCGTAGTTGGGCGAGCGCCCGCCGCGCAGGATGACGTGGCAGTCCTCGTTGCCGGTGGTCTCGAAGATGGCCGCCTGCCCGGTCTTCGTCATGCCCATGAAGGCGTGCGGCGCGGCGGCCGCGCGCAGCGCGTCCACGGCCACCTTGACGCTGCCGTCGGTTCCGTTCTTGAAGCCCACGGGACAGGAAAGTCCCGAGGCGAGCTGGCGGTGCGACTGCGACTCCGTCGTGCGCGCGCCGATGGCGCCCCACGCGATGAGGTCGGCGATGTACTGCGGCGAGAGGAGGTCGAGGAACTCGGTGCCGCAGGGCATGCCCAGGCGGTTCACCTCGAGAAGGAGGCTTCGCGCGAGCCGCAGGCCCTCGTTCATCGCGAAGCTGCCGTCCAGGTGCGGGTCGTTGATGAAGCCCTTCCAGCCCACCGTCGTGCGCGGCTTCTCGAAGTACACGCGCATCACCAGGAGGAGGTCGGCCTCCAGCCGCCTCGACTCGGTCGCGAGGCGGCGCGCGTACTCCACGGCGGCGCCGTAGTCGTGGATGGAGCACGGGCCCACCACCGCGACCAGGCGGTCGTCGGCGCCGTGCAGGACGCGGTGGATGGAGCGCCGGGCGTTGCCCACCGTCGCGAGCGCCTCGGCGTCCACCGGCAGCTGCTCGACGAGGAGCTGGGGCGCGATGAGCGCGCGGATGCCCTTGATTCTCAGGTCATCGGTCTTGCCGATGACCGAAAGCGGCATGCCGCTCATTCCTCGGGCTCCTCGGGGATCACGCGGCGTTGGCGCACGGCCGCGGCCAGGGTGTCGAGCACCTTCACCGTGTCGTCCCAGCCCAGGCAGGCGTCGGTGATGGACACTCCGTACTCCAGGGGCTTGCCGCGCACCAGGTCCTGGCGTCCGGGATTGAGGTGGCTCTCGACCATCACGCCCACGATGCGGTTCTCGCCGCGGCCGATCTGGCCGGCGACGTTG
>JAHCLE010000051.1 GCA_026125445.1 Burkholderiales bacterium
CGTGGGCACCGCGCTCATCCACTCGCTCGCCGTCACCGAGAAGCGCGGCGCCTTCCGGAGCTGGACGGTGCTGCTCGCGATCCTCGCCTTCTCGCTTTCGCTGCTGGGCACCTTCCTCGTGCGCTCGGGGGTGCTCACCTCGGTGCACGCCTTCGCCACCGACCCGAAGCGCGGCATCTTCATCCTCGGCTTCCTCGCCATCGTCGTGGGCGGATCGCTCACGCTCTTCGCGCTGCGCGCGCCGAAGGTGGGCATCGGCGGGCAGTTCGCCGTCGTGTCGCGCGAATCGATGCTGCTCGCCAACAACGTGCTGCTCACGATCGCCATGGGCGCGGTGCTGCTGGGCACGCTCTACCCGCTGGTGCTGGACACCCTGAACCTGGGCAAGATCTCCGTCGGCCCGCCCTACTTCGACGCCGTGTTCTTCCCGCTGATGGCGCCGGCCGTCTTCCTCATGGCCGTGGGCCCGCTCGCGAGCTGGAAGAAGGCGGAAGTCCCCGACCTCGTCACGCGCCTGAAGTGGGCGCTCGTCGTGGCGCTCGCCTGCGCGGTGATCGTCCCGCTGGCGCGCGGCAAGTGGTCCTCCCTCGTGGCCTTCGGCCTCTTCCTCGCCTTCTGGGTCGTGGCCGCCACCGCGGTCCACTTCCAGGCGCGCCTGAAGAACGCCCCGCAGGCCGGGCTCCTCGCCAGGCTGCGCTCCAATTCCGCGGCGTGGTACGGCATGCAGCTCGCCCACGTGGGCGTGGCCGCGTTCATCATCGGCGTGGCCCTCGTGAGGGGCTTCGAGACCGAGCGCGACCTGCGCATGGCGCCCGGCGACAAGGTCGAGCTGGCCGGCTACGAGTTCACCTTCGCGGGCACGCGCGAGCTGCCCGGCCCCAACTACGCCGCGATGCAGGGGATCTTCGAGGTGCGCCGCCCGGGCTCGCCCGAGGTGGTGAAGAAGATGTATCCCGAGAAGCGCATCTACCACGCCTCCGGCCAGACGATGACGGAGGCCGACATCGAGGCGGGCCTCACCGGCGACCTCTACGTCTCGATGGGCGAGCAGGTCGAGGGCAACGCCTGGGGCATCCGCATCTACCACAAGCCCTTCGTCGACTGGATCTGGGGCGGGTGCCTCCTGATGGCCCTCGGAGGCTTCCTCGCCATCGCCGACCGCCGCTACCGCCTCTCCCGCAAGACCGCCGAGGTCCCCGCCGGAGCGCTCGCCACCGGGGACTAGGGCGCGCCCGCGAACCGGACGCCGAGAACCGATGAAGGCCCTCAAGTACATCATCCCGCTGGCGATCTTCGCGGCCCTGTGCGTGTTCCTCGCCATCGGGCTCACCAAGGATCCGCGCAAGGTCCCCTCCCCCTTCATCGACAAGCCGGCGCCCGCCTTCGCGATCGCGAAGCTGCACGAGCCGGAGGCGAAGTTCTCGCCCGCCGACATGAAGGGCAAGGTGTGGCTGCTGAACGTGTGGGCCTCGTGGTGCGTCTCCTGCCGGGTCGAGCACCCCGTGCTCAACGACATGAACCGCCGCGGGCTCGTCCCCATCGTGGGGCTCAACTACAAGGACCAGCGCGCCGACGCCACCAAGTGGCTCAAGCAGCACGGCGACCCGTACCTCTTTTCCGTCTGGGACTTCGACGGCAAGGTGGGGATCGACTACGGCGTCTACGGCGCCCCCGAGACCTTCGTGATCGACAAGCAGGGCATCATCCGCTACAAGCACATCGGGCCCATCTCGCCCGATGACGTGGAAAAGATCTTCCTGCCCCTCCTCGCCAGGCTCAACGCATGAAGCGACTCCTCGCCCCGCTCCTATTCGCCGCGTGCCTGCCCGCCTGGGGGCAATCCGCCGAGGTCGCCCACCCCGACCCCAAGGTCGAGGCTCGGCTCAAGGCCATCGCGCACGAGCTGCGCTGCCTCGTCTGCCAGAACCAGACCATCGCCGACTCCGACGCGCCGCTGGCGGTCGACCTGCGCCAGCAGACGCGCAAGATGATCGCCGAGGGCAAGTCCGACGACGAGATCCGCAGCTACATGGTGGACCGCTACGGCGACTTCGTCCTCTACAAGCCACCCTTCAACGCGGTGACGGCGGTCCTGTGGGTCGGCCCGCCGCTGCTCATCGTGGGCGGGCTCGCGGGGCTCGTCGTGATGCTGCGCCGCCGCCGCGCGGCCACCCAGGAAGGCGCCGCGCCGCTCGACGAGAAGCGCCGCCGCGAGATCGAGGCGCTGCTCGCCTCGGAGGGCGACTCGGGGCCGAAGGCCTAGAGCATCACGGGTTCGTCGGGAAGTTCGTTCGAGTTTCCCGCGGCCGCGGGGAAGTGCCTCTCGATGAGCTGCGACACCGCGTTCACGCCCGCCACGGCTCCCTCCTCGAAGCGCCCGGCGCGGAAGGCCTCCTGCATGAGGGCGCACGCCGCCTGCCATTCGGCCTGGGCCACCCTGGCGGCGATCCCCTGGTCGGCCACGATCTCCACGCGCTGGTCCGCGAGCAGCACGTAGATCAGCACGCCCGTGCGCTCCGCGGTGCGGTGCACGCCCAGGCGCGGGAAGAGTTCCACCGCCCGCGCGCGCGGGCTGCGGTCCGCCAGCAGCGCAAGCGTGCCCAGCTCGGCCTCGACCACGAACCGGAGCTCGCCGCGGTGGCGCTTTTCCTGCGCGGCGATGGCGCGGGCGATGGCCTCGCGCGCCGCCGCCGGAAAGGCCTGGCGCGCCTTCCAGGGCGTCATCGCCACGTGCCGCCAGAATCGCCTGTGGTCCATGTCACCAGCCTCCCGAGGCGCCGCCGCCGTCGAAGCCGCCGCCTCCGCCGCTGAATCCGCCGCCGCCCCCGCCGCCCGAAGACCAGCCGCCGCCCCCACCCCACGAGCCGCCGGAAGTCCAGCCGCCGCCTCGCCCTCCCACGTGAAAGCCGGCCGTGCCCATGAGCAGGACGGCCACGAACGCGACCACGCCCGCGATGCCTCCAACGAACAGGCTTCCGAAGACGAACCACGCCGCGAGCCCCGTGACGCCGCCGGTGAGGCTCGCCCCGAGGAAGCGGCCGAGGAGCGAACGCAGGATCGCCCCCGCCACCGGGACGACCACGAACGCGAGCCAGAAGAAATTCTCCAGCGACGAGGCCGACGGGCCCGGGGAGGCCTTGCCGCGCGATTCCGGCCGCGGGGGCGGCGGCAGCGACTCGCCCTCGATCGCCTTCAGGATGGCGTCGACGCCCTCGTGGATTCCGCCGGCGAAGTCGCCGGCGCGAAAGCGCGGCGAGACGCGCTCGGCGATGATGCGCCGCGAGAGCGCGTCGGTGAGCACGCCCTGGACGCCGCGCCCGGTCTGGATGCGCATGCGCCGCTCCTGCTTGGCGATCACGAAGAGCACGCCGTCGTCCACGCCCGCGCGCCCGAGCTTCCACTCGTCGGTCACGCGCGTGGCGAATTCCTCGATGGTCTCCGTGCCGATCGTGGGCACCAGCAGCACCGCCACCTGCGAGCCCTTCGCGCGCTCGAAGGCGGCGAGCTTTTCGGCGATCGCCTGCTGCTGCGCGCGGTCGAGCGTGGCCGTGAGGTCCACCACCCGCCCCGTGAGCTTCGGGACGGGAACGGTGTCGGCCGCGTGGGCGGCGAAAGCCGCCGCGAGCAGGAAGGGCGCGGCCGCCCCCGCGAGGAGGCGGCCGGCGAGGCCGGTCACTTCGCCGGCGCGGGCTGCGCGGGAGCGGCCGGCCTGGGCGAGAAGTCCACCTTGGGCGGCTCGGCGATGGCCTTCTCGTTCTCCACCGTGAAGTTGGCCTTCTCCTTGTAGCCGAAGAGCATGGCCGTGAGGTTCGTCGGGAACTGGCGCGCGAGGATGTTGTAGTCCTGCACCGTCTTGATGTAGCGGTTGCGCGCGGTGGTGATGCGGTTCTCCGTGCCTTCGAGCTGCGCCTGCAGGTCGCGGAAGTTGGCGTCGCTCTTGAGCTGCGGGTAGTTCTCGGCGACCACCAGCAGGCGCGAGAGCGCGCTCGAGAGCTCGCCCTGCGCGGCCTGGAAGTTCTTCATGGCGTTCGGGTCGTTGAGCGCCTCGGGCGTCATCTGGATCGAGCCCACCTTCGAGCGCGCGTTGGTCACGCCCAGGAGGACGTCCTTCTCCTGCTGGGCGAAGCCCTGCACCACGTTGACGAGGTTGGGGATGAGGTCGGCGCGGCGCTTGTACTGGTTCACCACCTCCGACCAGGCCGCCTTCACCTGCTCGTCCTTCGTCTGGAAGTCGTTGTAGCCGCAGCCGGAGAGCACGAGGGCGCCGGCGAGGGCGAAAGCGGTCAGGATCCTGCGCATGGACGGAGTTCCTCTCGGGGTGGGGTTGGGAACGATCGCAATGATGGGGACGGGGCGCGCCCGATTCAAGCCTGCGCGAAGGTGCGGCGCGCGAAGAGCAGGTCCTCCCACGCCTTCGCCTTGTCGGGGAGGTTTCGCAGCAGGTAGGCCGGGTGGTAGGTGACCACGAGGGGAATGCCGCGGTAGGCGTGCACGCGGCCGCGCAGGCTCGCGAGGCTCGCCTCGGCTCCGGTGAGGCGCGTGGCGGCCGTCTTGCCGAGCGCGACGATGATCTTCGGGGCGATGAGCTCGATCTGGCGGTCGAGAAAGGCCGCGCAGGCGGCCGCCTCCTCCGGCGCCGGCACGCGGTTGCCGGGCGGCCGGCACTTCACGACGTTGGCGATGTAGACCTCGCGCCCGCGCGCGAGCCTGAGCGCGGCCAGCATGCCGTCCAGGAGCCTGCCCGCCTGGCCCACGAAGGGCTCGCCCCTCTCGTCCTCCTCCGCGCCCGGGCCCTCGCCCACGAAAAGCCACGGCGCCGACTCGTTGCCCACGCCGAACACCGCCTGCTTTCGCTTCTCGCAAAGGACGCAGCGCCGGCACTCGAGCACGGCCTGCCGAAGCGCCGCCCAGTCCATGGCGCCGATTCCGGCGGGCGGCTCGGGCACGGCCGCGGGCGGTGATGCGGCGGGCGGCTCGCGGCGAGGCGCCGCGGCGGGAGCCGGTCGCGTCGCGCGGGCCTGCGGCGCGACGGGCGCCGCAGGAGCCTCCTGCGACGCCACCGGCGCGGGGGCGGAGGCCAGGCCGTAAAGCCGCGACACGGGCAGGAGCTCGAGTTCCCTCAGGATCCGCTCGTCCATGGTCCTAGAGCGTGATGCCCAGGAAGAGCGCGTCCTCGCGCCCGCCGTGGGCCGGATAGTAGGAAGGCCGGATGGCGATCTGCTGGAAGCCGGCCTGGCGGTAGAGGTGGCGCGCCGCGAGGTTCGAGGGGCGAACCTCGAGATAGACGATCTGGCACTTCGCCTGGCGGGCCACGCCCAGCATGAAGTCGAGGAAGGCGCGGCCGATGCCGCGGTTCTGCCACGGCGCGGCCACCGCGATGTTGAGCAGGTGCGCCTCGTCGAGCGCCACCATGAGGATCGCGTAGGCCACCACGCGCTCGCCTTCGCAGGCGACCCAGCAGTCGTAGCCGGCCTCGACGGAGTCGCGGAAGTTTCCCAGGCTCCACGGAAAGGCGTAGAGCGACTTCTCGAGCTCGGCGACCGCGGCGAGGTCCGCGGAACGTATGCGCCGGTAGCCCACCTCCGGCCGGAGGAGCGCGCTCACCTTGCCGCCTGCCTTTCCCGGGTGGTCAACGCCACCTTGTCCCGCAAGTACAGGGGCGCGGCCTGTTCCGCCGGCACCGCCCCGCCGCGCGCGAGGCTGCGCGCCGCGACCCGGGCCACGGCGCCCGCCCGCGGCAGGTCGCGTTCGATCCGGTGGGCCACCTGGCGCGCGTAGGCGCCGCGAACCCAGGCGAAGGCGTCGAAGCCGCTTCCGGTGGCCACCCAGTCCCGTCCCGGCAGCGCCGGCAGGGCCCCCTCGACGTAGAGCCCGGGAGCGATGGCCGCTTCCCAGTCCCCTCCCATGCGGGAATAGGCAGCCAGGTAAGTTTCGCCCATGCGCGCGTCGATCGCCGCCACGACGCGGCTCGCGTTGGCCTGCTCGGCCAGGGCCACGAACGCGTTCACGCCCACCACCGGCCGCCCCGAGCCGAGCGACAGCCCCTGGACCAGCCCGCAGGCGATGCGAAGCCCCGTGAAGGAACCCGGGCCCTGGCCGAAAGCGAAGGCGTCCAGGTCGAAGGTCTCGAGGCCGGCGCGGGACAGCAGCAGCCGCACCATGGGCGCCAGCTGCTCGGCGTGCTGGTTGGGGGCGTGCGCCTCCTCGACGAAAAGCTCGTCGTCGCGCAGCAAGGCCACCGAGCAGAGCTCCGTGGAGGTTTCGATCGCGAGGAGCTTCAAGGGCAGGCGCGTCGGGAGAGGCACCCATTATACCGGCCTTGGCCCTCGCAAGCCCGGAACTATTATAGTCGTTTTATCAAATACTTCTGATGCTTTTTTAATCTACTTTCGAGGAATCGGGCCCGGGCCGCAGGCGACACGGCCGCGGGCCCCTTCGGGGACTCAGAAGCCCCGGTGCCAGCCGCGGCCCGCCATCTGCGCACGGGCGGCCTGCAGCTCCTCGGCCGTGAGGAAGCCATCCTTGTTGGTGTCGATCGCGTCGAACTCCTGCGACAGGCGCGGCGCATTGGCGACCTCCTGGCGGGAGAGCTTGCCGTCGCCGTCGGAATCCCACCGCGACAGGGCCCGGCTTCCCGCGACCGCGCTCCGCGCGGCCCGGAATTCCTCCGCGGTCAGGTAGCCATCCCGGTTGGCGTCGAGACGGTCGAACGCCTGCAGGGCCTCTTCGCGGGACACCTTGCCGTCGCCGTTCGCGTCCCACATCGTCCAGCCCTGGCCGCGGCCGAAGGTGCCGCGCGCGGCCTGCAGCTCCGCGAGGCTGATGTTGCCGTCCTTGTTGGCGTCGATGGCGTCGAAGTTGGCGGCCAGGCCCGGGAGGGACGCCTGCGCCTCCTCCCGGCTGATCAGGCCGTCGGCGTTCTTGTCGGCGGCCTTGAAGCGCTCGAGCGGGCCGACGCCGCCCTGCCCGTAGCCGGCACCGGGACCGTAACCGGTGCCGTAGGCGGGGCAGTTGGCGCTACCCGGGGTCGCGCCGGCAGGGCAGCCCGCGCCGGGGCCGAACGGGCCGGCGTAGGCGGCGAGCGCGAAGGTGGCGACGACTGCGGCGGCGAGGGTCCTGAGGGGGTTCATCGTGTTCTCCTGGTTGGGTTCGGAAAGGCCGTGTTGCATGCGAGACCAGCCTATCCCCGTGAACGCGCGAAGTCGTTTCGGAACCACGGGACGACCGTAACCGGTTGTAAGCGAACGGGCGAACGCGGCGCCGCTGTTAACATCTCCTTACAAGGCGCCGGCGGCGAGGACCGCGAGGACGCCGGTAGGATGGTTCCCATGCCGACCCCGCCAAAGCACAAGATCCTCGTCGTCGACGACGACCTGCGCCTTCGCGACCTCCTCAAGCGCTACCTCACGGAGCAGGGCTTCGCCGTGGAGACGGTGCCCGACGGCGCCGCCATGGACCACAACTTCCGCCGCACGCGCTACGACCTCGTGGTCCTGGACCTCATGCTGCCCGGCGAGGACGGCCTCGCCATCTGCCGGAGGCTGCGCGCGGGCGGCAACGCGGTGCCCATCGTCATGCTCACCGCCAAGGGCGACGACGTGGACCGCATCGTCGGCCTCGAGATGGGCGCGGACGACTACCTCGCCAAGCCCTTCAATCCGCGCGAGCTCGTCGCGCGCATCCACGCCGTGCTGCGCAGGCAGGCGCCCGTGCCCACGCCGGGCGCCCCCACGCTCGACGACAGGGTGGTCACCTTCGGCCCCTTCGCCCTCAACCTGGGCACGCGCACGCTCACCCGCGACGGCGAGCCCTTGCCCCTCACGACGGGCGAGTTCTCCGTGCTCAAGGTCTTCGCCGAGCACCCGCGCGAGCCGCTGTCGCGCGACAAGCTCATGGACCGCGCGCGCGGCCGCGAGCACGAGAGCTACGACCGCTCCATCGACGTGCAGGTCTCGCGCCTGCGCAAGCTCCTGGGCGAGGACCCGCAGAGCCCGCGCTACATCCAGACCGTCTGGGGCTTCGGCTACGTCTTCATTCCCGACGGGACGCCGCACCGATGAAGTGGTGGGCCGGCTCCTTCTTCTGGCGCACGCTCGCGGTCCTGGTGATCGCGTTGGTGGCTTCTCAGGCCGCCTCCTTCTGGCTCTTCCGGCAGCAGGTCCAGCAGCCGCGCATGGGCATGGCCATCGGCAGCTTCGTGAGCCACCTGAAGACGATCCATGCGGCGCTCAGCACGCTGCCGCCGGGAGCCGAGCGCGAGTTCCTGGAGCGCCTGGCGGAGAAGGAAGGCATCCGCGTCTTCCCCGCCCGCGGCGAGATGCCCGGCCGCCTCGCCGGCGACCGGCCCGGCGTGCACATGTTCCGCGAGCGCATCAAGTCGCTCTTCGGCGAGGACGCCGAGGTCTTCGTGCGCCCGGGCGCGCCCGGCGAGTTCTGGGTGCGGCTGCGGGCCGCCGATCGCCAGTTCTGGGTGGCCTTTCCGCGCAACCGCGTCGACCGGGACAATACCGACGCCCTGCTCTACTGGATGCTCGCCGGCGTGGCGATCGCGATCGCGGCGACGGGACTCATCGCCTGGCGCCTGAACCGACCGCTGGCGCGGCTCGCGCGCGCGGCGGAGGCCCTGGGCAAGGGAGGCGACCCCGAGCCCGTGCCCGAGACCGGCCCTTCGGAAGTGCGCGCCGTGGCCGCGGCGTTCAACCGCATGAAGGAAAGCCTCAAGCACGACGAGCGCGAGCGCACCACCTTCCTCGCCGGCATCTCCCACGACCTGCGCACGCCGCTCTCGCGCCTTCGCCTCGACGCCGAGATGCTGGAGGGCCGCGTGGAGGCGGCCACGCAGAAGGGCATGATCGCCGACATCGAGGACATGAACGCGATCATCGACCAGTTCATCGACTTCGCGAGGAGCGAGGCCACCGAGGCGTACGCGCCCGTGGAGCTCTCGGGGCTCGCGCGCGAGTGCGCCGAGCGGGCCGCGCGCGCCGGCGCCCCGGTGAAATGCGAGCTGGCGGAGCTGCCGGTGCTGATGCTGCGGCCGCTGGCGGTGCGCCGGCTCGTCGACAACCTCATCCAGAACGCCGTGAAGCATGGCGGCGGCGAGATCCTCGTGCGCACCGCGACCTCGGGAAACGAGGCGACGCTCGCCGTGCTGGACCGTGGCCCTGGTATTCCGGCGCAGGAGATCGAGCGGCTGAAGGAGCCCTTCACGCGCCGCGACGACGCGCGCAGCGGCCGCTCGGGCGCGGGCCTGGGTCTCGCGATCGTCGCACGCATCGCCAAGGCGCACGGGGCACGCTTCGACCTCGTCCCGCGCGAAGGCGGGGGGCTCGCCGCCTCGGTCGCCTTTCCCTTGGCGGCCTGACCCGGGGCCGGAGTGCTACAGTCGGCCATCCCCAGGGAGGTCCCATGACCGTCTGCCCCATCGCGATCGTCGCCGGTTGCCGCAAGTGCCCCGCGTTTTCCGTCTGTCCCCTGAAGAGCGTCCTGGGCGACCAGCCCAAGGGCGACGACAAGCCGGCCCGCAAGGAGGCGGCGCCTGCCGCGAAGGGCCGGAAGAAGTAGCCCGCCCTACGGCAGCGTGGCCAGGTACTCGGCGACGGCGCGCGCCTCGAGCGCGGTGAGCCGCTCGGCGATCGAGTGCATCACCTCGTTGTCGTTGGTGCGCTTTCGCTGGGTGAACTCGCGGATCTGCCGCTCGAGGTAGGCCGCATTCTGGGTGGCGAGCCGCGGCAGCTGCGCGCTGCCGTGGGCGCTCTCGCCGTGGCAGGCCTTGCAGGCCGGGATCTTCGCCCAGGGGTTGCCGCGCAGGAAGACGAAGCGGCCGACGTCGTGGAGCTCGGACTTCGGCGCCGGCGCGGGAACCGACTGCGCGGAGTAGTACCTTGCGGCGGCCTCCAGGTCCCCCTCCGCGACACCGCGCACCATGCGCTGCATGATCCCTTCGCGCCTGCCGGCCTTGAAGTCGGCCAGTTGCTTGGCGAGGTAGGCCTCGTGCTGGGCAGCGAGGCGCGGGAAGTCCTCGCCGGCCGACTCTCCCCTCTCCCCATGGCAGGCCGCGCACCGCGTCTTCACGATGGCGGGGGGCTCCGGCGACTGCGCGCGCGCGAGGCCCGCGGCGACGAAAATCAGGGCAATGGCAAGCAACGCTCGTGACATGGTGGCGGACTCCCGGTCGGCGGCGCGCACACTACCACGAAATGCCCCCACCTTATCGGCGGCCGTCAACGCCGCCCCGCCTCGCGCGTTGATGCTAGAGTGAATCAGGGCATTCGGCGCATTGCGGAGGTCGCCATGAACGCGAAAATCAAGGTTCTCCTCGCTTCGCTTGCCGCCACCATGCTCGCCCTCGCCTCCGCGGCCGACGCCGCTTCCGGCCCGGGAGGTGGCGGAGGCAGGCCTCCCTCGGCTGGCGGCCATTCCGGCGGTGGCGCCCGACCCGGCCCGCCTCCGGGGGGTGGCCAGCGCCCCGGCTACGGCGGGGGCTCGGGCCATTACGGCGGCGCGCGCCATTACGGCGGCGGCAGCCATTACTACGGGCATTCGCACGGGTCGTACTGGGGCTGGGGTGTCGCGCTCGGCTATCCGTGGGGCTGGTACGGGCCGTACGGGTACGGCTGGGGCTACGGCTATCCCTATTACGGCTACGGCTATCCCTACTACGGCTATTCGGCGCCCTACCCGGCCTACGGCTACGGTTGCTGGCCGGGCGAGGACTGCTACCGCGAGCAGGTCGCGAGGACGGAGCCCCCGCCGCCGACCACCGAGGTGCCTCCGCCCGTCCTCGGAGCGGAGGGCGCCCCGACGCAGCGCCCGCTGCACCTCAACTACTGCGATTCGGCCAGGGCGTGGTTCCCGCAGGTGCGCGCCTGCCCCGGCGGATGGCGCCTGGTGACGCCGAACTACGCGCCCGGCTCCTGATCAGGCCGCGCCGCGGAAGAACGCGACCGCCTCCCCGCGGCTGCGCGTGCGGCGGAACGGCGGCAGCGCGCGCCAGATGCGCTTGCCGTAGGCCTTCGACACCAGCCTCGGGTCGCAGATCATCAGCACGCCGCGATCCGTCTCGTCGCGGATGAGGCGGCCGGCTCCCTGCTTGAGGGCGATCACCGCGCGCGGAACCTGGTATTGCATGAAGGCGTTGCCGCCGGCGCGGTTGATCTGCTCGATGCGCGCGGCGAGGACGGGGTCGTCCGGGGGATTGAAGGGCAGCTTGTCGATCACCACGAGCGAGAGGGCCTCGCCCTTCACGTCCACGCCCTCCCAGAAGGACTGGCTGCCGAGCAGGATCGCGTTCGGGGTGTCGCGGAAGCGATCGAGGAGCTCGTTCTTGCCGGCCGTTCCCTGCAGGTACAGCGGCCAGTCGAGCCCGGCCGCGGCGAGCTTCTCCCTGAGCCGCGCGTGGCCCGCGTCCATGGCCCGCAGGCTCGTGAACAGGAGGAAGGCGCGGCCGCCCGCCGCCTCGATCACGGGGAAGGCGGCGTCGATAACCGCCTCGGTGTAGCCCGGGCTGTTGGGATCCGGCAGGCCCTCGGGCACGTAGAGCAGCGCCTGGTTCGGAAAATCGTAGGGGCTCTCCCAGTAGTGCGTGGCGGCCTGCGCGAGCCCGAGCTCGGACTGGTAGTGCGCGAAGTCGCCCCCGACGGAGAGCGTGGCGGAGGTGAAGATCCAGGCGCGCTTCGCGCCGGAGACCTGCTGCGCGAAGATCGGCGCCACGTCGAGCGGCGTGCGGTGGAGCGTCGCCGAGTGCGAGTAGGCCTCCACCCAGCGCACCGCGCCTTCCCCCGCCTCGCCGCGCCAGGCGGCGATGGCCGCGCGCAGCTCCAGGGCACGCGCGTGCGCGTTGCGAAGCTCGTCGGCGCGCTCGGCGTGCGCCGCGAGGATCTCCCCCAGGGCGCCGAGGCGCTCGTCGAGCGCGTCCAGGGCGCGGGCAAGATCCGCATTGGCGTCGAGCTGGGCCGCGGCGTAGCGCCCGGTGCCCGTCCCCAGCGCGATGCGCACGTCGCGCGCGGCCCGGTCGGCGGCGAGCGCGGCCTCGCCGATGGCCGGCGTCTCCTTCGCGTGCAGGATCTGCGCGCCCCTCGCGTCGCGCGCGAGCTCGACGACCTGCGCCGTGGAGACCGACTGGCCGAAGAAGAGCCTCGCGAGATCCGGCAGGTGGTGCGCCTCGTCGAAGATGACCGTGTTGGCGCTGGGCAGGAGGTCGGTCACGCCCTCGTCGCGCAGCACCACATCGGCGAAGAAGAGGTGGTGGTTCACGACCACGAGGTCGGCGTCGGCCGCGGCCTTGCGCGCCTTCATCACGAAGCAGTCCTCGTAGTGGCGGCACTTCGATCCCAGGCAGTTCTCGCGGGTGGAGGTCGCGCGCGCCCAGGCCCCGGAGAGCTCGGGCACCTGCAGGCACTCGGCCTTGTCACCGGAATCGGTTCTCCCGGCGAAGCGCGCGATGGCGTGGATGTCGCGGGCCTCCTCGCGGGAGGCGAAGGTGCCCTCGGCGGCCGACTCCTCCAGGTGGTGCAGGCACACGTAGTTGGCGCGGCCCTTGAGGAGCGCGGTCTTCGCGGGGACGCCCATCGCCTCGCGCACCAGCGGCAGGTCGCGGTGGAAGAGCTGGTCCTGCAGCGTCTTGGTGCCGGTGGAGACGATGACGCGCCCGCCCGCGACGAGGGCCGGGGCGAGGTAGGCGAAGGTCTTGCCCGTTCCCGTGCCGGCCTCCGCGATGAGGACGCCCGCGGACTCGATCGCTCCCAGCACCGCCTGCGCGAACTCGAGCTGCTGCGGCCGCACGCGCCAGCCCTCGAGCGAGCGCTCGAAGGTGCCGCCGGGCCCGAAGTGGCGCGCGAGGTCGATCGTCACGAGCGGCCGAACACGATGCGCTCGTCGCGCAGCAGCCTCGCCACCGCGGCCACCGCCGCGACCGCGAGCGCGGCCGACACCGCGGCGGGGACGAGGACGTCCCACGCGGGCAGCGAATCGCCGCGCAGCACGCGCTGCAGCGCCATGAGCTGGCCAAGCACGGGGACGGCGGCCTGCCACGGCGCCTCGCGCGCGCCGCTGAACATCACCGCCAGCGGCACGAAGGACACGACGGTCGCGAGGTAGCTCACGTAGGTCTGCGCCTCGCGGTAGGTGCGTCCGTAGGTGGAGATGAGCATCTGCGCCGCGGCGGTGAAGGCCGCGAGCGGCACCGCGATCGCCACGAAGCGCGCGTACTCCGGCAGGCCGAACTGCAGCAGCGCGGGAAGCTTCTTCTCCGCGTAGAGGGCGGCGGCCGCCACGAACCCCGCCAGCGTCACGGCCGTCACGGCGACGGCGCTCGTCCACGCGGCCAGCCACTTGCCGAAGGCGAAGGCTGCCGTGGGCACGGGGTTGGCGAGCAGCGGCTCGAGCGAGCCGCGCTCGCGCTCGCCGGCCGTGGCGTCGATCGCGAGCGTCATCCCGCCCAGAAGCGGCGCGAGGATGGCGAACATGGGGATGAGGAACAGCAGCACGGCACCTCTTTGCCTCGGCGTGGCGGCGTTCACGCGCTCGACCTTCACGGTCTCGTTGACGGACGGGCTCACGCCGCGCGCCATCAGGCGCAGCTGCGCGGTCTCGCGGTTGAAGGCGTCCAGCAGCCGCTCCGATTGCCGGATGGCGGGCGAGGACTCGGTCCGGGAATCGTCGAACACGAGCTCGACGGGGGTCTCCTCGTGGGCGAGCCAGCGTTCGTGGAAGTCGGGCGGGACGACGATCACCGCGTCGAGCGTGCCCGCCTTCACGCGCGCGGCGTAGTCCGCGGGGGCCTCCTCGATCTCGACGTCGGCGCGCTTCAGGAAGTTGACGAGCGCCGGCGCGTGCGCGGCGCCCGCGAGGCGCACGCGAAGCGTGGATGCCCTCTCCTCGAGCCCGGAGACGAACTGGGCCACCAGCACGAGGGTGAGCGGGCCTGTGACCACGGAGGCGACCAGCACCATGAGCGCTGTCCTGCGGTCGCGCAGCGCGTCGCGGATCTCCTTCGCGAAGACGGCCAGCGTGCGCCGCATCCTAGCCCTCCCCCGCGCCGGCGCCGGTCAGGCGCACGAACGCCTCCTCGAGGTCCTCGCAGCCGGCCGCGGCGCGGATCGCCTCCGGCGTGCCGCGCGCGGCGACCGTGCCGTGCGAGACGATGACGATCTCGTCGCAAAGCGCGGCCACCTCCTGCATCACGTGGCTGGAGAAGAGCACGCACTTGCCGTCCTGCCGCAGCCGCCGCACCGCCTCCCGGAGGCTGCGCGTGGTCATCACGTCCAGCCCGTTGGTGGGCTCGTCCAGGATCACGTTCGGCGGGTCGTGGACGAGCGCGCGGGCGATCGCCACCTTCATGCGCTCGCCCTGGGAAAATCCCTCGGTGCGGCGGTCCAGGAGCGGCTCGAGCTCGAGGAGGCTCGCCAGGCGCGCGATCGAGGCGTCGATCTCGGGGCGCGCGATGCCGCGCAGCTCGCCGAAGTAGGCGATGTTCTCGCGCACGGTGAGCCGGGCGTAGAGCCCGCGCGCATCCGAGAGCGCGCCGATGCGCGCGCGCACCCCCAGGGGGTCGCCGGCCGCGTCGATGCCGTCGACCTTCACGGTCCCCGCGCTGGGCGCGAGCAGCGTGGAGACCATGCGCAGGGTGGTCGTCTTTCCCGCCCCGTTGGGGCCCAGGAGCCCCGTCACCTGGCCGTCGGGGGCGGTGAACGAGACGCCGCGCACCGCCTCGACGGCCCCGAAGCGCTTGGCCAGCCCCTCCGCGGCGATCACGGGCGCGCTCCGGCCGGAAGCACGAAGAGCGGCCTCGGGATGCGCTCGAGGCACCGTGCGTCGAGCGATTTCGCGTCCGCGCCGCGCACGAACTTCTCGATGAGGCGCGGCGCGCAGCCGTGCCCGCTCACGCCGTGCGAGAGGTTGGGCGCGATCGCGTGCCTCGCGTTGGGCAGCCCCGCGAGGACCGCCTCGCCGTACCTTGGCGGCGTGGCCGGGTCGATGCCGCCCGACAGGATCAGCACGGGAACCTCGGAGCGCACCGGGTCGAAGTAGTCCGCGGGCACGTTCGCGCGCGGCCAGAGGCGGCAGGCGCGCAGGAAGTCGTCGACGAGCGCGCGCCCGAAGAAAGCGCGCGAGGCGGATGCGAGGTCCGCCTGCGTGATGCGCGGCACGTCCTCCGAGCACACGACGGAAAGGTGCATGCCCACGGCCAGGTTGTCTGCC
Source organism: Burkholderiales bacterium (assembly GCA_026125445.1). GTDB lineage: Bacteria > Pseudomonadota > Gammaproteobacteria > Burkholderiales > Usitatibacteraceae > FEB-7. The sequence goes on from JAHCLE010000051.1 coordinate 15,202, forward strand.
AGGGCCTCGGTGAACTCGAGGTTCTGGGCGAGCAGCGGGTTGAAGTCGCCGCCGGCGGCGCGCGCGACGGCGAGTGGCAGCAGGCTCGAGATCTCCGGCGCGTACAGGGGGCGGAAGAGCCCGGAGAGGAACACGTTCTCGGTCACGCGCACATCCTGCGGCTCGCCGGTCACCGGGTCGCTGATCTCCACCCTCGCCGGCTGCCGCGCCAGGCGCGAGCGCAGGGCGCTCAGGTCGCGGCGCAGGCCGGGAAAGGCCTTGCTGCAGCCCGACTCGGCCTCGCAGTCGGCCACCAGGCGCTCGAAGGCGGCCTCGCCGTCCGTCACGAAGGAAAGCGGCAGCTTCATGCCCGCGGGCGCCACCCCGTCCAGCGTGGCCGTCCGCACGCGCTGCGGATGGCGGCGCATGAACTCGAGCGCCACGCGCGTTCCGTAGGAGCCCCCCCACAGGTTCACGCGCGCATGGCCCAGCGCGCCCAGGACCTCGTCCAGGTCGGCCACCGCGGTGGGCGTGGCGTACTGCCGCGGGTCGGCATCGATCTCCTCCAGGCACCGGCTCACCACCTTCTCGGGAAGCGCGTCCTCGAAGACCGCTTGAAGCCCCGCGCCGTCGTCCGGCGCGCAATCCAGGGGGTTCGAGCCGCCGGTGCCGCGCTGGTCCACGAGGACGATGTCGCGCGAGTCGTTGAGGCGCGAGAAGAGGGGCGCCACCTGGCTCGCGAGCGCGATGGCCCCCTGCCCCGGCCCCCCGGCGAGGACGACGATCGGGTCCGGCTCCGCGCCCCGGCGGCGGGCGGGAATCACCGCCACCTTGATCGCGATCCGTCTGCCCTTGGCCGCGGCCCGGTCCTCCCAGACCTCGTGGCTGCCGCAGCGCGCGGCGCGCTCCAGGCCGGGCAGGCGGCACTCGGCGAGCGCGAGCGTGCCGCGCTCCTGCGGCGAGGGCGCGCAGCCGACGACGGCGAGGAGCACGCCCGCTAGCGCCAACGGGGCCGGGCGCATCAGGGAAACTTCTCCGGGCGAAGGACCTGCGCGTCGGCGAGGAACATCGTGACCGAGTAGTTCGGGCAGTAGGTGGACAGCACGTGCCTCGCGATCGCCTCGGCCACCGCCTCCGTGGCGATCACCTTCAGCTCGATCGAGCGGTCGGCCTCCCAGTCGCCCGCGCGCGTGCCGTGGCGGCCGCCGCCGCGGACGTCGTGCACCGTGTGGCCGAGCGCCCCCAAGCGCTTCGCGTCGGCCACGAGCGCCTTCTCGAGGGCCGCCTCGGCGATGATCACCAGCAGTTTTCGCGGATGGGTGTCCATGGTCAGCCGGCCGCCGCGGCGGCGTAGCGGTGGTAGAGGGGGATGCCGACGAAGAGGTTGAACGGAAAGGTGACGCCGAGCGCTGCCGTGAGCGACAGCGCCGGGCTCGCCTCCGGAATGGCGATGCGCATGGCGGTGGGTGCCGCGATGTAGGACGCGCTCGCGGCAAGCGTGGCCACGATGGCCGCGCCGCCCGGCGTGAACCCCAGCATCGTTCCCGCCCACGCGCCGGCCGCGCCGAAGGCCACGGGCGCGGCGAGGGCGAAGGCCGGCAGGAAGAGGCCCGCGCGCCGCAGCTCCCCCAGCTGGCTCGCGACCACGAGGCCCATTTCGAGCAGGAAGAAGGCGAGCACGCCCTTGAAGAGATCCGCGAAGAGCGGCTTGAGCGGCGCGAACTGGGCCGGGCCCGCGGCCCAGCCGATCGCCAGGCCGCCGATGAGCAGGACGATCCCCTTGCCGAGGAAGACCTCGTGCAGGAGCCGGCCCCAGGCCACGCGGCCGGGCGCGTGCAGGCGCGAGATCGCGATCCCCACGAGGATGCCGGGCACCTCGAGCAGCGCCACGAAGAGCGCCATGTACGGCTCGTGCGCGATGCCGCGCGAGGCGAGCCAGCCGGTGGCCACGGCGAAGGTCACCACGCTCACGGAACCGTAGTGCCCGGCGATGGAGGCGCTGTCGGCCACGGGCAGGCGCCCCAGGCCGCGCAGCGCGGCGTAGGCGACGACCGGCGTGGCGAACCCGAGCGCGAGGACGCCGGCGATCTTCGCGCCCAGCCCGCCCAGGGGATGGCTCGCGAGCTCCACGCCCCCCTTCAGGCCGATGGCGAGCAGCAGGTAGAGGGCGAGCGCCTCGTAGAGCGCCTCCGGCACCTTGAGGTCGGAGCGCAGCAGCCTCGCGACGAGGCCCAGGAGGAAGAAGAGGACGAGGGGATCGGGAAGCAAGACGATCGGCGCGGTGGCGAAGCTCGCGCGCAGTATAGCCGCTGCGCGCTACCATTCCCGGCATGGCCACGCCCGAATTCCCGCGCTCGGACCCCGCCTCCCCCGAGTTCTGGGACATGCGCTACCGGGCCGCCTTTACCCCCTGGGACGCCGGCGCGGTGCCCGCGCGGTTGCGCGACTTCGTCGCCGGCCACCCGCCGGCCGGCCCCGTCCTCGTGCCGGGCTGCGGCACGGGCCACGACGTGCGGTTCCTCGCCGAGGCCGGCTTCGAGGTGCTGGGCGTCGATTTCAGCGCGGCGGCGATCGCGGCGGCGGCAGCCGTCGCGGGCCCCTTCGCCTCGCGGCTTCGCCAGGGCGACTTCTTCGGCCACGGCCTGGACGGCCCGTGGGCCATGGTCTACGAGAGGGCCTTCCTCTGCTCGCTGCACCGCCGGCGCTGGCCGCACTGGAGCAGGCGCGTGGCCGAGCTCCTTGTCCCGGGTGGGCTGTTGGCGGGATTCTTCTTCTTCGGGGACGGCGAGCGCGGGCCACCCTACCCGCTCGCGAGCCAGGCGGAGCTTGACACTCTCCTCTCCGGCGCCTTCGAGCGCCGCGAGGATCTCGCCGTCGAGGAATCGATCCCCGTGTTCGCGAAGCGCGAGCGCTGGCAGGTGTGGCGGCGCCGCGGCTAGGCGAGCGTCGCGCCCGGCCGGCCGATGTACCAGCCCTGCGCCATCGCCACCCCGATGCGCCGCACGGCCCGCAGGTCCTCGGCGCCCTCGATCCCCTCGGCGATCACCTGCGAGCCGCAGCGCCGCGCGATGTGGTGGATGGAGCGCAGGAACTGGCGCTTGACGGGATCGCGCGCCACCCCGCGCACGAAGTGCTTGTCGGCCTTCACGAACTCCGGGCGCAGCTCCGACCACAGCCGCAGCGTGGAGAAGCCCTCGCCCAGGTCGTCCAAGGCCACCCGGAAGCCGAGCGATCGGTAGAGCAGCAGCGACTCGCGCAGGTGGCGCATGGTGATGGCGGGAAAGTCCTCCGTGAGCTCGATCACCACGCTCGCGGGCGGCAGCGCGAGCGACTCGAGGAAGCGGCGCGCGCGCACCGGGTCGAAGCCGGGACGCTGCACCAGCCGCGGCGACATGTTGAGGAAGAGCAGCCCCCGCGAGCCGTGGGTGGCGAAGGCTCGCAGCGTCTCCTGGATGCACAGGACCGCGAGCCGCTCCCAGCAGCCCGCCTCCCGGGCGGCGGCGAAGAGGGCCGTGGGCGGCTCGAGCCAGGTGCCCGCGGGCCCGCGCACCAGGGCCTCGTGGCCCACGATGCGCGCGTCGGCCAGGGCGAGGATGGGCTGGAAGACGACCGTGATCGCCCTGCGCTCCAGCACCTCGCCCAGGTCCATGGGCCCGCGGCTCAGGCCACGCCGTGCTTCTTGAACCAGTCGAGCAGGCGCTTCCAGCCGTCGACGGCCGCCTCCTTGCGGTAGGTCGGCCGGTAGTCGGCGTGGAACCCGTGCGGCATGTCGGGGTAGGTGTGGATCTCCGACTTCTTGCCCGCGGCCTTCAGCGCCGCGCGCATCTGGTCCACCGTGTCGTTGGGGATGCCGGCGTCGGCGCCACCGTAAAGGCCCAGCACCGGCGCATTGATGTCCTTCACCACGTCGATGGGGTTCTTCGGCGTCATCTCGTTGGGCTGGCCCACGACGCGGCCGTACCAGGCCACGCCCGCCTTT
>JAHCLE010000052.1 GCA_026125445.1 Burkholderiales bacterium
GCGGCGCGCCTATGAAGCGGCGAGGAGCACAGGGCTTGCGGCCCGCGCGCGTACTCGCGCGCTTCGTCTTCATGCTTGCCGCGGGTGTCTGAACGGAGCAAGCGCAGCTTGCGCAGTGAGTTCCGCGGCGGGGCCGCGAGACCGAGCACCGCAGGGGAGCCGGCGCAGCCGGCCGCTTCATCGAAGCGCCGCGGCCGGCCCGCACGGCCCTTTGCCGCACCTCAGCGCCGCCGCTCCCCCTCCGCCAGCAGCCGCCGCGCCTCCTTCTCGTGCGCGCGCACCTCTTCCAGCGTGGCCTGCAGGTCGGCCATCTGCTGCTCGAGCTGCGCGCGGTGCGCACCCAGCACGACGAGAAACTTCTTCAGCTGCGGCAGCGTGTCGCGCGGCGACTCGTACATGTCGACGAGTTCCTTCACCTCGGCGAGCGTCAGCCCGAGGCGCTTGCCGCGCAGCGTGAGCTTCAGGCGCGTGCGGTCGCGCCCGGTGTAGACGCGGTTGCGCCCGCTGCGCTGCGGCGTGATCAGCCCGCAGTCCTCGTAGAAGCGGATGGCGCGCGTGGTGAGGTCGAACTCGCGCGCCAGCTCGCCGATGGTGTAGGTCGTGCCCACGCCGGCGGGCGACGCTTGGGCGACAGCGGAGACGGGCATGAGGGCTTAGACTGGCTCGATTGACGTTTACGTCAAGTGTAGCGAAGCCGCCCATGAAGCCCGACGAATCCCAGCTCCACTACCCCCTGGCCGACCAGCTGCCGCCGCTCGGCAGCACGCTCGAGCTCGCACCCGGCGTGCGCTGGCTGCGCATGCCGCTGCCCTTCGCGCTCGACCACATCAACCTCTGGCTGCTGCGCGACCGCGACCCCGAGAGCGGCCGCGAGGGCTGGGCCATCGTCGACTGCGGCATCACCAACGACGCCACGCGCGCCGCCTGGGAACAGGTGTTCGAGCGCGAGCTGCAGGGCCTGCCGGTGCTGCGCGTGATCGTCACGCACATGCACCCCGACCACATCGGCCTGGCGCACTGGCTCACCGAGCGCTGGGGCGCGCGGCTGTGGATCAGCGCCACCGACTTCAACGCCGCGCGGCTGGCCAGCCAGTCGACCACCGGCTTCGGCGGCGAGAGCGCCGCGGCCTTCATGGCCAGCCATGGCCTGGCCGACCCCGAGGCGGTGGAGAAGGTGCGCCGGCGCAGCAACTACTACGCGAACATGGTGCCGCAGGTGCCGGCGCGCTTTCGCCGCCTGATGGAGGGCGACGTGCTGCGCATCGGCGCGCACGACTGGACCTGCCACGCCGGCCACGGCCACGCGCCCGAGCACATCTCGCTGCATTGCCGCGCGCTGCGCGTGCTGATCAGCGGCGACATGGTGCTGCCGCGCATCTCCACCAACGTCAGCGTGATCGACCTCGAGCCCGAGGGCAACCCGCTGCCGCTGTACCTGGCCTCGATCGCGCGCATGCGCGAGCTGCCCGCCGACACGCTGGTGCTGCCCTCGCACGGCAAGCCCTTCCGCGGCCTGCACGCGCGCATCGAGCAGCTCATCGCCCACCACGACGAGCGTTTCGACGCCGTGCTCGAAGCCTGCGCGCGCGAGCCGCAGACGGCGGCCTCGCTGCTGCCGGTGCTGTTCCACCGCGCGCTCGACCTGCACCAGACCACCTTCGCGATGGGCGAATCGATCGCCCACCTCAACGCGCTGTGGCAGCGCGGCCAGTTGAAGCGCGAACTCGGCGCCGACGGCGTCTACCGCTTCACGCTCGCTCAGACCCAGTAGGCGACGGCGAACACGCCGATCATCAGGAAGATCAGCACCACCTTCACGACGGTGCCGATCAACTGGCCCAGCCAGGTGGCGACGCCGACGCGCGCCGCCTGCCGGCTCGCCAGCACATGCTCGCCCGCATGCACGAAGCCGCCGTTGCGGCGCGCCTGGTGCCAGTACTCGCCGGCCATCGCGCCGAGCAGGGGCATGAAGAGCAGGCCGACGAAGCCGGTGAAGATGCCCAGCAGCGTGCCGATGGCCGCGCCGGCCACCGCCGCCGGGCTGGCGCCGGCCTTCTTCGCGCCGAGCAGGGCGGCCAGGTAGTCGGTGGCCCAGGCGAGCAGGGCCAGCACGGCGATGAAGCCGACCGTCCAGCCCGAGACGCGCGTGAAACCGTCGATCCACGCGCCGACGAAGACGCCGGCCAGCACCAGCAGCGTGCCGGGCAGCACCGGCAGGATCGCCCCGGCCACGCCCGCCACCATCAGCGAGATCGCGAGCAGCCACCACGCCGGGTTGGCCGACACGAGCGTCACCGCATCCATCATCGCCATCGCTCCTTCGGGCGAACGCCGCCCGCAGAGCGCTTAGATGGCGCTGCCGGGCCCGGGTTCAAGCCGGCGGCGGGTTGGCCTTCACTCGAAGGCAGGCAGCACGTCGTCCTTCAGCTGCCCGCGCATGCGCTCGTAGTCGGGCAGCACCGAGCGCACCACGTCCCAGAAGCGCGGGCTGTGGTTCATCTCGCGCAGGTGGGCGAGTTCGTGGGTGACGACGTAGTCGATGGTCGGCAGCGCGAAGTGCACCAGCCGCCAGTTGAGGCGCACCGAGCCGTCGGCACTGGCGCTGCCCCAGCGCGTCTGCGCCGACGAGAGCGCGAGGCGCGTGCAGCGCACACCGAGCCGTTCGGCGAAATGCTCGACGCGCTCCTGGAAGATGCGCCGCGCCTGGCGCTGCAGCCAGCTCTGCACCGCATCGCGGATCTGCTCGGGCAGCGCGGTGTGCGGCAGGCCCACGTGCAGCGTGAGCCGCGGCACGCCGGGCAGCGCCTGCGCATCGCTGTTGAGCACCGCGCCGGTGGCTCGCGGGTCGAGCACCACCAGCACCGTCTCGCCGAGAAAGGGCACGGCCGCGCCGTCGCGCCAGTCGATGCGCGCCTGCAGCTGGCGCTGCGCGCGCTCCTGCTGCTCGCGCAGCTTGCGCAGGATCCAGTCGGCCTTCTCGCGCAGCGCGGCCTCGATGTCGCCGAGGCCGACCCAGCGCGGCGCGTTCACCGACAGGCCCTCGGCGCCGACGATGAAGCCGATGCTGCGCCGGCGCACGCGCTTGAGCGCATAGGCCACCAGGTGCTCGCGCAGGTGGATCTCGCGGTCGGCCTGCGGGTGGCGGAAGGTCGCCGAGGGTGCGGCGGGCGCCGCAGCGGGCGGCGCGGCGACGGGCGCAGCGGAACGGGGCACGGCGGGGATGTCGGCCGGCTCGTCCGCCGGCACCGCCACGTCGAACAGCGAGAGCTGCTGGGCGTGGGCGGATGCGGCGCGGCGCGGCATGGGCGCGAAGTTTACGTGGGCTGGGCGGCGGGCGCCGCCGCGATGTAGGCCTCGGGGTCGAGGCGGCGCATCTCGGCTTCGATCCAGCGCTCCACCTCGCGCATCATCTCGTCGGGCTCGCGGCCGGCGGGCGCGATCGGCCGGCCGATGGAAATGTCGATCACGCCCGGGCGCAGCACGAAGCTGCGGCGCGGCCAGCAGCGCGCCGAGGTGACGGCGATGGGCACCACCGGCGTGTCGGTGGCGATGGCCAGCCGCGTGGCGCCGGCCTTGTAGGGGCCCTGGCTGCCGCGCGGCGTGCGCGTGCCTTCCGGAAACATGATCACCCAGCTGCCCTGCGCCATGAAGCGCTGCCCCTGCGTGGCCACCTTGGCCCAGGCCTCGGCGCGCCGGCTGCGGTCGATGTGGATCATGTCGAGCCGGCCGATCGCCCAGCCGAAGAACGGGATCAGCAGCAGCTCGCGCTTGAACACGTAGCACAGCGGGTGCGGCATCAGCGTGGGGAAGGCGAAGGTCTCCCAGGTCGACTGGTGCTTCGGGCAGAGGATGATCTTGCTGTCGGGCAGGTTCTCCCAGCCCTGGATGCGGTGCCTCACGCCGCAGATCACGCGCGCGCCCCAGATCGCCATGCGCAGCCAGACCATGGTGAACCAGTAGAGCCGGTGGCCGCGCACGAAGATCGACACCAGCACCACGAGCAGCGCCCACACCACCACGGTGGCGGCAAGCCACAGCACGTAGATCGCCGAGCGCAGCTCGTTCATGCCTCGCCGCCCTTGCCCGAAGCGACACGCTCGCGCGCGATCAGCCACTCGGCGAAAGCGTCGAGGCTGGCGTGCACCCGCGTGCCCGGCACCTGCGCGACCAGCTCGGCGACCTGCGCATCGTTCATGCGCTCGGGCGCGGCCTTGCCGGTGCGCACCAGGTGCGGCTCGCAGCCGGCCGCCACGCCGGCCTGCAGGTCGCGCAGCGTGTCGCCGACCACCGGCACCTCGCGCAGGTCGACGGCGAAGCGCTCGCCGATCTGCTGGAACAGCCCCGGCAGCGGCTTGCGGCAGGCGCAGCAGTCTTCGCTGACGTGCGGGCAGAAGAACACCGCATCGACGCGGCCGCCGTGCACGGCGAGCATCTGGTGCATCTTCAGGTGCATGGCGTTGAGCGAGGCCATGTCGAACAGCCCGCGGCCGACGCCCGACTGGTTGGTGGCGACCACGGTGTGCCAGCCGTTGTGGTTGAGCCGCGCGATCGCTTCCAGCGCGCCGGGCACCGGAACCCATTCGTCGGGCGACTTGACATAGTCGTCGCGGTCCTCGTTGATCGTGCCGTCGCGATCGAGGATGACGAGCTTCATGGCGTGATGGTGAGCGGACGGCATCGGGTCAGGACACTGCCAGCTTGGAGAGATCGGCCACGCGGTTCATCGCCTCGTGCAGCTTCGCCAGCAGGCCGAGCCGGTTGGCGCGCAGCTTCGCATCCTCGGCGTTGACCATCACGGCGTCGAAGAAGGCATCCACCGGCGTCTTCAGCGCCGCCAGCGCCTGCAGCGAGCCGGTGTAGTCGCCGGCCGCGAAGGCCTGCTCGGAGCGCGGCGCCACCGCCTCCAGCGCATCGGCCAGGGCGCGCTCGGCGGGCTCGACGAAGAGCGCCGCGTCGGTCACCGGCGCGACCTTCTCCTCGCTCTTCTTCAGGATGTTGCCGACGCGCTTGTTGGCAGCGGCGAGACTCGCTGCTTCGGGCAGCGCGGCGAACGTGCGCACGGCCGCCAGGCGCTTCGGAAACTCGGCCCAGCGCGGCGGGCGCGCCTCGATCACGGCTTCAACGTCCTGCACCGCGTGGCCGGCTTCGCGCAGGTAGCCGACCAGGCGCTCGCGCAGGAAGTAGCTGAGCTCGGCCTGCGCCTGGCCGTGCGTGGCCGGGAAGGCGGCGAAGGCGATAGCCACCAGATGCGCCAGGTCGAGCGGCAGGTCGCGCTCGATCAGCATGCGGATGACCCCGAGCGCGTGCCGGCGCAGGGCGAAAGGATCTTTGTCGCCGGTGGGCAACTGGCCGATGCCGAACATGTCGGCCAGCGTTTGCAGCTTGTCGGCCAGGGCCACGCACAGGCCAACCGTGCCGCGCGGCAATTCGTCGCCGGCGAAGCGCGGCCTGTAGTGGTCCTCGATGGCATCGGCGATCTCGACGGGCTCGCCGTCGTGCAAGGCGTAGTAGCGGCCCATGATGCCCTGCAGTTCGGGAAACTCACCGACCATGTCGGTGAGCAGGTCCGCCTTCGACAGCACCGCGGCGCGATCAGCCTGATTCGCCAGGGCCTCGCCGCCCAGCTTGTGGCCGACCGCGCGGGCCAGCGCGGCGACCCGCTCGACGCGCTCGCCCTGGGTGCCAAGCATGTTGTGGTAGACCACTTTGGCCAGGCCGGGAATGCGATCCATCAGGGACTTCTTGCGATCCTGATCGAAGAAGAACTTGGCGTCGGCCAGGCGCGGACGCACCACGCGCTCATTGCCGCCGATCACCGCGCTGGGATCTGCCGGATTGATGTTGCTGACGACGAGGAACTTGTTCGTGAGTTTTCCGGCAGTGTCGAGCAACGGGAAATATTTCTGGTTGGCCTTCATGGTCAGGATCAGGCATTCCTGCGGCACATCGAGGAATTCCTTCTCGAACTGGCAGGTCATCACGTTCGGCCGCTCGACCAGCGCAGTCACTTCGTCGAGCAGCGCCTCGTCGTCGATCGGCTGCAAGCCCTCATTCGCGGCGGCCAGGTTCAGCTGGCGCAGCAACTCGCCGTGGCGCGCCGCGAAGCCGGGGATCACGCCGCCCTGCTCTTCGAGCTGACGCGCGTAGTGGTCGGCGTCGAGCAGCACCACCGGGTCCATCTGCGCCTCGAAGCGGTGGCCGCGCGTCTGGCGGCCGGCCGCGAGGCCCAGCACGCTCACCGGCACCACGTCGGCACCGTGCAGCGCCACCAGGCCATGCGCCGGGCGCACGAAGTTCACGCTGCTCCAGCCGTCGGCGAGCTGGTACTGCATCACCTTCGGGATCGGCAGCGCGGCGAGCGCGTCGACCAGCGCCTTCTGCAGCCCATCGGCCAGCGTGACACCCTCGGCCGTGCCCTCGAGAAACAGCGCCTCGGCCTTGCCGTCCATCTGGCGCTTCAGGGTCGGCACCGCCGAGGCATCGGCGCCGACGGCGGCGAGCTTCTTCAGCAGCGCAGGCGTGGGCGTGCCGTCGGCCGCGAGGCCCACGGCCACCGGCATCAGCTTGATCGAGACCTGCCGGTCCGGCGCGCGCGCCAGCACCGCGGACACATGCGCCGCCAGGCGGCGCGGCGAGGCGAAGGGCGTGATCGCCGAATGCTCGCCGGCCAGCCCCTGCGCACGCAGGCTCTTGGCGAGTTCGGTGGCGAAAGCCTCGCCGAGCTTCTTCAGCGACTTGGGCGGCAGTTCCTCGACGAACAGTTCGACGAGCAGGTTCTTGGTATTCGACATGGTGCTCAGGCCGCCTTCTTCTGCGCGAGCTGCGCGGCGACCTCGTCGCCCCAGGCCTTGGGCGCCATCGGGAAGCCCAGCCGCGCGCGGCTGTCCAGATAGCTCTGCGCCACCGCGCGCGCGAGGTTGCGGATGCGGCCGATGTAGGCGGCGCGCTCGGTCACGCTGATGGCGCCGCGCGCATCCAGCAGGTTGAAGGTGTGCGCGGCCTTGAGCACCTGCTCGTAGGCGGGCAGCGCGAGCTGCTGCTCCATCAGGTGCTTTGCCTGCTTCTCGTGCGCGCCGAAGGCGGTGAGCAGGAACTCGACATCGCTGTGCTCGAAGTTGTAGGCGCTCTGCTCGACCTCGTTCTGGTGGTAGACGTCGCCGTACTTCAAGCCTGGCGCGTAGACGAGGTCGAAGACGTTCTCCACGCCCTGCAGGTACATCGCCAGGCGCTCCAGGCCGTAGGTGATCTCGCCGGTGATGGGCTTGCAGTCGAGGCCACCCACCTGCTGGAAGTAGGTGAACTGCGTGATCTCCATGCCGTTCATCCACACTTCCCAGCCCAGTCCCCACGCGCCCAGCGTCGGGTTCTCCCAGTCGTCCTCCACGAAGCGCACGTCGTTCGCCTTCAGGTCGAAGCCGAGCGCCTCCAGCGAGCCGAGGTAGAGGTCCAGGATGTCCGGCGGCGAGGGCTTGAGCACCACCTGGAACTGGTAGTAGTGCTGCAGGCGGTTGGGGTTGTCGCCGTAGCGGCCGTCCTTGGGCCGGCGCGAGGGCTGGACGTAGGCGGCGCGCCAGGGCTCGGGCCCCAGCGAGCGCAGGAAGGTGGCGGTGTGCGAGGTCCCGGCGCCCACCTCCATGTCGTAGGGCTGCAGCACCGCGCAGCCGCGGCTGCCCCAGTAGGCCTGGAGGCGCAGGATGATGTCCTGGAAGGTGATCGTCACGGAGGAGGCTGGCGGCTCGGAAAACCCGTCATTTTACGGGCTTGGCGAGGCCCCCGTCACCCCGACGGCCCAGGCCGGCGGCGGCGAGCCCCGCGAGGACGGCGAGCGCCCCGAGGTTTCCCCAGCGCACGAAGGGCGTGGCGCCGGCGTGCGGCACCACCTGCGCCGCGAGCTCCCCGCGCGTGAACTGCGCGAGGCGGGCCACGACGCGCCCCTTCTCGTCGATGGCGGCGGTGACTCCCGTGTTGGTCGCGCGCACCATCCACCGGCCGGTCTCCAGGGAGCGCATCTGCGAGAACTGCAGGTGCTGGTCGGCCGCGAGCGACTCGCCGAACCAGGCGTCGTTGCTCACGTTGAGGAGCGCGCCCGCCTGCGGCAGCATCGCGGCGAGTTCCTCGCCGAAGATGTCCTCGTAGCAGATCGCCACCGCCCAGGTCGTCCCGCCGGCGGCAAGCGGTGGCTGGTCCGGCGCGCCGCGCGCGAAGTCGGTGAGGGGGATCTTCAGCACCGCGAGCACCCAGCCGAAGCCCGGCGGGATGAACTCCCCGAAGGGCACGAGGTGGCGCTTGCGGTAGGAGCGGTCCTCGCCCGCGCCGATGCGCACGACGCCGTTCCAGTACGCGTAGCCCTCGCCCGCGCGCCCGCGCTCGACGGAGCCGATGAGGATCTCCTTGCCCGCCGCGCGGGCGTGTGCGCGCAGGGATTCGAGGTAGCCCGGCGGGAGCTGGTCGAGGAAGGCGGGCAGCGCCGTCTCGGGCAGCACGACCACGCGCGCCGGGCTCCTCACGGCCTGCGCGTGGTAGTCGCGCAGCGTGCGCTCGCGCACCTCGTCGCGCCACTTCAGGTGCTGCGGGACGTTACCCTGCAGGAGCGCCACCGCGACAGGCTCGCCGGAGGGAGCCGTCCACGCGATGAAGCGCAGCGCCGCCCCGGCCAGCAGGAGGGCGACGAAGCCGATGGCGAGCGCCGCGCGCCGCCGCGACCAGGCGGGACTGGAGGCGAATGCGGCCAGGAGCGACGCCGCCACCGCGACCGCGAGCGACACGCCGTAGGCGCCCAGCACGGGCGCGAATCCCGCCAGCGGGCTGGCCGGCGCCTGGGAGTAGCCGACCGCGAGCCACGGGAAGCCGGTGAAGAGCCAGCCGCGCACCCACTCCAGCAGGACGAAGGCCGCCGGCATGGCGGCCAGCAGCCGGCGCGGGCCGTCGCCGGCGAAGCGGTGCGAGATCCATCCCGCGGCCGCCGGGAAGAGCGCGAGGTAGGCGCAGAAGAGGAAGGTCGCGATCGCCGCCAGCACGGCCGGCATGTGGCCGAACTGGTGCAGGCTCACGAACACCCACGAGACGCCCGCGAGGTTCAGGCCGAGCCCGAAGGAGAATCCGCTGATGGCCGCCTGCAACGCGGAACCGCTGCGCGACCAGGCGAGGAAGAGGACGGCCAGGGCGGCGATCGGTACCGGCCAGGCGTGGAAGGGCGCGAAGCCCAGCACCGCGGCCGCGCCGGCCACCGCCGGCAGGGCGATGCCCCACGCGAGGAGCGCGGCGTCGGCCCGCGCCGGCCGCGCTCCCGCGACCGTCACCCGCCTTCCCCGGGGGTTTCCGGGGCGGCGCGCCGCTCGACGAGCAGCGAGTGGAGCTTGCGGCTGTCGGCGCGAAGCACCTGGAAGGCGATGCCGTCCATCACCACCGTCTCGCCGCGCTTGGGCAGGCGCCCGAACCGCGCGAGCACGAGCCCGCCCACGGTGTCGTGGTCGTCGTCGCGGAAGGCGGTGCCGAAGTGGGCGTTGAAGTCGGCGATCTCGGTCAGCGCCTTCACGCGGAAGCGGCCGTTCTTGTCGGCGAGGATGTTGTCCTCGGTCTCGTCGAAGTCGAACTCGTCCTCGATGTCGCCGACGATCTGCTCGATCACGTCCTCGATCGTGATGAGGCCCGAGACGCCGCCGTACTCGTCGACCACGATGGCGATGTGGTTGCGGTTGGCGCGGAATTCCTTGAGCAGGACGTTCAGCCGCTTGGACTCGGGGACGAACACCGCCGGGCGCAGCATCTCGCGGACGTTGAACTCCTCCTCGGCGTAGTAGCGCAGCAGGTCCTTGGCGAGCAGGATTCCGATCACGTTGTCGCGGTTCTCCTCCCAGACGGGGAAGCGAGAGTGCGCCGTCTCGATCACGTAGGGGATGAACTTCTCGGGGCTCTCCTCGACGTCGATCATGTCCATCTGCGAGCGCGGGATCATGACGTCGGCCACGCGCGTCTCGGAGACCTGCAGCACGCCCTCGATCATGGAGAGCGCGTCGCCGTCGAGGATGTGGCGCTCGAAGGCGGAATGCAGCAGCTCCACGAGCTGGCCGCGGTCCTCCGGCTCGCGCAGCAACAGCGAGGACAGGCGCTCGAGGAGGCTCGGCTTGGCGGATTCTTCCATTCGGGGCTGTGCGCCTGCGCTCGTTCGTCGCGGATACTTTAGCAGACCGGGGAGCCAGCCATCGGGCCTAGCCGCCCGCGTACGGGTCCGGGAATCCCAGCCGGGCGAGGATCTCGCGCTCGAGGCGCTCCATGCGCGCGGCCTCGGCGCGCCGCTCGTGGTCGTGGCCCTGCAGGTGCAGCAGGCCGTGCACGAGCAGGTGCGCGTGGTGCGCGTCGATCTCCTTGCCCTGCTCCCTCGCCTCGCGGGCCACCACCGGCGCGCAGATCACGACGTCCCCGGAGAGGGCGCCCGCGGGGTCGCGGCCGTAGATGAAGGTGAGGACGTTGGTCGCGTAGTCCTTGCCGCGGAACTCGCGGTTGAGCCGCCGGCCCTCGGTGGCCGCGACGTAGCGCAGCGTCACGACCGCGGGCTTCGAGAGCGCCGCCCGGGCCCAGGCGCGAAGCCTCGCGTCGCCCGGGATGTGCGACGCGCGCGAGGCGCGCTGGATGGCGAGCACGGCCTGCGCGGACTTCACTTCTTCTTGGGCGATCGCCGCTCGTAGGCGTCGACGATGGCCTGCACCAGCGGGTGGCGGACGACGTCCTCGGACTGGAACGCGGTGAAGGCGATGCCGCGCACGTCGGAGAGCACGTTCCTCGCGTCCACCAGCCCGGAGGCCTGGCCGCGCGCGAGGTCGATCTGCGTCACGTCGCCGGTGACCACCGCGCGCGAGCCGAAGCCGATGCGCGTGAGGAACATCTTCATCTGCTCCGGGGTGGTGTTCTGCGCCTCGTCCAGGATGATGAAGGAATGGTTTAGCGTGCGGCCCCGCATGAAGGCGAGCGGCGCCACCTCGATGGCGCCGCGCTCGAAGAGGCGGCCCACCTTGTCGAAGCCCATGAGGTCGTAGAGCGCGTCGTAGAGGGGGCGCAGGTACGGGTCCACCTTCTGCGCCAGGTCGCCGGGGAGGAAGCCCAGCTTCTCGCCGGCCTCCACGGCCGGGCGCGTGAGCACGATGCGCTTCACGGCATCGCGCTCGAAGGCGTCGACGGCGGCGGCCACGGCGAGGAAGGTCTTGCCCGTGCCGGCCGGTCCCACGCCGAAGGTGATGTCGTGGGTCTGCATCTGCTTCAGGTACTGGGCCTGCCGGGGCGTGCGCGCCGTGAGCTCGGACTTCCTCGGGAGCCTCAGCGCCGGCGACTCCGGGGCACCCAGCGCCGACGTGCGCGAGACCTCTATGAGCCCGAGCTGGATGTCCTCCAGGGAAAGGTCGCGCGCCGCGAGGTCGTAGAACTTGCGCAGCGCGCGCGTGGCGAGCGCCACCTGGCCGGGCTCGCCGGAAACGCTGAAGCGCTCCGCGCGGCGCGCGATGGAGACGTCGAGCGCCGTCTCGATCTGGCGCAGGTTCTCGTCGAGCGCGCCGCAGAGGGTCGCGAGCCGCGGGTTGTCCACCGGCTCGAACGCGACTTCCTGGGTCTGGCTCTTCAAGGGCTGGAATGAAAAAGGCCTGCCGGGACGACCGGCAGGCCTATTGTAGCGGGGGGCGCGGCTAGACGCCGGCGCGCTGCAGCGGCGCCTTGAGCGCCTCCTCGAGCGTGTTGAGGCTCTCGGCGTAGTGCGCGCGCGTCTCCTTCGAGAGTCCCGGCTTCGCCTGCGCGGCCCGAAGCGTGGCCGCGAGCGAGCGGGCGTTGT
The DNA here is from genome assembly GCA_026125445.1 of Burkholderiales bacterium. GTDB lineage: Bacteria > Pseudomonadota > Gammaproteobacteria > Burkholderiales > Usitatibacteraceae > FEB-7. The sequence goes on from JAHCLE010000052.1 coordinate 11,816, forward strand.
CGCGCATGAGGCTCGCCGCGTCCGCGGGCAGCGTCGCCGAGGGCTTGAGGAGGGAACCCGCCACGCGCTTGAGGTGCTCGCGCTGGAGGTTTCGGCGCATGAGCGTCGAATCCTGGCCGGCGCGCGCCTCGCTCCAGATCGCGCCCTGCAGCGTGTCGTAGAGCTCCGAGAGGCGGAAGGCCTTGGCGCTGTCGGCGGACTTCTCCGGCGCCTCGACCAGCCGCTGCGCGACCTGGTCGGAGAGCATCCGGTCGAGGATCGCCTTCTGCAGCCCGAGGACGGTGTTGGCGATCGAGATGCTCGGGTTCGAGGGCCGGTCGAACTGGTCGATGGCCAGGCGCCCGACGAAGTCCGCGCGCAGGCGGAAGCTCTGCTCGCGGAAGAAGTCGTTGGTGATGAGGGCGAGCGCCTCGCGCTGGCGCGCGGCGGGCACCGGCTCGAAGAGCGCGCGCCCGGAACCCGCGCGGTCGCGCCGCGTGGTGACGCCGCCCACGTACTTGGCGGCGAGCGGCGCCGTGCGCCCGAGGGTGCGGTAGCTGTTGGCCATGCTGCGCGTGAAGCGCTCGTAGCTCTCGCCGTCGGCGAGCTTCATGTCCTGCAGCCGGTCCCACATCTCGCGCGCGACCTTCATCTGGCGCTTGTAGAACGCGATCGGGTCGCTTCCGAGGTCGAACTGGTTCACCTCGGGGTCGATGCCGATGTAGAGGTTGCCGTAGCCGGCGTCCTCGTCGGTCGCGAAGGCGAGCTGCGGCTCGGTGGAGCGGGCGGCGATCCTCGCGAGCTCCTCCTTCTCCTTCGCCGCGTCGATCTCCCTGTAGCCATACTCGATCGCCCAGATGTCGTAGGGGCCGACCACGCTCATCACGTACTCGCCCTGTGCCTCGCCCTTGGGCGAGATGTTGTAGGGGTTGTAGTCCATGACCGAGGTCGTCAGGCCGTTCACCTTCGTGAACGTCGGGTCCTTGATCTGCTCGAGCGAGTACACGGTGGAGGCGCGGAAGTTGTGCCGCAGCCCCAGGGTGTGGCCCACCTCGTGCGCGATCACGTCCTTCACGTAGGCCTGGGCCAGCGCGTCGGCCTCGGGGCTGTCCATCGCGATCCCGCGGGCCTCGAGGACGTCCATCGCGAAGTGCAGCTGGTCCGCCGCGGCGTTGCCGTAATTGCAGGCAAGGAAGCCCTTGTGGGCGCGCAGCGGGTCGGCGACGTATGCCTCGTTCGCGTCGAAGCCGGCGGCGCGGCCCAGGTCCTCGGCGACCACGCGCCGGGCGCCGCGCGCGAAGACGTCGGACATGCGGATGTCGGCGTCCAGGATCTCGCCGGAGCGCGGATCGACGTGCGAGGGCCCCTGCGCGAAGCCCACGTCGGCGCCGGTGAACCAGCGGATCGAGGCGTGGCGCGCGTCCATCGTGTCGAAGGTGTCGTTGGCGGCCTGCTGCTTCACCACCACGGCATTGCGGAAGCCGGCCTTCTCGAAGGCCGCGTTCCACATCAGGATGCCGTCGGCCACCGACTTGCGGTACTTCTCGGGGATGTTCTTGTCGAGCCAGAAGGTGATGGGCTCCTTGGGCTCCGAGACGGCCGCGGCGGGGTCCTTCTTCTCGAGCCGCCAGCGCTCGACGATCTGCTTGCGCGGCTTCGGGTCGACGTCGTCCGTGTAGTCCACGCGCGCGGTCGTGAAGTAGCCTACCCGTTCGTCGGCCACGCGGGCGCGCATCGGCTGCTCCGGCAGCGGGACGAAGTTGTACTGGTAGCCGATGAAGAGGCTGCGCGGATCCGGCGTCGTCTTGGGCGGCGGCGGCATGGGGGCCGGCGGCGGCGTGAGGGGCGGGGCCGAGAGCTTGGGCACGGCGTAGTGCGCGTTCACCTGGAGCGTTGTGCCGCGCTCGGCGCTGCTCGCCGCCGAGAAGCTCGTGTTGGCCTTGTCGAGGGCGAAGGGCATCCGGAAGGCGGCCTCGAGGCGCATCAGGTAGCCGGGGATGTCGGCGAAGAGAAGGGCGCCGGCGTCGACGACGATCGCCTTGGTGTCCGGATTGGGCGCGGAGGCCACGGCGGCGCTCGCGATCAGGCTGTCCGAGAACGACTCGGAGACGAATTGCGCCTGCGGCGTGCCCTCGGCCGCGAAGAACTCGGTGTTCTTCGCGATGAGCTGGACCTGGTTGCCGATCTTGCGGAACACCGCCATCTGCGAGCCGCCCATCGCGCTGCCGTAGAGGCCCCGCTCGCCCACGGAGCGCGGGATGTTGTAGGAGAAGAAGAAGGGCTTGTCGAGCTGCTCGGGGCGGATCTCGATCCAGACCTTCTCGTCCTTCTGGTGCAGGGTGAAGAAGCCCGGCATGGCCTTGGCGTCCTTGAGCACCTCCTTGTAGGGCTTGGGCTGGCCGGCGGCGGGCGCGGCCGGGGCCGCGGCGGGAGACCCGGCGGCGGCAGGAGCGTTGCCGTTGGGTGCGGGCTGGGCCGAGGCCCCCACGGCGAAGGCGAGTGCGGCGAAGGTGGCGACGGAAAGCGGGTAGAGCTTGCTCATGGGGCTCCTCGGAGTGCGCGTCCGCGAAGCGCAGGAAAGTAGCATGCGGACGGCGGGTTCATGTCACGAAATGTCACGATGCGGCGGCGGCCGTGGCGACGGCGCCGCGAAGGCTGTGCGGCAGGGCCTGGACGATGTCGACCTCCACGTACTGCCCGATGAGGCGGGGGTGCCCGGCGAAGTTGACCACGCGGTTGTTGCCGGTGCGGGCGGCGAGCTCGTCGGGATCCTTCCGGGACGGTCCCTCGACCAGGACGCGCTGGCGCGTGCCGACCATGGCGCGGGAATACTCCTCCGAGAGCTCCTGCAGGCGCGCCTGGAGCCGCTGCAGCCGCTCGATCTTCACCTCGCGCGGCGTGTCGTCGGGCAGCTCCGCCGCCGGGGTCCCGGGGCGCGGGCTGTAGACGAAGCTGAACGCGCCGTCGAAGCGCACGTCCTCGACGAGCTTCATGGTCTGCGCGAAATCGGCCTCCGTCTCGCCGGGAAAGCCCACGATGAAGTCGGTGGAAAGCGAGATGTCCGGGCGGACGGCGCGAAGTCGCCGGACGATCGACTTGTACTCCATCGCCGTGTAGTTGCGCTTCATGGCCGCCAGCACGCGGTCGGAGCCGGACTGCACCGGCAGGTGCAGCTGCGAGACGAGCTTCGGAAGCTTCGCGTAGGCGTCGATGAGGCGTTGGGTGAACTCCAGCGGATGCGAGGTCGTGTAGCGAAGCCGCTCGATGCCCTCCACGCGGCAGACGTGCGCGAGGAGCAGCGCGAAGTCGGCCGCCTCGCCGTCGGGAAGCTCGCCCACGTAGGCGTTCACGTTCTGCCCGAGGAGCGTCACCTCCTTCACGCCCCGGGCCGCCAGGCCGCGCACCTCGCGCATCACGTCCTCGAAGGGCCGCGAGACCTCCTCGCCGCGCGTGTAGGGCACCACGCAGAAGCTGCAGTACTTGCTGCAGCCTTCCATGATCGACACGAAGGCGCTCGCGCCCTCCACGCGCGCGGGCGGCAGGTGGTCGAACTTCTCGATCTCGGGAAACGAGATGTCCACCTGCGGCTCGCCGGTGCGGCGCCGCCCCTCGAGGAGCTCGGGAAGGCGGTGCAGCGTCTGCGGGCCGAAGACCACGTCCACGAAGGGCGCGCGGCGCACGATCGCCTCCCCCTCCTGGCTCGCCACGCAGCCGCCGACGCCGATGAGGAGGTCCGGCTTCGCGCGCTTCAGGGGCCTCAGGCGCCCGAGGTCGGCGAAGACCTTCTCCTGCGCCTTCTCGCGCACGGAGCAGGTGTTGAAGAGGATGAGGTCGGCTTCGTCGACGTTGTCGGTCTTCTCGAAGCCTTCGGCGGCGGCCAGCACGTCGGCCATCCTGTCGGAGTCGTACTCGTTCATCTGGCACCCGAAGGTGCGGATGAAGACCTTCCTGGCGGTTTCGGCCATGGCGTCGTCCTGGGTCGCGGAGGTTGAATCCGGGCAGGGGGAAAAAGGGAAGCATTCTACCCGATCGCCCGGGCGGACCCGCGTGCTAGATTCCGGGGAACCGCCCTCCGACGCCCCATGAACGCGCCCACCGAACCGCAGATCCGCCGCGACCTCGCCGCCGCCTATCGCCTGGCGGCCGCGCGCGGCTGGGACGACACCGTGTGGACGCACATTTCCGCTTCCGTGCCGGGCGCGCCGGGCCGCTACCTCATCAACCGGTTCGGGCTTCGCTTCGCCGAGATCACGCCGGCGAACCTCGTGCGGGTGGACACGGCGGGACGCGTGGTGGATGGCACCGACGCGCCCGTGAACCCCAGCGGCTTCGCGATCCACGGCTGCATCCACGCCGCGCGCCCCGACGCCGTCTGCGTGCTCCACCTGCACACCCTGTGGGGCCAGGCGCTCGCGGCGATCCCCGAAGGCCTCCTGCCCTGCTCGCAGCCGGCGATGCGGCTCTTCCGCCGCCTGGGCCGCCACGCCTACGAGGGTCTCGCGTTCGACCCCGACGAGCAGCGAAGGCTGGTGGCGGCGCTGGGCGACCTCGACGGGCTCATCCTCGAGAACCACGGCATCCTCACCGTCGGCCGCACCGTGGCCGAGGCCTTCGTCCTCATGATGCTCGTCGAGCGCGCGGCGCAGGTGCAGCTCGCGGCGATGGCGGCCACGGGCGGGCGTCCGCTCGTGGTTTCCGACGAAGTGGCCGAGCGGACCTTCAGGCAGTGGATCGGCGATGGTCGCACGCCCGAGGGGGCCGACGAATGGCCCGCGCTGCTGCGCTCGCTGGACGACCCCGCCTTCACGAACCCCTGAACCCGAAGGAGAAACCATGCCCCTCATCACCGTGCAGCTCTTCGAAGGCTGCAGCGCCGAGCAGAAGCGCGAGTACGCCAAGGCGCTCACCGATGCCTCCGTGCGCGTGCTCGGCATCGATCCCGGCGCCGTGGACGTGATCTTCAGCGACGTGAAACGGAGCGACTGGGCGACCGGCGGCGTCCTGTGGAGCGACAAGCCGAAGGGCTAAAGCGTCACGAAGCCCTGCCTGCTAGAATCGCGCGCTCCGCCGCCCGCCACCCGCGGGACCGGCGCCCCCACGGGAGTGAAACCGATGCTCAAGCGAATCGCCGTCTTCCTGGTCGCCGCCCTCTTCGCCGCCACCGCCCTCGCCGAGGGCAGGAAGCGCATCGAGAAGGCCACCGACATGCCGCGCTTCACCTACAAGGTGGAGGGCAAGCTCGAGGACCTCGTCCGCGACGAGAAGGCCTTCGGCCGCTTCGCCGCCCAGCTGCAGCGCGACAACCAGTCCGTGCTCGACGGCTACGAGATCGCGGACAAGGCCGCCCACCGCGACCTCCTGGGCGTGCAGGCCCAGATCGACTTCCTGGAGGGCCGCTATGCCGAGGCGGCGCGGCGTGCCGAGGAGATCCGCGCCCTGGAAGAGAAGCCCGCGGAAAAGCTGATCTCGGGCCTCGCGATCCGGACGATGGTCGCGGCGCAGGCCAAGGTCGGCAACACGACTTCCGAGGCCTACCGCCAGGAGGTCGGGAAGCTCGTTGCCGCGGAGCTCGCGAAGCACCCGTACCCGGTGATCTCCAACGACGTCAAGCGCTACAAGTCCGGGGCGGAGATCATCGGCGAGTCGCTGCTCATGGGCGGCATCCGGGACCGCCTGCAGCCGGTCGTGGACAAGGCGGGCGGCGTGCTCAGCTCCGACTTCGCCCCGGCGATCGTCAGCACGCGGTTCGCGCTCGTCGCGAGGCTTCCCCTCAAGCAGACGCTGATCGACACCTACGGGACCTACCTCGCCGCCAACAAGGTGGAGAAGCCGGACATCTGGGCCGCCCGCGACGTGGAGCTGCCCAGGGACGGCAAGTACTCGCCGGTGCGGATCGCGATCTGGGACAGCGGCGTCGATGCGCCGCTCTTCCGCGACCGCCTCGTCCTCGACAAGGCCGGCAAGCCGCTCTTCATCGCCTTCGACGTGCACGAGAACCCCTCGAGGAGCGAGCTGGTGCCCATCCCCGCGGAGCTGCGCGGCCGCCTGCCGACGATGAAGTCGCGCATGAAGGGCCTGTCGGACCTGCAGTCGAACGTGGACAGCCCCGAGGCGAGCGAGGTGAAGGCGGCGCTCTCGAAGCTGAAGAAGGAGGAGTACAAGGCCGTCGTCGAGGAGCTGGGCCTCGCCGGCAACTACAGCCACGGCACGCACGTGGCCGGGATCGCCATGGCCGGCAACCCCTTCGCGCGGCTCGTGAACGCGCGCCTCGAGTTCGGCTACAAGCTGCTGCCGGATCCCTGCCCCAGCCGCGAGCTGGCGGAGAAGAACGCGAGGAACATGCAGGCGTACGTCGACTTCTTCCGCAAGAACGGCGTGCGGGTGGTGAACATGAGCTGGGGCGGCACGGCCAAGAGCGTCGAGGGCGAGCTGGAGCTTTGCGGCATCGGCAAGACGCCCGACGAGCGCAAGAAGATCGCGCGCGAGTACTTCGACCTGGGGAAGAAGGCCCTCACGGCCGCCATCGGCAGCGCGCCGGAGATCCTCTTCGTCGCCGCCGCCGGCAACTCGAACGCGGACGCGGCCTTCGAGGAGGCCATCCCGGCGGACATCGTGCAGCCCAACCTGCTCACGGTGGGCGCGGTGGACAAGGCCGGCGACGAGGCGCCGTTCACGAGCTACGGGCCGACGGTGAAGGCGCACGCCAACGGCTACCAGGTCGAGAGCTACCTGCCCGGCGGCGACCGGGTGGCCTTCTCCGGCACCTCGATGGCCTCGCCGCAGGTGGCGGGCCTCGCGGCGAAGATGCTGGCGGCGAACCCGAAGCTCAAGCCGACCGAGGTCATCGGGATCATCCTGAAGACCGTGGACAAGACGACCGACGGGCGGCGTTTCCTCGTCCATCCCGCCAAGGCGCTGGCGGCAGCGAAGGCCGGAGGGAACTAGGCGCCTTCGCGGCGCCGCGTTCGACAGGGAGGGCAATGCCATGAGGTTAACCCGGGCCCTTCGCGGCGCGTGCGTCGCCGCGATCCTGGGCGTGGTGACGGCCGCCGGGTTCGCGGGCTGCGCCACCACGCGGAACAAGGACTGGCGCGAGGCCGTGAAGTCCGGCGACTACGCCGCGGCCTACTCGGACCTGTTCGAGACCTGGCGCGCGGGCACGCCGGACGTGA
>JAHCLE010000053.1 GCA_026125445.1 Burkholderiales bacterium
AAGCTCTACCTGCGCATCGACGCGCCCAACATCGGCAGCGACTGGCCGCTCGCGGGCAAGTTCGGCGCGCACATGAACGACATCCCCGAGCTCATCGCCGCGGCCGTCGACTGCAAGGCCGACCTCGCCGGCGTGACCTTCCACGTGGGCTCGCAGTGCCTCAATCCCGAGAACTGGCGCGTGGGCATGGAGCGCGCGCGCAAGGTGTTCGCGGCGATGCGCGCCGCCGGGCTCAACCCGCGGCTGCTGAACCTCGGGGGCGGCTACCCGGTGCGGCACGTGAAGCCCATCCCCGCCATCGAGACGATCGCGGAGGTCATCAACAGGGAGCTGCGCCACTTCGGCCCCGAGATCCAGGTGATCGCCGAGCCCGGCCGCTACCTCGTCTCCGACGCCGGCTACTTCATCTGCCGCGTGGTGGGCACCGCCACGAGGAACGGCCAGCGCTGGATGTACTGGGACGCGGGCGTCTTCGGCGGCGTGATCGAGACCACGGAGGGCCTGCGCTACAACCTCTACACGGACCGCGATGGCGAGCCCGTGGCCTGGAACGTGGCGGGGCCCACCTGCGACTCCGTCGACGTGGTGATGCGCGACGAGCTGCTGCCCTCGGACCTGCAGGAGGGCGACTTCATCTTCATCAAGAACGCCGGCGCGTACACCACGGCCTACGCCTCGAACTTCAACGGCTTCCCGCTGCCCGAGGTGGCGGTCCTCGGCAACGGCAACGCCTGACGAAGACGCACGGGGCGCAGGGCTTGGCGCAGGATTTCTGGGCCTCGAGCGGCTTCCGCCACCTCGCGCGCGGTCCCGATGGGTGGCTCGTGCCGGGCGACGACTACCTGCGCCATTTCCTCGCCCGCGCGGAGCTCGTTCCGCCTCCCGAGGCCGGCCCGGCCGAGCGCCACCTGCACGCGAGGCTCCTCGACAAGCCGCGCCTCGCCGTGCCGCCGGGCGACCTCGCCGCCGTGGAGGACGCGGACGCGCGCGAGAACTGGACCGAGTTCCTCCGCTTCCGCGAGCGGCTCCTCGCCGCCGGTTCCGTCGAGGCCTGCTACGTGGACCAGTTCCGGCGGCCGCAGGTCGACCTCGCGCCGCCGTTCCTGGACGCCCTGGCCCAGGCGATCGTGCGCGGGCTCCTCGACGGGCTGGCCGACCCGTGGCTCGCCCGCGCCGGCGAGCTCTTCTTTCGACCCCAGAGGATCAGCGTGCAGGGTGGCCAGGTCCTCGCGGCCGACGCCTCCACGATCGAGGCCTACGCGGAGACGGGCGGCTTCGGGGATCTCGGACGGCTCCTGAAGCAGCAGAACACGCCCGTGGCCGCGGTGAAGATGGACGTGCTCAACGCCGAGAACGCGCCGTTCTACTTCCTGCGCGACGAGCTCTTCTCCTTCCTGCTCGACCTCACGCCCGGCCGCGATGGGGCCCGGGCCCTGGCCACGGTGCTCGAGCGCTGGGTGGCGCACCTGCTGGGCGTGCGCGTGGACATCGAGCCGGTGGAGCGCGTGACGGACGAGCGCTGGCGCTGGCACGCGGGACTGGACGTGGAGTCGACCGCGATCCTCAATGCGCTCTACCGCGGGGAGCCCGTGGACGAGGAGGCGCGCTCCCGCCTGGTGGCGCTCTTCCGCCTCGAGTTCGCCGATCCCGCCGACGCCTCGCCCGAGGCGGACGGCCGGCCCGTCTACCTGGGACTCGCCTTCCGCCCGGACCACACGCTGCGCCTGAAGCCGCAGAACCTGCTCGCGAGCCTGCCGATCGCGCGGGCGAGCTGAAGGCCCGGCGCGGTAAGATGTCCCTATCGAAACGCGACCGGACAGGACCATGACGAAAGTGGGCGAGAACACGGGCACGTTCATGCTCGGCAAGGAGCTCGACATCCTGATGAAGGAGCGCTCGCGGCTGCTGCGGGTGGCGGGCGCGGCCGCGCAGTTCGTCGCCCTCATGGAGAGCCGCGCCCTGCCCAGGTCGGTGGCCACGGAGGCGGAGCTGCTCGCCGAAAGCGTGAACGCGCTTCCCGAGGACACCCTGCGCGACGCGCTCGCGTCCATCACCCGACCCCTGAAGGAGGCACCGTGAATCCCGAGACCTTCAACATGAGCATCCGCAAGTTCCTGAAGAGCGTGGGCGTGCAGTCCCAGCGCGAGATCGAGCACGCCGTTGAAAAGGCGCTGGCCGAGGGCCGGCTCAAGGGCGGCGAGACGCTGCCGGCGAAGATGACGCTCACCATCGAGGGGCTCGCGATCAGCGTGGCGATCGACGGGCGCATCGCGCTCGAATAGGCCCGCCATGAACGACCTCGGGAGCGAGCAGCCCGTCACCTGGGCCGACGTCGAGTCGGCCGCGCAGCGCCTCCAGGGCGTGGCCCACCGCACGCCGGTGATGACCTCGCGCACCTTCGACGAGCGCACGGGAACGAAGGCGTTCTTCAAGTGCGAGAACTTCCAGCGCATGGGCGCCTTCAAGTTCCGCGGCGCCTACAACGCGCTCTCGCGCCTCGGGCCCGGCGAGCGCAGCCGCGGGGTCGTCGCGTTCTCTTCGGGGAATCACGCCCAGGCGGTGGCGCTCGCCGGCCGCATCCTCGGGATCCCGGCGGCCATCGTGATGCCCGCCGACGCCCCGGAGGTGAAGGTGGCGGCGACGAAGGGCTATGGCGCCGAGGTGATCTTCTACGACCGCGCCGCCGGCCAGGACCGCGAGGCGTTCGCGGCGGGCATCGCCGCCGAGCGCGGCGCCACCCTGATACCGCCGTTCGACCACCCGCACGTCATCGCGGGGCAGGGCACGGCCGCCAGGGAGCTGCTGGAGGACACGGGGCCCCTCGACTGGCTCTTCGTGTGCTGCGGCGGGGGCGGGCTGCTCTCGGGATGCGCCGTGGCCGCGCGCCACCTGGCCCCCGGCATCAAGGTGGTGGGGGTGGAGCCGGCGGCCGGCGACGACGCGGCGCGCTCGTTCCGCACGAAGACCCTGCAGCGGGTCGAGAACCCGCAGACCATCGCCGACGGGGCGCGCACCCAGTCGCTGGGGAAGTTCACCTTCCCGCTGGTGCTGGGCAACGTGCACGACTTCCTCACCGTGACGGACGAGGAACTCGTGGAGGCCATGCGCTTCCTCTGGGAGAGGATGAAGCTGGTCGTCGAGCCCACCGGGGCGCTCGCGACGGCGGGGGTCCTCCAGGGAAGGCTCGACACGCGCGGCGCGCGCGTCGGGATCATCCTCTCCGGCGGCAACGTCGACCTGCGCGCGGCGGCCAAGCTCTTCGCGTGAGCCGTCCCTTCCCCGAGCTGCCGCCGGCGATACCGAGACGGCACTCGCCCCTGTGGCGCGGCATCGGGCGCACGATCATGCGCATCACCGGCTGGGGATTCGAGGGCAACTTCCCGGACCTCCCGCGGCTGGTGGTGGCCGTGGCGCCGCACACCTCGAACTGGGACTTCGTGCACGGGGCGGCCGCCATGTTCGCGCTCGATCTCAAGGTCGCGTTCATCGGCAAGCACACGCTCTTCGTGTGGCCCTTCTCGCTCTTCTTCCGCTGGATGGGCGGCATCCCGGTGGACCGGTCGGCGGCCCACGGCGTGGTGGGGGAGGCGATCGAGGGATTCCGGCGGTCGCCGGCGCGCGTCCTCGCCATCGCGCCGGAGGGCACGCGCAGGAAGGTGGAGCGCTACAAGACGGGCTTCCTGCACATCGCGCGCGGCGCGGGCGTGCCCGTGCTGCTCGTGGGACTCGACTACGCCACGCGCACGGTGCGCATCGGCCCGCTCTTCGAGGTCGGCGAGGACATCGAGGCCGAGCGGGTGAAGGTCGAGGCGCATTTCGCGAAGGTGCCCGGGCGCTATCCGCAGTAGCCGGCGCAGCCTGGCCGGCCGCGCGCTGAACCAACCTGGTGCTGCAATGCACCAATCCCATGCGGGCGGCGGGGGCCACCCAGGCCCCAAGCTCCGGCAAGCCCATGATTGCGGGCGGAAATTCCTCGCGGCGCCGATTGGCACGTTCCCTGCTGCAAGAGCGTCGTCGGCGCGCTTCGCGTGCCGGCAGTTTCTCCTCCGAGAGCGGTTTTGCCCGCCGGCATCCCCGGCGGGCATTTTTTTGGGCGGCGAAAGAAAAAGGCCCACCGGGGAGGCGGGCCCTGGAGGAATCGGGCCTTGCGTCAGTCGGCGTAGATGCCGGCCTTCTTGATGATCGGCGCCCACTTGTCGACTTCGGCCTTGAGGTGCTTGGCGAGCGCGGCGGGCGTGGCCTGGTCCTGCGCGACGGGCTCCGTGCCGAGCTCGGCGAACTTCGTCACCACGGACGGATCCTTGAGCGCGGCCTGGAGCGCGGCGGCGAGCTTGTCGATGGCCGGCTTCGGCGTGCCCTTGGGCGCCCACAGGCCGTGCCACACCCCGACGTGGAAGTCCTTGATGCCGGCTTCCTGCACGGTCGGCAGGTCGGGCAGCGATTTCACGCGCGTCGAGGTCGTCACCGCGTAGGCCTTCACCTTCCCGCCCTTGATCTGCGGCGTGGTGTTCGTCGTCTGGTCGCACATGAAGTCCACCTGGCCGCCGATGAGATCGGTCATGGCCGGGCCCGTGCCCTTGTAGGGGACGGTGGTGAGGTCGGTCTGGATCGCCGTCATGAACAGCATGCCGCACAGGTGCGAGGCCGCGCCGACGCCGGCGTTGGCGTAGGTGACCTTGTCCTTGTTGGCCTTCACGTAGGCGATGAGCTCCTTCATGTCCTTCGGGGGGAAGTCCTTGCGCGCGATGAAGGTCATCGGCACGTCGGTGATGAGGCCGATGGGCTCGAGGTCGGTGACCGGGCTGTAGCCCAGGTTGCGGTAGAGCGAGACGCTGGTGGAGATGCCGATGTGCATCAGCACGAGCGTGTAGCCGTCGGGCTTGGAGGCCGCGACCTTCTTGGGGCCGATGGTGCCGCCGGCGCCGGCGACGTTCTCCACGATCACGGTCTGGCCCAGGGACTTGGTCATCGACTGCGCGACGAGGCGCGCCACCGTGTCCGTGGGCCCGCCGGCCGCGAACGGGACGACGATCGAGATGGTGCGGTTGGGGTAGTCCTGTGCGAGGACCGCGGTGGATGCGACGAGTGCCGCCAGGGCGGCGAGGATCTTGCGGAACATCGGTTGTCTCCTCCGTGGATGGTGCGTTCTGCGACGCCCGGGTTGCTCGGCGAGGACCCCGGTGGCCGGCATTATCCCTTTTTTCCGGCCGTCGGCGGCTTCCCGGGACCCTATAATCGGGGGGCATCCGGGAGCCCCGCTTGATCCTCGTCACGCTACTCGCGGCACTTCTCGCCCTCTACGCCTATCCTCCGGCCGGGCGCTCGCCCCTCCAGGCCTTCTACGGCAGGCTGTGCCTGTCCACGGCCAAGCGGCTCAACGCCGGCGACCGCAATTCCGGGGTGCTCGCCTACGTGGCGCTCGTCGCGGTGGTGACGGTGCCCCTCGCGATCGTCTCCGCGCTGGCCGCCTCCGCCCACGGCGTGGTGCTCGCGGTCCTCGACGCCGTCATCCTCTACGGCAGCCTGCGCTTCCTGCAGACCACCTCGCACCTGGGGGCGATCGAGAGGAGCCTGCGCGATGGCGACGCGGCCGCCGCCAGCCGCCGCCTCGCGCAGTGGCTGGGCGAGGCCCCCCCTTCCGACGAACCGGGCGCGACTGCCCGTCTCGCGGCCGAGCAGGGCCTGCGGGAGGCGCACCACGGTACGTTCGCGATCCTCTTCTGGTTCCTGCTGCTGCCGGGCCCGCTGGGCGCCGTCGTCTACCCCCTCACGCAGCGGGCGGCCCGCCTGTGGGACGCGGCGGTCGATCCCGAGGAGCGCGAGTTCGGCTGGTTCGCCGGGCGCGCCTTCGAGGTCCTCGACTGGGCGCCGCAGCGCGTGACGGCGTTCGTTTTCGCCGTCGTCGGCGACTTCGAGGACGCCCTGTACTGCTGGCGCTCCCAGGCGGCGCAGTGGCTGCGTCCCGACGAGGGCATCGTGCTCGCGAGCGGCGCCGGTGCGCTGGGCGTGCGCCTGGGCGACGCCATCGCGCGGGGCGAGGCGCTGCTCGACCGGCCCGCGCTGGGCGTGGGGGAGCCCGCGGGCGAGGAGGCGCTGGCGAGCCTCGAGGGCATGCTGTGGCGCGCCCTCGTGCTCTGGCTCGTGGCCTACCTGCTCGTGTCCGTCCTCGCCGCCTCCTGATTGCCCGCCCGCCGTGCGGGGGAGGGGGGCATTTGCTACACTCGCGGCGAACCTCGCGGCTCGGGCGCTACGGTCCTTCCGGCGGGGCGAAACGAATCCAGAAGAGGAGAACACGAAGATGGCACGTCTTTCACCCCGTAACCTGCTGCGCGCGACCGCGCTCGCCGCGGGCCTCGCTATCGCCGGATCCGCCGTCGCCTTCGACAGCGTGCGGATGATGATTCCCGCCAACCCGGGCGGCGGCTGGGACACCACGGGCCGCGAGCTGGGCAAGGCGATGATCGCCGCCGGCGCCGTGAAGAACATCCAGTACGACAACAAGGGGGGGGCGGCCGGCGCCATCGGGCTGGCGCAGTTCGTGAGCGCCTCCAAGGGCGACCCGAACGCGCTGATGATGGGCGGGATGGTGATGGTGGGGGGCCTCATCCAGAACAAGTCCGCGGTGACGATCGACCAGGTCACGCCGATCGCTCGCCTCACCTCGGAGTACGAGGTGATCGTCGTTCCCTCGAACTCGCCCATCAAGGACATGAAGGACCTGATGGCGAAGTTCAAGGCCAACCCGGGCAGCATTTCGTGGGGCGGCGGCAGCGCCGGCGGCACGGACCACATCCTGGCGGGCCTGCTCGCCAAGGAAGTGGGCGTGGAGCCGGGCAAGGTGAACTACGTGCCGTTCAAGGGCGGCGGGGAGGCCGTCGCGGCCATCATCGGCGGCCACGTGAGCGTCGGCGTGTCGGGCCTTTCCGAGTTCGCGCAGCACATCCAGTCCGGCAAGATGCGCGCGCTCGCCGTGTCCTCGGCGGAGAAGATCGGCAGCATCCCGTCCCTCAAGGAACAGGGCTTCAACGTCGAGCTCGCCAACTGGCGCGGCATCTTCGGCGCGCCCGGCATCACGAAGGAGCAGCAGGCCGCCCTCGTGAAGGCGGTGGAGGCGGCCACCAAGCACCCCTCCTGGGCCGAGACGCTCAAGAAGCAGGACTGGGCGGCCTACTGGCTGCCGGGCGACCAGTACGGCGCCTTCGTGCAGGCGGAGAACAAGCGCATCGGCGAGATCCTCGCCGGGCTGAGCCTCGGCAAGAAGTGATCGCCGCGCCCGGGAGACCGGGCGTGGTCATCTTCCGACCCGGCACGGCTCGTTCCTCGACCACGTGGCCCAACGCCGCCCCAAGGGGCAGATCGCGCTCTCCGCGGGAATCTTCGCCCTCGGGGTGCTGGTGCTCGTGGGCGCGGCCGACCTCCCCGCGGGCGGCGGATACGCCCAGGTCGGGCCGGGCGTCGTGCCCCGCATCGTGGGCGCGGGACTCGTTCTCCTCGGGGCGATGCTGCTCCGGGAGGCGCTGACGGGAGGCTACCGCGGCGTCGACGAGGACGCGGAGCTGCACCTGCCCATGGACTGGACCGCGTTCGCGTGGGTGAGCGGCGGCATCCTCGCCTACGGCTTCCTGGTGGAACGCGCCGGCTTCCTCATCGCCTCCACGCTCCTCTTCGTCGCGGTGGCGCGCGGCTTCGCCAGCCGCCGGTGGCTCTCCAACGCCCTCGTGGGCCTCGCGGTGGCGGCCTTCATCTTCGCCGTCTTCAACTACGCCCTCGGCCTGCAGCTCCCCGCGGGCGTGCTCAAGGGCATCCTTCCCTAGGCCGCGATGGACGTCTGGGCCCAGCTCGCCAACGGCTTCGCGGTCGCGCTCACGGCGCAGAACCTGATGTGGGCGCTGGTCGGCGTGACGCTGGGAACCGCCGTCGGCGTGCTGCCGGGCGTGGGCCCCGCGGTCACGGTGGCGCTGCTGCTTCCCATCACCACCAAGGTCGACGCGAGCGGCGCGCTCATCATGTTCGCCGGCATCTACTACGGCGCCATGTACGGGGGATCGACCACCTCGATCCTGCTCAACACCCCGGGCGAGAGCGCGACCATCGTGACGGCGATGGAGGGCAACCAGATGGCCAAGCGCGGCCGGGCGGGACCCGCGCTCGCGACCAGCGCCATCGGCTCCTTCGTGGCCGGGACCATCGCCACGGTCGGCCTCACCTTCCTTTCCCCGCTCGTGGTCGAGCTGGGCCTGAAGTTCGGCCCCCCCGAGTACTTCGCGCTCATGATCGTCGCCTTCACCACCGTCTCCTCGGTGCTGGGCGACTCGACCCTGCGCGGGATGGCGGGCCTGTTCCTGGGGCTCGCGATCGGGCTGGTGGGCATCGACAACCAGACGGGCCAGGCGCGCTTCTCCTACGGGGTGCCGCAGCTCCTGGACGGCATCGAGGTCGTCACCATCGCCGTGGGCCTCTTCGCGGTGGGCGAGACGATCTACTTCGCCTCGAAGATGAACCAGGTGCAGGAGAAGCTCGAGGAAGTGAGCGGCTCCATCTGGATGAAGTGGGACGACTGGAAGCGCTCCTGGAAGCCGTGGCTGCGCGGGACCGTGATCGGCTTTCCCTTCGGCTCCATCCCCGCCGGCGGCGCCGAGATCCCCACCTTCCTCTCCTACGCCATCGAGAGGAAGCTCGCGAAGGACCCCGAGGAATTCGGCCACGGCGCCATCGAGGGCGTGGCGGGACCCGAGGCCGCGAACAACGCCTCGTCGACCGGGGCCATGGTGCCGCTGCTCACGCTGGGCCTGCCGACCTCCGCCACGGCCGCGATCCTGCTGTCGGCGTTCCAGCAGTACGGCCTGCAGCCGGGGCCGCTGCTCTTCGAGGCCAACCCGGCGCTGGTCTGGGGCCTCATCGCGAGCTTCTACGTGGGCAACGTGATGCTGCTGGTCCTCAACCTGCCGATGGTGGGGCTGTGGGTGAAGCTGCTGGCGATCCCCAAGCCGCAGCTCTACGCCGGCATCCTCGTCTTCGCGACGATGGGCGTGTACGGGATGCGCCAGTCGCCCTTCGACGTCTTCCTGCTCTACGCGGTGGGCCTCGTCGGGTTCCTGATGCGCCGCTACGGCTTTCCCGCGGCGCCCGTGATCGTCGGCATGATCCTCGGCCCCCTGGCGGAAGAGCAGATGCGGCGCGCGCTCGCCATCAGCCAGGGCGACCCGATGATCTTCCTGAACCACCCGCTCTCGGCCTCCCTCCTGGCGGTCGCGGTCGCGGTGGTCGTGGTGCCGGGACTCTGGCGCCACTTCGGGCCGCGCCGGAAGGCCGGCTGAAGGTCCACTGCACCCCCTCTTGCGGAAGTGCTAACCTGACTCCATCTCCGTGGCATGCGGAGGTGCCAGATGGCCAGTATCCGTCCCGCCGCCGTGGCGGGTGCCTTCTATCCCGATGATCCGGCGGTCCTCGCCGCCGAAGTCCGGCAGTGCCTCGACGCCGCGGCCCCCGTCCCGCGGGACGAGAGCGCGCCCAAGGCCCTCATCGCCCCGCACGCGGGCTATGTCTATTCCGGACCCGTCGCCGCGAGCGCCTACGCGCGGGTCGCGTCCCTCAGGGGGCGGATCTCGCGGGTGGTTCTGGCGGGCCCGGCGCACCGCGTCTACGTGCGCGGCGCCGCGGTTCCGCGCGCGGGAGCCTTCGCCACGCCCCTCGGGAGGGTGGATCTCGACGAGGAGGTCCTCGAGCGCCTGCGCGCGCTGCCCTTCGTGGTGACGAGCGACGAGGCGCACGCGCTCGAGCATTCGCTGGAGGTGCATCTGCCGTTCCTGCAGGCGGTGCTGGGCGGCTTCCGCCTGGTGCCCGTGGTGGTGGGCGACGCCTCGCCCGATGAGATGGCGACCCTCCTCGATGCCGCCTGGGGAGGCGAGGAGACGCTGGTGGTCGTGAGCTCCGACCTCTCCCATTACCTTCCCTACCCGACGGCGCGCGAGAAGGACCGCGAGACGGCCCGCGCGATCGTGTCCCTCGCGCCACGCATCGAGCCGGACGAGGCCTGCGGCGCGGCGCCGGTCAACGGGCTCCTCGAGGTCGCGCGCCGGCGCGGCATGCAGGCCCAGCTCCTCGACCTTCGCAACTCCGGCGACACGGCCGGCGGCCGAGGCCAGGTGGTCGGCTACGGCGCCTTCGCGTTCCGCGAGCGGGAGGCGAGCCATGCCTGACGGCGATCGCGGGCGGGTGCTGGTCGCCATCGCGCGGGAGGCCATCGCGGAGCGCCTGGGCGTCGGCCTCGTCCGGGCGCGCGAGGAGCCGTGGCTCGCGGCCCCGGCGGCGAGCTTCGTCACGCTCACCCTGGACGAGATGCTGAGGGGGTGCATCGGCTCGGTCGACGCGCGCCGGCCGCTGGGCGAGGACGTCGCCGGCAATGCGCGCGCGGCGGCTTTCCACGACCCGCGCTTCGAGCCGCTCACGCTTTCCGAGTTCGGGGAGGTGGCCATCGAGGTCTCGGTACTCTCGCCGCGCACGCCTCTCGCCGCCGCGAGCGAGGCCGAGGCGGCCGGGAGGCTCCGCCCCGGCGTCGACGGCGTCTACCTCGAGTACGCGGGGCACGCGGCGACCTTCCTGCCGCAGGTGTGGGAGAGCCTGCCCGACCCGGTCGAGTTCCTCGCGGCGCTGCGGCACAAGGC
Organism: Burkholderiales bacterium; assembly: GCA_026125445.1. Classification (GTDB taxonomy): domain Bacteria; phylum Pseudomonadota; class Gammaproteobacteria; order Burkholderiales; family Usitatibacteraceae; genus FEB-7. The sequence goes on from JAHCLE010000053.1 coordinate 10,665, forward strand.
GCGGCTGCCGTCGCGATTCTGGGACCCCGCGATCCGCCTCACGCGCTACACGGTGGAGAAATACGGCGATGGACGCCCGGCACATTGAGCCCGTGGAGGGCTCGCACCACCCGGCGCGCTGGTGGCACCGGCTCGACGACGGCCGCATCCAGTGCGACCTCTGCCCGCGCGACTGCCGCCTGCACGACGGCCAGCGCGGGGCCTGCTTCGTGCGCGCGCGCGTGGGCGATGCGCTGGTCCTCACGACCTACGGGCGCTCGTCCGGCTTCTGCCTGGACCCGATCGAGAAGAAGCCGCTGGCCCACTTCTACCCGGGCACCTCGGTCCTCTCCTTCGGCACCGCGGGCTGCAACCTCGCCTGCAAGTTCTGCCAGAACTGGGACCTCACGAAGTCGCGCGACATGGACAGCATGATGGACCGCGCTTCGCCCCGGGCCATCGCCCGCGCGGCGCGCGAATCCGGCGCGCGGAGCGTCGCGTACACCTACAACGACCCGATCATCTTCGCCGAGTACGCCATCGACGTCGCCGAGGCCTGCCGTGCGGCGGGGGTGGCCAACGTCGCGGTGACCAACGGCTACATCCATCCCGAGCCGCGACGCGAGTTCTACGGGCGCATGGACGCGCTCAACGTCGACCTCAAGGGCTTCACCGACGAGTTCTACGTGAAGCTCACCGGATCGAAGCTGGCCCCCGTGCTCGACTCCCTCGCCTGGATCGTCCACGAGTCGAAGGCCTGGCTCGAGATCACCACGCTCCTCATCCCGGGCCACAACGATTCCGACGCCGAGATCGAGGCCGAGTGCCGCTGGATCCGCCGCGAGCTGGGCGCCGAGGTGCCGCTGCACTTCAGCGCCTTCCATCCCGACTTCAAGATGATGGACGTGCCGCCCACGCCGGTGGAGACGCTGCGGCGCGCGCGGCGCATCGCCATGGCCGAGGGGCTTCGCTACGTCTACACGGGCAACGTGCACGACCGCGAGGGCGACACCACCCGGTGCCCCGGCTGCGGGACGAAGCTCATCGAGCGCGACTGGTACCGCATCGAGGCCTACCGCCTCACCGCGGACGGGCACTGCCCGGACTGCGGCGCCGCCATCGCGGGCCGCTGGCAGCCGTTCGAGATCCGCGACCAGTTCGGGCCGCGGCGCATTCCGCTCGCCATCGGCATGGCGGCCTGAGGGGCGTCGGGGGCGGGTCAGGCGGGCGGGGCGAGCCTCGCGTCGACCTCGTCGACGAAGCCGCGCAGGGCGGCGTTGAAGGCCTGCGGCTGCTCGATGTTGGAGAGGTGGGCGGCGTCCTCCACGATCACGAGCCGGGAGCCCGCGATCACGCGGTGCAGCACCGTGGCGTGGGCGAGCGTCGTGGCGGGATCCTGGCGGCCCGTGAGGACCAGGGTGGGCGCCGTGATGGAGAGCAGCATCGTCGTCTGCGCCATGTCGCGGATGGCGGCGGCGCAGGCCATGTAACCTTCGGCGCCGGTGGAGAGGATCATGCGCCGGACCTTCTCGATCTCTCCGGGCGCGCGCCGGATGAAGGGCTCCGTGAACCAGCGCTGGAGGGTGCTGTCGGCGAGGCCGGGGATGCCCTGGCTGCGGGCGGTGGCGAGCCGCTGCTCCCACATCTCGCGCGGCGGCATCTCGCTCGCGGTGTCGCACAGGGCGAGCGAGTGCACCCTGTCGGGGTGGCGCGCGGCCAGCTGCTGGCCCACCATGCCGCCCATCGACAGTCCCACGAAATGCGCGGACCCGATGCCGAGCGCATCGAGCAACCCCGCCGCGTCGTCGGCCAGCATCGCGATGGAGTAGGGGCCGGGCGGCGTGGAGGAGCGGCCGTGGCCCCTCGTGTCGTAGCGCAGGACGCGGTAGCGGTCGGAGAGCGCCGGGACGGTCGGGTCCCACATGTCGTAGTTCGACATGAGGCTGTTGCTCATGAGGACGACGCGGCCGTTGGCGGGCCCGTCGAATCGGTAGGCGATCTGCGCGCCGTTGACGGTGACGGTGGAATGCACGGTTCTTCCGGTCAGGGGTTGGTCGATCGGGGATCAGGGTAGCAGGCCCGCCTCGCGCAGGTAGCGCCGCGCGCCGGGATGGATCAGGTCAGGCCGCGGGGCGGCCGCCAGGGTGTTGCGGGCGGTCGTCTCGCGCGCCTGCGGAAGGCGCCGGGCGATGGCCTCCTCGCCCCTGTGCAGGGCGCGGGCCAGGCGGTACGCGGTCTCGTCGGGGAGGCCGGGACGGGCGATCACGAGGGCCCACGAGCCGACGGAGGCGATGGGGGCCTCCTGGCCGGGGTAGCTTCCGGCCGGCACCGTGAGGGGCTTGAGGAAGGCGTGCCTGGCGAGGATCCGCCGCGACTCCGCCTCGTCGGGCGCGATGAAGCGTGCTCCCGCCGGCGATTTCGCCACCGCCGCGAATCCGGGCCAGCCGATCCCGGCGCCCCAGAGGGCGGTCACGCGACCGTCCTCCACCATGGCCGGGCCGTCGCCCGCCCGCTCGAGGAACACGGCCTGGAAGTCCCTGTGCATGTCGTAGCCGAGGCCGTCGAGGACGTAGCGCGCGAGGATCACGAGCCCGGAACCCTGCGCCCCGAAGGCGACGGGCCTGCCGGCGAGGTCGGCGATGCAGCGGTGGGCGCTGTCGGCGCGCAGCACGAACATGCCGGGCGACGAATACATGGCGGCGAGGATCTTCAGGTTCGCCGCCGGCCGGCCGATGCCTTCCACCGCCTCGTGGAAGGGCTCGCCTGTCACGAAGGCGATGTCGAGGCTGCCGGCCTCGACGAGGGGGATGTTCTCCGTGCTTCCCCGGGTGTTGCGCGGCTCGATGGCGAGCGAGGGATCGGCCTCGCGCACCGCCTCGGCGAACGCCGCGCCGAACGCGGGGAAGCCGCCGCCGGGCGTGGCCGTTCCCAGGGTGACCGTCGTCATCGCGGCCTTCAGCGCGCCCAGTCGGGGTGCTGGTCGTGCAGCTCGCGGTGCTGCTCGATGAGCACCTGGTAGAAGGAGAGTCGCTCGGCGGATATCGCGCCGCGCCCGGCCGCCGCGACGACCGCGCAGCCGGGCTCCGAGAGGTGAGCGCAGTCGTTGAACTTGCACTCGCCCAGGAACGGGCGGAACTCGCGCATCGCCTCGGCGATCTGCCCCTCGGTGAGGTGGAACAGGCCGAAGGACTGGAAGCCGGGCGTGTCGATGATCGCGGCGTCGCGGTCCAGCCGGAACAGGCGCGAGAAGGTGGTGGTGTGCGTGCCGATGCCGAGCGAGGCCGAGATCTCGCCCACGCGCGCGACCTCCTCCATCACCAGCGCGTTCACGGTCCGGGACTTGCCCATGCCGCTCTGGCCCACGAGCAGCGTGATCTTGCCCTCCAGCAGCGGAAGGAGGGCGGCGGTGTCGAACTTTGCCGACATCGAGATGACCGTGTAGCCGATGCGCTCCCAGGCCTCGAGCGAGCGGCGCGAGGCGGCGTGCTCGGGGAGGTCCGACTTGTTCAGCGCGATGATCGCCGGGATGCCGGCGGCCTCGCAGGCGACCAGGCTCAGGTTCAGGAACGCCTCGCTGAAGGCGGGCCGCGGGGCGAGCAGGATCACCGCCTGGTCGACGTTTGCCGCGAGCGTCTTCTCCTTCCACTGGTCGGAGCGGAAGAGGATGTTGCGGCGCGTGCCCACGCGCTCGATGGAACCCTGGGCGGAGCCCGTGAGGCGCACCTCCACGAAGTCGCCGCAGGCGGCGTCCTGCTTGCGGCCCTTGCGCGTGCAGACGATCTGGCGGCGGTCGGCGAGCTCGACGAGGAAGTCGCGCCCGAAGTCGGCCACGACGCGGCCCTCGGCGACGACCTGCTGCTCCCTCTCGCGCCGGGTCGTCACCTGCCCGCCCTCCTAGAGGTCGAACAGCGCGTCGATCTTGGCGGCGCAGATGAAGTCGTTCTCGGAGAGCCCGTCGATGGCGTGCGTCCAGTAGGAGACCTTGCACTGGCCCCAGCCCACGGCGAGGTCCGGGTGGTGGTCCTCGCGGTGCGAGATCCACGCGGTCGCGTTCACGAAGGCCATGGTCTCGTGGTAGTTCGAGAACCTGTAGGTCTTGGCGATCGCCTTGCCCTCGCGCGTCCAGCCGGAGAGCCCCTTCAGGAGCGGGCCGACCTGGGCGTCGGTGAGGGGGGCGACGCCGCCCTCGCAGGGCAGGCACTTCTTGCGGGCGAGTTCGTTCATGGTGGGCGGCGTGTTGCGGGGGAGGGTGCGGTCAGGCGGGCCGGCCGGCGATCCTTCTCAGGTGCTCGATGCGCAGCGCGGCGGGCGGATGGGAATCATACACGAGCGAGTGCAGCGGGTCGGGCGTGAGGGTCGCCGCGTTGTCGCGGTACAGCTTGCCCAGCGCGCTCACCAGGTCGTCGGCGCTCGCGTGCCGGGCGGCGAACTCGTCGGCCTCGAACTCCTGGCGCCGCGAAAGCAGGCTCGCGAGGGGCTGGAAGGGGAAGGTGAAGGCGGGAACGGCGAGCATGAAGGCGGCCAGCAGCGCGCCGGTGGGCGCGGGCGAGGGCAGGCCGAAGGCCGCGGCGAAGGCGGGCTCGCCGGCCGCCCAGCCCATCAGCGCGAGCAGCACGAAGGCGAGCGCGAAGCGCACCGCGAGGAGCCGCGGGATGTGGCCGCGCGCGAAGTGCCCCAGCTCGTGCGCCAGCACCGCCTCGATCTCCTCCTGGGTGAGGCGCTCGATCAGGGTGTCGAAGAACACGATGCGCTTGGCGCGGCCGAAGCCGGTGAAGTAGGCGTTGCCGTGGCTCGATCGCCGCGAGCCGTCCATCACGAAGAGTCCCTCGGCGCGGAAGCCGCAGCGCGCCACGAGCGACTCGATGCGCCGGCGCAGCTCCCCCTCCTCGAGGGGCGTGAAGCGGTTGAAGAGCGGCGCGATCCAGCGCGGGAAGACGGCCACCAGCAGCAGCGTGAAGGCGACCCACGCGACCCAGGCCCACACCCACCACCAGGCGCCCGTGGCCTCGATGAACCAGCACACCGCGAGGACCAGGGGCGAGCCCAGCGCCGCGGCGAGCGCCACGCCCCTGGCGATGTCGGCGGCGAAGAGCGCCGGCGTGGACTTGTTGAACCCGTGGCGCGCCTCGACGCCGAAGGTGCGCCAGGCGTCGAACGGAAGGGAGGCCGCCGCCCCCACGGCCACGAAGGCGAAGACGGTCGCGAGGTCGCGCGCGTAGCCGGTGCCCAGCAGCGACCCGGAGACGGCGTCGAGCGCCGCGAGGCCGCCTCCCACGCTCATCGCGAGGAGCAGCGCGCCGTCGATCGCCACGGCCTCGATGGCGGCCACCCGGACCTTGTCGCGGGTGTAATCGGCCGCGCGCGCGTGCGCCTCGGGAGGCACGAGGGCGGCGAAGTCGGGCGGCACGCGGTCGCGGTGGCGCGAGACGTGGCGCGCGTGGCGCGCGAGCAGCCACAGGCGCCAGGCGAGGGCGGCGAGGGCGAAGGCGACGAAGGTGAGGGCAAAGGCGTTCACGGCGGCTGGTGGAAGCGGGCGGCGCGTGACACAATCCGGGCGCCGCAACGATCGATCATTCTATGGCACAGGAACAGGACAAGGCACCGCTCGTCTGGGTGGACATGGAGATGTCGGGGCTCGTCCCCGAGCGCGACCGCATCCTCGAGGTCGCGCTGGTGGTCACCGACGGGGAGCTCAACACGATCGCCGAGGCGCCCGTCTGGGTCGTGCACCAGCCCGACGAGGTGCTGGACGCGATGGACTCCTGGAACAAGGGTACGCACGGCCGATCCGGTCTTATCGACAAGGTGCGCGCCTCGAAGTTCAGCGAATCCGAGGTCGAGGCCATGATCCTCGACTTCCTGCGGCCCGTCCTGCCCCCGGGGACCGCGCCCCTGGCGGGCAACACGGTGCACCAGGACCGCCGGTTCATGGCGCGCTACATGCCCGCCTTCGACGCCTACCTCCACTACCGGATCGTCGACGTCTCCACGCTCAAGGAGCTCGCGCGGCGCTGGCGGCCCGAGGTGCTCGCGGGCGTGGTGAAGGAGAGCAAGCACGAGGCGCTCGCCGACGTCCACGAGTCCATCGAGGAGCTGCGCCACTACCGGCGCACCTTCCTGCGCGCCGATCCCCCGGCGGGCTAGTCCCGCGCCCAGTGGCGCGCTCGCTCGACGGCGCGCCGCCAGTCGGCCAGCCTCTCCCGGGCCAGGGATTCCGGCATGCGCGGCTCGAAGACCCGGTCGCGCGACCACAGCGAGGCGATCTCCGCCTCGTCCTCCCAGAAGCCCACCGCGAGTCCCGCCTGGTAGGCCGCGCCGAGCGCGGTGGTCTCCGTGACCCGCGGGCGCACCACCGGGACGCCGAGGACGTCGGCCTGGATCTGCATGAGCAGGTCGTTCGCCGTGGCGCCGCCGTCGACGCGGAGCTCGGCGAGCGCGATGCCCGAGTCGGCCGACATCGCGGCGATGAGCTCCGCGCTCTGGAAGGCGATGGCCTCGAGGGTCGCGCGCGCGAGGTGCGCGCGCGTGGAGCCGCGGGTGAGCCCGACGATGGTGCCGCGGGCGTGCGGATCCCAGTAGGGGGAGCCCAGGCCCGCGAGCGCCGGGACGAAGTGCACCCCGCCGCTGTCGGGCACGCTCGCCGCGAGCGGGCCCACGTCCTCGGCCTTCTCGATGATCCCCAGGCCGTCGCGCAGCCACTGCACCGCCGCGCCGCCGACGAAGACGCTTCCCTCGAGCGCATAGTGCGCGCCCCCGGGGCGGCGCCAGGCCACGGTGGTGAGCAGGCGGTGGCGCGAGGCCGACGGGCGCTCGCCGGTGTTCATGAGCAGGAAGCAGCCCGTGCCGTAGGTGTTCTTCGCGAGCCCCGGCCGGTGGCAGGCCTGGCCGAAGAGCGCCGCCTGCTGGTCGCCGGCCATGCCCGCGATCGGGATGCCCGCCGGCAGGCCCTCGCAGCGCGTGGCGCCGACGATCTCGCCGGCACCGGCCACGCGCGGAAGGAGGCAGCGCGGGATGTCGAGCAGGGCGAGGAGCTCGTCGTCCCAGTCGAGGTCGTGGATGTTGAAGAGGAGCGTGCGCGAGGCGTTGCTCGCGTCCGTGACGTGGGCCTCGCCGCCGGTCAGGCGCCAGGCGAGCCAGCTGTCGACGGTGCCGAAGGCGAGCTCGCCATTCTCGGCGCGCCGGCGCGCGTCGGGCACGCTGTCCAGGAGCCACGCGAGCTTGGTCCCGGAGAAGTAGGCGTCGAGCACCAGCCCGGTGCGGTCGCGGAACCCGGCATCGTGGCCGGCCTGCCGGAGAGCGTCACATCGGGACGCGGTTCGTCGGTCCTGCCAGACGATGGCGTTGGCGAGCGCCCTGCCGGTGGCGCGGTCCCACAGCACCGTCGTCTCGCGCTGGTTGGTGATGCCGATGGCCGCCACGTCACGGGCGGCGAGCCCCGCCTGGGCGAGCGCCCGGGCGGCGACGTCGCGCTGGCTGGCGAAGATTTCCTCCGGGTCGTGCTCGACCCAGCCGGGCTGGGGGAAGATCTGGCGGAATTCTTGCTGAGCGACGGAGATGGGCAGCCCGGCGCGATCGAAGACGATGGCCCGGGAACTGGTCGTTCCCTGGTCGAGGGCGAGGATGGCTTTCATGGGGACTGCCGGCCGGACGATGATACGATAAAATCTCACGATGGCCGGACAGGCCTTCAGAGGGGAGCTGCGAGTGGGACTTCTGGACGATCTCAAGAAACAGGCCGACGCCGCCAAGGCGCAGGACGTCGACAAGACCGAGAGCCTTCGGTCCAATGCGGTGGCGGTGGACCACGCCCTGCGGCGGGCGTTCCTCTACCTCAACGACCTCGGCAAGCAGCTCAACGTGGTGAAGATGCCTTCGCCCTTCGTCTACAAGCTGCCGACGGTCGGCGACATCTCGGGGCTGTCCTTCCGGGACTTCTTCGTCGACTTCCGCACCAAGAACTTCATCGACAAGGACTACTACAACGAGGTCCACGTGGCCGCGCGCTGCTCCTCGGAGCAGGTCCTGTCGGTCAAGAAGGGCCCGGACGACATGGAGAAGTTCCGGGACATCCTCTGGCA
>JAHCLE010000054.1 GCA_026125445.1 Burkholderiales bacterium
GTGGGGGCGTGGCGAAAGACGACGACGGGCTTCATGGGATGGGCATCCTGCGCGCAATCGGCAATTCTATGGTGGCGGCGCTCGTCGTGGCCGCGCCCGCGGCCGCGACGGAGGTGACCGTCATCGGCCTCTTCCCCGGCAAGGCCGTGGTGGTGATCGACCGCGGCGCGCCCCGGACGATCGCCGCGGGGCAGCGGACGCCGGAAGGCGTGCTCCTCGTGTCCTCCGACTCGCGCTCGGCCACCCTCGAGATCGACGGCAAGCGCCAGGTGCTCGAGATGGGACAGCACGCGGAATCGGCGGCCCTCACGGGGGCGCTCCCCAGCGTCACGATCGCCGCCGACGGCAACGGCCACTTCATGGCGGAGGGGCAGATCAACGGCGCGCACGTGCGCTTCCTCGTGGACACGGGCGCCACGCTGGTGACCCTGCCGGCTTCGGAGGCCAAGCGCCTGGGCATCGACTACACGCGCGGGCCGCAGGCGGGCGCCCAGACGGCCGCGGGGACCGTGCGGGTCTATCGCGTGCGGCTGGACACGGTCGCCGTGGGCGGCATGACGCTTCGGGACGTGGACGCCGTGGTGAACGACGCGCCCGGCCTGGACGTGAGCCTGCTGGGGATGAGCTTCCTCAACCGCACCGAGATGCGCCGCGAGGGCGCGAACCTCACCCTGACGAAGCGCTACTGAGGGCTCAGCAGGCGGGCCAGTTCTTGCGGATCATCGCGTAGGCCGAGTGGTTGTGGATGGACTCGAAATTCTCCGATTCCACCACGTAGGCCTCGATGCGCGGGTCCGCGTTGAGCTTCGCGGCGATGTCGCGGACCATGTCCTCGACGAACTTCGGGTTGTCGTAGGCGAGCTCCGTGACGTACTTCTCGTCCGGGCGCTTGAGCAGCCCGTAGAGCTCGCTCGAGGCCTGCTTCTCGACCAGGTCGATCAGCTCCTCGATCCACACGAAGCTGTGCACGCGGGCCGCCACCGTGACGTGCGAGCGCTGGTTGTGCGCGCCGTAGTCCGAGATCTTCTTGGAGCAGGGGCACAGGCTCGTCACGGGAACGAGCACCTTGAGGGCGAACTGCTCGCGGCCCTCGACGATGTCGCCGATGAAGGTCACCTCGTAGTCGAGCAGGCTCTCGACGCCGGAGACGGGGGCCTTCTTGGAGACGAAGTAGGGGAAGCTCATCTCGATGTGGCCGGTCTCGGCCTCGAGCTTCTTCACCATCTGGCGCAGCATGGCGCGGAAGGAGTCCACCGTGATCTCGCGCTCGTGGGCGTTGAGGATCTCCACGAACCGCGACATGTGGGTGCCCTTGAACTGGTGCGGCAGCCCCACGAACATGCTGAAGGTGGCCACGGTGTGCTGGACCGCCCCGGCGCGCTCGAGGATCTTCATCGGGTGGCGGATCGACTTGATCCCCACCTTGTCGATGGCGAGCCGGCGCACGTCGGGGGAGCCCTGGACGTCCGGCATCGGGAGTTGGCTGCGCTGGTTCACGGGTGTTCCTGGTGGGTGCAGTCGAGAGTATAAGGGGCCGGCGATAGTTGAGTAAACCACTCAACTATGGGACCTTCGGCCCGGTCGGGCCTCAATAACGGTTGAGAGGCGAATTCCCGAAGGGGGGTTCCCGGCCCACGAGGGCCTCGAGCAGGGTGAGCTCGTCGTCCGTGTGGTTCATCACGGGTCCCGGCGCCGCGGCCATCACACCGCCGCGGTCGGAAATGACGAGGGGGCTTTCGTGGTGGGTGGTCGCGATCCGCTTGGTGGCCATGCCCGGCCCGTCGAGGTCGGCCTCGCCGTAGCACAGGCAGAAGTAGACCCGGTCGGGCTCGACCTCGAGGTAGGCGCCCGTGCCGCGGATGCCGATGGTGGCCGTCCTCGCCTTGATCACCACGGGCTTCTTGCCGAATACGGAGAGGACGCCGCCCGCCTCGACGAGGATGCGGCTGAGCACCCCCCCGCTCTCGGCCAGCTCGAAGGTCGTGTTCGCGCGCACGAGGAAGGCGTCGTCCTTCACGACCACCACCGCCTGGCTGGCGGGTCCGGTCGCGATCCGGTCGCGCGGGCCGACGGGGGTGCCCACCACGGCGGGGCGGCCGTTCACGGTCGCGGTGCCCTTGAGCTGGTTGATCCCGGGGATGGCCGGGAGGTCGCCCTTGGCGAGCGCGCGGCCGATGAATCCCGTGATTCCCCCCGCGCCGAGGGCGGCGGTGGCGGCGAGGCGGGAGACGAAGCGGCGGCGGGCGCGGTCCGCCCGGTCATCCTGGTCGAGGCTCACGGGTTCCCTCCTGGGGGGCTCGTTCGCTTGCTGAAGATCACGTCCCACGAATCGTGTCCCAGCCGGCGGCCGCGCGTCTCGAACTTCGTCTGCGGGCGGTCGGCGGGGCGTACCGCGAAGCCGCCGTGGGGGTTCTCGAGGGCCGCCACGGACGCGAGTGTCGCGAGGATGTGCTCGGCATACTCCTGCCAGTCCGTGGCGACGTGCAGGAATCCCCCGGGGGCGAGCCGCGTGGCCAGGAGTTCGGCGAAGGGCGCCTGGATCAGCCGGCGCTTGTGGTGGCGCTTCTTCGGCCAGGGGTCCGGGAAGAAGACGTGGATCCCGGCCAGCGATCCCGGGGGGATCATCGCCCTCACCACTTCCACGGCGTCATGCTGGATCACGCGGATGTTTGTGAGTGCATGCTCCTCTATCCGCTTCAGGAGCGCACCGACCCCTGGAGTGTGAACTTCCACCCCTAAATAGTCGTTTTGGGGGTTCTCGGAGGCGATCCGGGCCGTCGTCTCCCCCATTCCGAACCCGATTTCGAGCACTTTCGGCGCTTTCCTGCCGAAAATGGCGTCAAGATCGACAAAAACGGGGGAAAACGGCACCCCGAACCGCGGCATGAGCGTTTCGTAGGCACGCTGCTGGCCCGGGGAAAACCGCCCCTGGCGGAGAACGAAGCTGCGGATCGGCCGGTTTGTTGCGTCCATGCCGCAATTTTACGCTGCCCGTCCGCTGCCGCTCCCCATTTCGTTGACGCCGGGAGGCGACATACCCAACATGGGGGCATGGATACCCCCTTCCGGTGGCTGGCGGTGCTGGGTCTGGCGGCCATGCCCGCCGCGATGGCCGCACCCGGCGACTATGTGGGCACGCTCCGCCCCACGGCGAAGCCCCTGGCCATCGCCATTCCCGACCGGGGGCTGTATTGGCCGGCCGCGGATGCCTTCGGCACGAGCCCGGCGGAGCCGGCGCTCACGGAGGGTTTCAAGCTGAAGCTCGGCTACCGTTACTCCCGGTACCTCGCGGTGGAGACGGGGTACGCGAGCTTCGGCAGCCTGTCGGGGGGACCGAATTTCGGCGCCATGGCCACCCCGCGCGGCCGCGGCTTCAGCATGGACACCATCGGCACCCTCCCTCTGTGGCGGCACACGGCGGTCTACGGCCGCTTCGGGGCGTGGTATTCCGGCGCCGGGGTTTCGCTCCTCGGCGCCACCGACCCGACCCTGCGGTCCGGGTCGGGGCTGCGCTACGGTCTGGGCGTGAAATACGACCTGACGCGCAGCGTCGGCCTGCAGGCGGAGCTCGAGCGGTTCGCCCCGATCGACCGCTGGGGGCCCCGCGAAGGCGAATCCGACCAGTTCACGCTGGGCGTGCGCTGGCGCTTCTAGCCGCCTTCACGCGGTCTTGCCGATGAGCCCCTCGGCGGGCGAGCTGGCCGCGGCCTCGTAGGGCTTCTTCGGCATCCGCCCCGCGAGCCAGGCCTCGCGCCCCGCCTCGACGGCGAGCTTCATCGCCCGCCCCATGCGCACCGGATCCCTCGCCTTGGCGATCGCGGTGTTCATCAGCACGCCGTCGCAGCCCAGCTCCATCGCGACCGCCGCGTCGGACGCGGTGCCGATCCCCGCATCGACGAGCACGGGAACCCGGGCGCGGTCGACGATGATCTGCAGGTTCCAGGGGTTGAGGATGCCCATGCCCGAACCGATGAGGGAGGCGAGTGGCATAACCGCGACGCAACCCGCGTCCTCGAGCTGCCGCGCGAGGATCGGGTCGTCGCTGCAATAGACCATCACGTGGAAGCCCTCGGCCACCAGCGTCTTCGCGGCGGCGAGCGTCTCGGGCATGTTGGGGAAGAGCGTCTCGCTGTCGCCCAGCACCTCGAGCTTCACCAGCGAGTGGCCGTCCAGGAGCTCGCGGGCCAGGCGAAGGGTGCGCACCGCGTCCTCGGCCGTGTAGCAGCCGGCGGTGTTGGGAAGGATCGTGTAGCGCGAGGGCGGCAGCGCGTCGAGGAGGCTCGGCTCGCCGGCGTTCTGGCCGATGTTCACGCGCCGGATGGCCACCGTCACGATCTCGGCGCCGCTCGCCTCGACGGCGAGCCGCGTCTGCTCGAAATCGCGGTACTTGCCCGTGCCCACCAGCAGCCGCGAGCGGTAGGCCTTGCCGGCGATGACCAGGCGATCGTCCATCAGCCTCCCCCGACCGCGACGACCACCTCGAGGCGGTCGCCGTCGACGAGGGCCACCTCGCCGTAGCGGCTGCGCGGCACGATCTCGCCGTTCCTCTCGATGGCCACGCGCTTGCCCTCGAACCCCAGTTCGCCGACGAGTTCCCGGACGGTGAGGGGGCGGGAAAAGCGCCGCTCGGCGCCGTTGATGCGCAACTGCAATTCCATGGCCCGATTCTATCGCGGCGGAAGCGTTTGCGTTGCCGGGCACGGGCGGCTATCGTGATCGCGCCCCGGCGCAGCAGCCGCGCTCGCACGGTCCCGCCGCCGGTCCCCGACGATGCCTCACGATCCCACGCCGCGCCAGCCCGAGGGCGCCACGACCCTCACCCTCCCGCAGGCCCTGCAGCGAGCCCTGGCCGCCTGCCAGCGCGGCGACTGGCCGGAGGCGGAGCGCGTGTGCCGCCTGATCCTCTCCGCCCGCGCGGAGCACGCCGACGCGCTCAATCTCCTCGGCATGATCGCCCTGCAGACGCGAAGGCCGCAGGAGGCCGTCGACCTTTTCTCGCGCGTTCTCGCCGTCAGCGCGGGCTCCGTGCAGACCCACCTCGCGCGCGCCTCCGCCCTGGGCATCCTCGGCAGGCGTGAAGAGGCGTTGGCAGGCTACGACAGCGCGATCGCGCTCGCCCCCGACTCCGCCGAGGCCCACCTCAACCGGGGCATCGTGCTGGGCGAGCTCGGCCGGCGCGAGGAGGCGCTGGCGAGTTGCGAACGCGCGGCCGTGCTTCGCCCCGATTTCGCCCTGGCCCACTACAACCACGGTCTCGCGCTGCACGCGCTCGGACGCCTTCCCGAGGCCCTCGCCGCCTTCGACCGCGCGATCGCGCTGCGAGCCGACCTCGCCGGGGCCCACAACAACCGCGGCGTCGTGCTGCGCGGCCTCGGCCGCCTGCCGGAGGCGCTGGAAAGCCACGAGCGGGCGATCGCGCTCGAGCCCGCCTCCGCGGAGGCGCACAACAACCGCGGCGCGGTGCTGCGCGGCCTGCGACGCCCGGCGCAGGCCCTGGAGAGCTATGCGCGAGCCATCGCCATTCGGCCGGCATTCGCGCAGGCGCACTACAACGCCGGCAACGCCATGGGCGACCTCGGCCGGCATGCGGAGGCCCTCGAGTGCTGCGAGCGCGCGATCTCCGCCGATCCCGGCTACGTGGAAGCCCACGTGCGGCGCGGCATCGCGCTTCGCGATCTCGGTCGGCGCCTGGAGGCGCTGCACAGCTACGAGCGTGCGCTCGCCCTGGACCCCGCCTTCGACTGGCTCGAGGGGCTCTGGCTGCACGAGAAGATGCGGATGTGCGACTGGAGCGGCCTCGCGGGCCACGTCGCGCACCTGGCCGGCAGGATCGAGCGCGGCGAGAGGGCCGCGGCGCCGTTCGCCGTGCTCGCGATGCCGGTGACGCAGGATGTTCAGGGGAAGGCCGCGCAGACCTGGGCGCAGGCGATGCATCCCGCGCGCGAGCTCCTTCCCGCCGGCGCTCCCGTGCCGCGGGGCGGGAGGATCCGCGTCGGCTACTTCTCGGCCGACTTCCAGGAGCACGCCACGTCGTACCTCGTCGCGGAAATCCTCGAGAGGCACGACAGGGCCCGCTTCGAGGTGACGGCCTACTCGTTCGGCCCCGACATGCAGGACGCCATGCGTTCCCGGATCGCCGCCGCGGTCGAGCGCTTCGTCGACGTCCGCGACCGCTCCGACGAGGAAGTGGCGCGGCTCGCCCGCGGCCACGGGATCGACATCGCGGTGGACCTCAAGGGGTTCACGGAAGACGCGCGCACGGGCATCTTCGCGCTGCGGGCCGCGCCGATCCAGGTGAACTACCTGGGCTATCCGGGCACCATGGCCGCGCCGTACATCGACTACGTCGTGGCGGACGCGACGGTCGTGCCCGAGGAGCACCACGCGCACTACACGGAGAGCGTCGTGCTGATGCCCGACAGCTACCAGGCCAACGACTCGAAGCGCCGCATCTCCGGGCGCGAGTTCACCCGGGCCCAGATGGGGCTGCCCGAGTCCGGGTTCGTCTTCTGCAGCTTCAACAACAACTTCAAGATCGGCCCCGGCACCTTCGACGCCTGGATGAGGATTCTGAGCCGCGTCGAGGGCAGCGTGCTGTGGCTCCTCGAGGACAACGAGTGGGCGGCGGCGAACCTCCGCGCCGAGGCCGTGCGCAGGGGCATCGACGCCGCTCGGCTGGTCTTCGCGCGGCGAATGCCGCTCGACGAGCACCTCGCGCGCCACCGCCTGGCCGACCTCTTCCTGGACACGCTGCCCTACAACGCCCACACCACGGCGAGCGACGCGCTCTGGGCCGGGCTGCCCGTGCTCACCTGCCTGGGCGGAACCTTCGCGGGAAGGGTGGCGGCGAGCCTGCTGCGCGCGGTGGGATTGCCCGAGCTCGTCGTGGACACTGTCCAGGAATACGAGGCGCTCGCCCTCGCCCTCGCGAGCGATGCGGAGCGGCTGGCGGGCCTGCGGCGCAGGCTCGAGGCCAATCGCGGCACGGCGCCCCTCTTCGACGCGGCGCGTTTCGCCGCGAACCTGGAGACGGCCTACCAGCGGATGGTGGAGCGCCGCGAGGCGGGGCTCGCGCCCGCGACCTTCCGCGTGCGGGACTGACTCACATCTGCCGGAAGAGGTGGGCGTAGGCCCGCGAGACGGGAAGCTCGGTGCGCTTGCCGTCCTTCAGGCGCACGAAGAGGCGCCCGCCGAGGTCGCGGCGCGTCGAGGCCACGACGTCCATGTTGACCACGGTGGAGCGGTGGACCTGCGCGAATCGCGCGGGGTCGAGCTGCCCCGCGAGCTCGGCGAGCGGCGTGCGGATGAGGAACTCGCCGTCGCGCGTGACCACGCAGGTGTACTTGTCCTGGGCCTGGAAGTAGAGGACGTCGCCGACGGCGATCTGGTGCACTTCCTCCCCCTTGAGGGCACGCACCCAGCGCAGCGGCCCTCCCGCCGCGCCGGGGAGCGAGGCGGCGATGCGCGCGAGCACCTCGCCCAGCCCCGCGGGCGCCTGGCGGGAGGCGATCTTGGCCTTGAGCCTCTCGATGGCGCGCGCGAGCCGCTCGTCGGCCACCGGCTTCACGAGGTAGTCGACGGCGTTGCGGTCGAAGGCCTCGACCGCGTACTGGTCGTAGGCGGTCACGAAGACCACGTGCGTGCGGCCGTCGATGCGGGAGGCGAGCTCGAGTCCCGTGAGCCCCGGCATGCGGATGTCGAGGAAGGCCGCGTCGGGCTCGTCCTCGCCGATGGCCGCGAGCGCCTCGATCCCGTTTCGCGCTGGGGGCAGGAGGGATGCCTCGGGCCACAGCGCCGCGAGCCGTCCGCGCAGGTACTCGGCGAGCGCGGGCTCGTCGTCGGCGACGAGGACCGTGGGGGCGGCGGCGCTCATGCTGCGCCCGGGATCTCGATCACGACGATCGTTCCCTGCGGCGCGTTGCCGCGAATGGAAAGCCGGGCCGCGTCGCCGTGCGCGAGCCGCAGGCGCTCGCGGATGTTGGAGAGCCCGAGCCCGCCCGAGGTCGCTTCCCCGAAGCCCACGCCGGTGTCGGCCACCTCGAGCCGGAGCCGGTCGCCGTCGCGGCCCGCCCGCATCTCGATCCTGCCGCCCTCCACCTTGGGCTCGAGCCCGTGGCGGATCGCGTTCTCCACGACCGGCTGCAGGAGCATGGGCGGCACGCGCGCGGCGGCGAGCTCGGGGGGGAGATCGAGCCGGACTTCCAGCCGGTCTCCCATGCGGACCTTGAGCACCTCCAGGAAATCCCCGATGAGGGCGAACTCCTCGCCGAGCGTTGTGCTCGACTGGCGCGTGGCGGCGAGCGTGGCGCGCAGGAAGCGGATGAAGCTCTCCAGCATGTGCCTGGCGCGCGCCGGGTCGGCGTCGATGAGGCTCGTCACGTTGGCCAGCGTGTTGAAGAGGAAATGCGGCTCGACCTGCGCCTGCAGCGCGCGCAGGTTCGCCACCAGCGCCTCGCGCTCGATGTCGGCCGCGCGACGCTGCGCGCGCTCGAGCGCCGCCTCGGCGAGCGCGCTCCTCTCGCGCCAGAAGAAGATGATCGCGAGCACGAGGGAGATCGCCAGGCTCGAGGCGACGATCGCGATGAACCAGCGCAGGTCCGCCGACAGTGGCGCCACCAGGCTTCCGAGGATCGTCGTCCCCATCGCGAAGCCCGCGACCACGCCGACGGTGCTCATCGCCATGTAGTAGAGGGTGGTGGCGAGCCGGCCGCGGCGGCGGATGGCGGTCTCCACGGTGCATCCGCCGAGGGCGAAGAGCCCGTGGAGGGTGTAGCCCACGCATTGCGAGATGACGAACGCCACCCAAAGTGCGCCTGGCGACGGCACCCGCAGCGTGGCCACCATGCCGATCAGGACGAACACCGCCATGAAGCCGGTGTTCCAGATGAACGTGTACAGCAGGTCGCGCCACAGGCCCGGCGCCCACCGCCGGAACCAGGGGAACATCTCGAGCGGATGGCCGTTCGCCTGCGCGACGATGATGCGCTCGCGCTCCGCGTCGGTGAGGGTGGAATCGTGCGCCGCCATGGCCCGCATCCTAGCGCGAGCCCTGGCGTTCCAGGTACTCGCGCACCTTGCGCTCCTCCCAGTCCCGGCCGAAGGCGCTGCCGCGGGCGAGGACCGAGAGGCCGTGGGCAGCCACGCCGAGTCCCCATCCGAAGGCCGTCCACTGGACCCACCAGTGGCCCGGCGACACGAGCAGGTTGAGCAGTGCCAGCCCGCCCACCACGGCGGCGTAGACGAGGACGTGGCCATAGAAGCCGCGCAGGGCCTTCACGTGGCGGCGCGCTTCCGGGTAGAGGGGGTGGCCGGCGATTCGGGGATCCATGGGCTTTCCTCGGGCGGTTTCGATGGGCTCCAGTATCGGGGCTCGTGCCCCCGGCAGGTCGGGACGTGCGACGGGCGGCCGCGGGACGGCGCGAGTGGCAAGGGAAAGGCGCCGGCGGCGAGCCCCGGGCGGCCACGCCGGGCGGCGGTCGGGTAAAATGGCGCCTCGCCGCGGGTGTAGCTCAATGGCAGAGCAGAAGCTTCCCAAGCTTACGACGAGGGTTCGATTCCCTTCACCCGCTCCACTGCATCTTTCTGCGGAGGTCCGCTGAAATCCAAGGGAGTCTGCAAGTCGTTGTCACGCAACGGTTTTTTCTCTCTTTGATGTTCTGCTGTCGTCCACGGAAATCCGCCTGAAGCCAGGACTTTTATGTCCATGATTGTGTCCATTTTTGCGGGCACGACCGCTTCCGGATTGTTTGTAGAGGCGCGCAGGTGATGTGACCAGCATCGAGTTCCTGACTCACGTTCAGGAGCTAGAAGCATGGCACTTTCCGACCTGGCCGTTCGACGCGCCAAAGCCACCGGCAAGGACTACACCCTCCCCGACACGTTGGGCCTCTCCCTCGCTGTTGCAGCGACGGGAGGCAAGACCTGGCACTTCCGCTACTACTGGCTCAAGGAGCCCAAGCGGATGTCGTTCGGCACCTATCCCGAGGTATCGCTGCTCGAAGCCCGCGCGCTGCGCGACGAGGCGCGCGCCTTGGTCGCCAAGGGCATCAACCCCCGTGTTCACCGCAAGCAGAAGCGCGCCGCGGTCAAGCTCGCCGGCGAGCACACCTTCGAGGTCATCTACAGGAAGTGGTTTGCCCATCGCGCACTCAGCCTCAAGAAGGGCCGGCAGACTACGCACTCCATCCTCCCGCGCGTCTTCGACAAGGATGTACTGCCCTACCTGGGCAAGCGCTCGATCTACGAGATCAAGCGCTCCGACCTCTTGGACGTGATCGCCAAGATCGAGAAGCGCAAGGCGCTCTCCGTCGCCGAGAAGGTCAGGACGTGGTTGAACCACTTGTTCCGCTACGCGCTGGTGATCGTGCCGGGGCTGGAGCAAAACCCGGCGTCCGACCTCGATGTGGTCGCCGTGCCGTTGCCGCCCGTGAACCACAACCCGTTCCTGCGCATGGAGGATCTGCCGAAGCTGTTGCAGCGGCTGCGCAAGTACCGCGGCAGGCTGCGCACCCAGCTTGGGTTGCGGCTGCTGTGCCTGACCGGCGTGCGCACGGGCGAGTTGCGGCTGGCGACGCCCGATCAGTTCGACCTCGACAAGGGGTTGTGGATCATCCCGCCCGACGTCGTGAAGCAGTTGCAGGTGGACATGCGCAGGAAGCGCCAGCGGCCGCAGGACATTCCACCGTACATCGTGCCGCTGTCGGTACAGGCCATCGAGATCGTCCGGCACATGCTGGAGGAGTTCAAGCCGGCCCAGCGCTATCTGCTCCGGCACGACAACGACCTGAAGAAGCGCATGAGCGAGAACACGCTCAACGGCGCGCTCAAGCGCATGGGCTACCGTGACCTGCTGACGGGGCACGGCATCCGGGCCACGATGTCCACCGCGCTCAACGAGTTCGGCTATCCGAAAGCCTGGGTGGACGCGCAACTCTCCCACGTCGATCCCAACAAGGTCAGCAGCACGTACAACCACGCCGAGTACGTGGAGCAGCGCCGCCGCATGATGCAGGATTGGGCCGACCGCCTCGACCTCTTTGAGCAGAACATGGTCGAAGCGGCGAGCATGCCGCTCACCATTCACCTGGAAGGCGTGCCCGCCATCGGGGGCGATCCCGCTGACAGCGCACCGCCCAGGGCGGCGACGACGCCGATCCTGCTCGTGACCAAGCCTGGCGATGCGACGCCGCTGGTGTCAGCCGCGGCGCAGCGGCTGCCGGCGGTCACGGCGCCGCGCTCGGTGATGGAGCAGCCACTGTCCGACGTTCAACGCAAGCGGATGGAACTCGTCGATGTTTTCGAGTCGCCGCACAACCTTCCGGTCGTCGAGTTCGCCAAGATGGCGGGCAAGTCGCGCCGGTGGATCAGCTACGAGATCAAGGCGGGCAACCTGCTGGCACTGAACCTGGGCAACCGCGGCCAGCGGGTGCCGGACTGGCACCTCGACCCGCTCAAACACGAGCTGGTCCAGTCCGTCGTGAAGCTGAGCCGGGGCGCGGACCCTTGGCAGATTTACCACGCGCTGCTGCAGCCGCGTGCGATGCTGCGCGGCCGCTCGGCCCTGGAGGGCGCCACCGCCAACAATCTCGACAAGATCATCATGGCCGTGGTCACGAGCGTGAAGGCCAGCGAGTGGGATCAGGAGAAGGTGGTGGGGTTCGCATAGCAGCCTTGCGCTGCGCCCCTCATCAGGACACGGAACGGGCGCGGCGCGCGAATCGCTCCTGGGGCTCGGTCAAGGACGTGCAGGGACGCAGCAGATAGGCCATCACGATGGCCGGTGAGCCGGCCAGCGGCCGCGCGGCGATGCCTCGGCACAGGTAGCTGGCCAGCCTTGCGACAGGCGCAAAGGCGATGCCGTAGCCCGCTGCAACGAGCGTCATGGCCATGTCGAAGGTGCTGACCACCTGCTCGCGGCCCCGCAGCTCGTCCTCGAACAGGCGCTGCGCCACCGCGCGCCACGGCTCGTCGGCCGTTGACTGCGCGCAGATCAACGGCTGCTTGAGCAGTTCTTGGCGAGGCACTTCACGGTAAGACAGCAGGTGCGAGCGCTTGGCGACGGCGACCGCCAGCGTGTCATGCCACAACGGTTCGCACACCCAGCCCGGCCACTCCCAGGCGGCTGTGGACAAGGCTAGGTCAAAGTTATCGTGCGGCAGTTCCTGCGCCTGCGCCGTGGCACTGCATCCGATCAAAGCAGTGGCGGTTTCTGGCTCTTCGGCGCGCTGTAACGCCAGCAAGTCGGCAAGCGGTGAAGGCACCCACTCGCCGAGCACAGCCACCCGGATTTCAGTGGAGGCATCGCTCGATTTCACGTCCAGTTCCCCCAGGCAGTGAACTCGCGGCGACCGATGAAGTCGCTTCTCGTGAGTTAAGTTTAACGTGGTTTATATCGTGTCAATCCTCGACGCTTTTGGCAATGCAAAAGCGTTCGATTCAGAGAGGCCGGCCCACCGGCACAACAACCTACGAAGCGGAACCAGCCATCGCGTTTGGGGCCTCCGTGCGCGAAGAAAGAACCAGTCAAGGCATCGCCCAGGAAACGCTGGCCCATCTGTCAGGAATCGAGCGTTCGCACATGGGAAAGATCGAGCGTGGCGAGCATGTCCCCACGCTCCCCCTCATTCTCAAAATCGCCCGTGCGCTGAAATGCAGTTCTGCCCACTTGATGGCGCTGACTGAAGCCAAGCTGGCAGAGACGGCTCCGCCCAAGTCCGCGGACTGAAGCCGGCCCGCGCCGTGGCCCC
Source organism: Burkholderiales bacterium (assembly GCA_026125445.1). GTDB lineage: Bacteria > Pseudomonadota > Gammaproteobacteria > Burkholderiales > Usitatibacteraceae > FEB-7. The sequence goes on from JAHCLE010000054.1 coordinate 12,747, forward strand.
TTGTCTACCCCTGTTCGTTGTCGTTCTTATTACCGGCGGCTGAATTTTCGCGCTTTACGGCCTCGGTGAGGAGGCGCAGGTATGGATTGTCCGGAGGCATTTCCTGGAACAGCGCTTCGGGAGCGCTCAACAGGTAGCCGTGCAGTCGTCTGGATTTGCGCGGCCCCGTGACTTCGCAGGTCCAGATATTCAACCCGCTGGCTTGCTTGCGGTGCAGGCTCAGTTTCTCAAAACGCTTCTGCACCCACTGCCATCCCTCCAGGTTCTCCGGTTTCGCCAGTGCGGCAATTTGCAGATGTTCTTGCGCATACCGCTGGAAGACGCCGGGGCTCACCAGGTAGGCCGTTCCCGCGACGCTATGCACCAGGGCTTTGGCGTCGTTGATGATGAGCTTGTGCGTCTGGATGCCCTGACGCAGCCAGGCCATGAAATGCTCGCCGGAAGGCTCCGGCCGATCCCGAGATGGCGCGGGGCTCACCTGCGGCAGCACCGTAGGCGACGGTGGCGAGGCCGGCTCGGGGTCGCTCGGGGGCTCCGGCGCTACGGGTGGGGCCGTGTCACTTAGCAGATCGAGCAGCACAGCCACGCCGTTGTCGGCGGGCACGGGCGCGGTCGGCGCGGTGCTCGGTGGCACGGTATCGGCGCTTTCCAGGCCCGGCGCTTCGGCTGCCGGTGCCTGTGGCGTCGGCGCCCCTTGTTCCTCGTCGGCCTGTACGCGACCCGCGAACGGTGCCGGCCGGTCTGCCGCATCCCAGACCATGGCCGGAGACAGCTTCAAAAAGGTGAAGCTGTGCGACCAGCCGGCATCGCTGGTGACGGTGGCCTTCCAGATCGCCTTGCCGTCTGGCGTGGCCAAGGCGATACCGTGATCCTGCAGCACGTTGAACACCGCCGTGTTGTTGGCCGGGATGCCGTCGATGCCCTGAGACAGCAGATGCGCGCGCAGTTTGTCCGAGACGGTCTTGCTCACCAGCCAGAGCGCGTCCTGGGTCAGCCAGCCATCCGAGGCCTGGGGCTGGTTCAGCTTGAACTCTTCCTTCAGGAGGTAGCGCAGGCCATCGAGCAGCTTGCGCTGCAATGCGTGCCGGGGTGCTGCCAGGGCCTTGCTGGGATCGCCGCCGAGTTCCTGGGCGACCGATGCCTGGTCCGCTTGCACGACCAGTTCGCCGAGCATGCCGGCGTGCTCGTACTGGCCGGCCAGCACGTACAGCAGCGCGGCCCAGAGGTCGGGATAGCCGGCGAGCCAGTCGAAGATGCCGGGATCGAGCAGCCGGGCGTAGAGCAGCCCGGTGGCGGCGCTGTGCAGCCGATATTCGCGCTCCCTGCGGTAGCGGAAGCGGTACGGCCGCCGCAGCGGGCCGTGCCAGGGGTGCCAGACCGTGCCGTCCGCGTACTCGACGTGCAGGTCGACCGCGATCTTGCCGATGTCGTGCAGCAGGGCCGCGTAGGCGGCGCCGGCGGTCCAGGCTTCGGCCTGCGCCGCCTGGACCTCGGGCGGTGCGCCCGCGGGCAGCAGATGGGACTGCCGCAGCTTCAGCGCATAGGCCACGATCTCCAGGCCGTGGTCGAGCATGCCGCCGGGGTATGCGTGGTGGTGGCTCTCCGAGGCGGGGAACTGCTGGACCAGATCGGCGTACCGTTCCAGCGGCGCCAGGTACAGCGAGGCGAACTGCCTGCGTGACAGCGAAGTGCGCTGCCAGATGTGTTCCAGCAGCCGCTGCCGGCGCGGGGTCGCCAGCAGCGACGCGGCCGACGCCGGTCGCGTCAGTCCTTTGGGAGGCTCGGTGGCGGGCGTCGGCGCCGGGCCGGCGGGCGGTGGAGTCCGTTTGCGCTGGAACAGGGAGAGCATGCTGATACCCGGGAGACGGACCGGCGGGAGCGCCTTTTGGCCTTTTCGGGTAGGGCCTTTCCCCTTGATGCCCCATTCCCTTGCCCCTTGCCGGCCCTTTGGCCTTTGACCCTTTGCGTATAGGGCTCGGGCGGGCCGGATGCCTGGATCAAAGCGATACCGGTCAACCCGGCATCCTGGGTCGGCCAAGCGCTCCCGAGCACCTAGATTGACGAGGTAAGGAAAAATCCTTACTATCGGACGCACTGAAGTCAGGAGCCCGACCATGCCGACCGTGCGCGAGCAGGCCACCATCACCTCCAAGGGACAGATCACCCTGCCCAAGCCCATCCGGCAGGCGCTGGGCGTCGATGCTGGCGGCAAGGTGGACTTCGAGCTGCGCGAGGACGGCCAAGTCGTGGTCACCCGCGTTGACGCGGAGCATGAGGATCCCGCCATCGGGGCCTTCCTGGATCTGCTGGCCCGGGACATCGAGGCCGGTCGCCATGTCCGCAACCTGCCCGAGGATCTTGCCCGCGCAATGCTGGAGCAGGCAGGTCGCGGCGCGAACCTGGACGAGGAGATCGACGGCGAAGTGGCGCTCTGATGCAGCGCCACGGCTGGACGCTGCTGTTCCATGAGTGCGTGGTCGAGCAACTGCGAAAGCTCCACGCCGCCGCGCAGCGTGCCGAGCAGAACGATCCGGAAGGGTTCGAGTCGAACGCCAACGTCAAGCTGTTCCGGGCGTTAAGCCAGTTGATGCTGGAGACCGTGCCGACTGATCCGGCCCGGGACGAGTACCGCCAAGGCAACACCCTGGGACCGGCCCATCGCCACTGGCGACGGGCCAAGATCGGAAGGCGGTTCCGGCTGTTCTTCCGGTACGACTCCAAGGCAAAGGTGATTGTCTACGCTTGGGTCAACGACGAGACGACGCTGCGGTCGTCGGGCAGCAAGTCCGATCCGTATGCGGTCTTCGAGAAGATGCTGGGCCGCGGAAATCCGCCCGACGACTGGAACGCATTGGTGGCCGCGAGCCGGCAGGAATGGAGCAAACTGGAATAGTCCTCCTACGCATGTAGCAGGTGACGACGATGGACACGAAGACCCGCATCAGCAATGCAGAGCGCCTCGGCCGCTGGGTCGGCGGGATGTGGCGTGCAGGCGTCCGTCGCGAGCGCCGGCTGGCCGGCTGGCTGGTGGTGCGCGGCCTGCCTGCGGGCGTGGCCGCGGCGCTGCTGTGGGTGGTCAAGCTGGCCGTGCTGGGCGTGCTGCTGTACGCCGCGTTCTGGCTGACGCTGCTCGTCGTCGCCGTCATGGCGGTGGCCTGGGCGACGCAGCGCGGCGACGACGCGCCGGCGGACGACTACTCGTTCACCACGCTCGACGAGCTGCGGAACACGCCCGGCTACGACCCGAACCTCTACAACGACCACTCGCACGAGCGGTACGAGGACAACTGACTGGCTGGCCTGCCTGGCCGGGCGCGCCAACGGCAGGCCATCATGGGCGCTGTCGTTCGAGAGGGCGTGATCGAAATGGCGAAGACATGCATCGTCTGCGGGAACCCCGCAGGCTCCAAGGAACACGTGTTCCCCGCGGCGCTCGGGGGCCGGAGGACGAACTCCGGCATCTACTGCACCACCCACGACAACAGCCACTCCGGCCTGGTCGGGGCGATCGCCGGCCAGATCGACTTCATCAACGCCTACCTGGGCGTCCGCCCGGACCATTCCGACGCGATCAAGACGGTGCACGCCAACGATCCGCTGACGGGCGAACCGATCACCATCTCCGCCGAGGAGATCAAGTTCCAGCAGTCGCGCGTGCTCTCGCAAACGCCGGTGGAAGGGGGAGGCATCGCGATGCAGGTGGCGAGCCCGGATCGGCGGGCCGCCAAGGAATGGACGGCCGAGATGGAGCGCCAGGGCTACACCGTCGCGTTCCAATCCCAACCCACCGAAGATCGCTACATGCTCGGTGCCGTCCACCATCGCCGCGCGTTCGGCGGTACGTGCGGGCTTGGCGCCGTGGCTTACATCGTCCAGACCTTCTTCGCCCAGGAGTTTCCCGACGTCGCCAGGTCGGGAGCACTGTCCGGCTTCATCGCCTACACCCAGGCCGTCGCCAAGGTGGCCATCCTCGGCGGCTGCACGCGCATCGACGGCGAGCGGCCGGAACTGGTCGAGGCCCGAGCGATCCTGGCCGCCGCGCTCGCGGGCACGGGCTGCAGTGCGCCGGCGAACTGGGACTTCACCCGCATGGCCGGCGCAGCCCCCAACGCGTTCGAGTTCGGGCATCGGGTCATCGTCGGCGTCGATGGGTCCGATGGAACTATGTACGGACGCCTGTCGCTGTTCTCCGCCTTCGACTTTGCCGTCTGCCTCGGGACCGCGCCACCCGGCAAGGAGACGCGCGAAGTCACCATCGACATCGACCCGCTGGCCGAGCACCCGCCCCAGGACATCAGGAAGGTCACGGCGCACACCGCATCCAGCCGCGTCGATGCCTCGCAGCTCGGCGGCGATGCCCTCGCGAAAGCGATCGCCGATGGCACACAACAGCAAGTCCTCCACACTCTGCTGGAGCGTTTGACCGACTACCAGCTCGCCAGGCTCGTGCGCACCATGGTCGCCTCCCTGGCGCCGCTTCCGACCTTGCAGGCGCTGGATCGCCGTGCCTTGATCGCGCAGTCGCTCGATGAGCAGTCGCAGCAGGTCTGGCGCGCGGTAACGTACATGATCGGCGGATTCAAACAGCAGTTGATCGCGGGAGGAGCCGAGCGCGTCGCGCCCGTGCTCGACATGTTGGTCGCGCACGACGTGCGTTCCGCCAGCGGGTTGTCCCGGGAAGCACAGGCGATGCTGTCGCTGGCCAAGGCGGCGCTTGCCGACCAGATGGAACGGGACTTCGCCGCCGGCGCGCTCGACGAGCAGCGGATCGCCGACCTGATGGGGCGCGGGCCCGGGCTGCACATCGTCGGGTCCGCCGTGCTGGAACCGCTGCTGCAGGCGTTCGACCGCAATACCTGATTCGTCCCCGGCGGCTACCGCAGCTTCGGCGAGATCGCGCCCGCCCCCTTGCCGCCCGCCTGCGTCGCGCCCTTGGTGCCCTCCGACATGCCCTGCAGCGCGTAGCCGGCGCGGATGCCGACCCAGCTCAGGCCGGCCAGCCAGAAGCTGGGTAACACCACGAACATCGTCGCCATGACGAAGTTCAGCAGCATGTCCCCGAACGCGTTGTTCAACCCGATCAACGGATCGAAGTTGGTGTGCGGGCGATTCCACCCGAATCCCCAGCCATACAGCGCATCCAGGATCGTGCTGTCGATCCAGCGCGCCAACTGGAACCAGAAGTCGACGAAGAACATGGCGAACTGCACAACGCTCAGCGTGACCAGCGTCTTGAGATCGTAGGTGCCGATCAGTAGCACCAGTGGAATGCAGATCACCAACGCAAGCTTCAGCAGCGCCAGCACCATCGGCAGCGCCTGGCGCATCACGTCCATTGCGGGAAAGTATCCCAGCGACCCCACCGCCAGTCCCACGTCGCTGGCCGCGCGCGTGACGATGTTCGGCAGCGTCATCTCAATCTGCCCGCCGTAGTCGCTGTAGACCGCGCCCTGGTTCAGCTTCTGCTGCCGTGGCGAGGCGATCGCGCGGATCACCGAGTCGTCCACCTGGTCCCGGCTCAGGAACCCGGCCCACCCGGTGATGCGGGTCGTCAGGCTGGGGTCCACCTGCGCCAGCAGCCGCGCACGCAGCCCGTTGGTGTCGGACCACCATTGCCGGCAGGTTGGATAGCCTGCGCCGCTGGGGACCTCAGCCAGGCCCGCATCGCGGCCGCTGTTGTACGGCCAGCCCTCACGTGGCGACTTGGAGCGATAGGTGTCGTAGAAGCCGGGCGTGTCCACGAAGAACCGGGAGCCGATCCAGGTCACATCGTGCATCTGCTCCTCGGTCAGGTCGGGACGGTTCATGAACAGCCGCGCACGCGCCGGCCCGTAGCAATTGTGGGTGAAGTCGGCCACCTCTTGGGCCAGCACCGGGTCGTCGATGCGGGTGTTATCGATGTCCATGCGGATCTGTCGCAGGTCCGTGCCGCAGGGAATCGCC
>JAHCLE010000055.1 GCA_026125445.1 Burkholderiales bacterium
CCGGCGGCGAGCGCGGCGGCCAGCAGCACCGCCCTCACGCGGCCTCCTCGCCGCTGTCGCGCCGGCGCGGGATGCGGATGCGGAAGCGCGCGCCGGGGCCGTCGAGGATCTCGACCCGGCCCTTGTGCAGCTGCACGTACTCCTTGACGATCGAAAGGCCGAGCCCGCTGCCCTTGATGGCCGCGATCGGCGCGTCGGTGCCGCGGTAGAAGGCCTCGAAGACCTTCTCGCGCTCGGGGACCGGGATGCCGGGGCCCTCGTCGGCCACCTCGAAGACGGCCTCGCCGCGATCCTTGTAGACCTTGACGGTGACGAGGCCGCGCTCGGGCGAGTACTTGACCGCGTTGGACAGCAGGTTGTCGAGCATCACCCGCACCTTCTCCTCGTCGCAGTAGGCGGTGACGCTCTCGCAGTTCACGTCCAGGCGCAGGCCCCGGGACACCATCGCGAGCTTGCGGTCGTTCACCACGCGCTTCACGACGTCGCGCAGCTGCACGATCTTCGCGTCGAGGAACGAGGCCTGGGCGTGCACGGCGCTGTAGTTGAGGAGCCCCTCGATCAGCTTGCGCAGCTCGATGGAGTTCTCGCGCAGGATGCGCGCGATCTCGAGCTGCTCGGCGTTGAGGTTGCCCACCACCCCGGAGGACAGGAGGTCGGAACCCTCGCGAAGCGCGGTGAGCGGGGTCTTCAGCTCGTGCGAGATGTGCTGCAGGAAGCGCGTCTTCTGCTCCTCGAGCGTGACCAGGCGCCGGCGCAGCCAGTCGAGCTGCTCGCCGAGGCGCACCATGTCGCCGGGGCCCTCGATCGCGATGGCGCGGGCGAACTCCCCGTCGCCCAGGCGGCGGATCCCCGAGCTCACCTGGTTGATGGGGCGCGCGATGAGGAAGGTGAAGCTCGCGATGAGCAGGATCGCGGTCGGGATGAGCGCCACCATGAGCCAGAAGACGTTGCTGCGCGACTTCACGGCCTGCGCCCGCAGGCGCTCGATGCTCTCGTCGATCACGCGGTCGCCCAGCGCCACCAGGGTCTGCGACCTGCCCGACAGGCGCGCGAAGTCGGCCGCGAGGCGGATGGAGAGGTCGGGCGAGGGCGCCGTGGTGGAGAGCGCCGCGTGGATTCTCTCCTCCAGCCCCGCGATCGCCGCGGACTCGGCGCGCTGCGGCTCCGAGAGCGCCATCTCGTCGATGGAGCGAAGCGTGGCGGCGAAGGCGGCCCGGTTGGCGCGGTAGGCCTCGAGGAAGGGCGGCTCTCCCGCCACCGCGTACTGCCGCGCGGTGCGCTCGAGCGAGGCGATGTGGGCGGTGAGCGCGCGGCTCGCCTGCGTGGCCTTCACGGCGCCCAGGACCGCCTGCTCGGAGAGGGCGGCGAGGCGCTCGAAGGCGACGGCGTTCGCGAAGAGCGCGAACACGAGGGGTGCCGCGACGATCGTGAAGCCGATGAGCAGCAGCGACAGGAAGGAGCGCGGGTAGGAGAATCGCATCGCGGGACGATGGCCGGACGGACCGCGGATTATCCCCCGTGCGCGACGGCAGGCGCAAACGCGCGGCTCGCGCGGCGTGCTACCATCGCGGCCCCGGCACCTCCACGCCGGCCGGAAGACCGACGCCATGGCCTACGAGTCCGAAGCCACCCGGTTCCTGCGGGACCTCCACGACAGGCACCCCGAGCTGCGCGAGCTTCGCGCGCGCAACCGCGCCACCTGGTGGGACCGGCCGCAGGACCTCGAGACGCAGCGCGAGCGGGATGCCGCGAAGGTGCCGCAGGGCGCCTACGTGTACTTCCCGCGGCCCTCGGGACCCATCGATTCCGGCGGCTAGGCCGGGAAGAGGGCGAGCACGCCCTCCAGGCCCACGTGCGAGAGCGCGTAGGACGCGCGGCTGCGCACCACGGGCTTGGCGCGGAAGGCGATGCTCGTTCCCGCCTCCCCCATCATCTTCAGGTCGTTGGCGCCGTCGCCGATCGCGAGCACCCGCTCGCGCGGCAGGCCCAGGGCATCGCGCAGGCGCGCGACGTGCCCGGCCTTGCCCTCGGCGTCCACGAGCGGCCCGGTGACCCGCCCCGCGAGACGCCCGCCCTCGATCACCAGCCGGTTGCCGTGCGCTTCCGTGAAGCCGAGCCGCGCGCCCAGGCGGTCGGTGAAGTAGGTGAAGCCGCCGGAGACGAGGAGGGTGGCGAGCCCGGCGCCGCGCGCGGCCGCCAGCAGCGGCTCGGCCCCCGAGGTGAGGCGAAGGCGCTCGCGGTAGACGCGCTCGAGGACCGCCTCCTCGAGGCCCGCGAGCGCGGCCACGCGGCTCCTCAGGCTCTGCGCCCAGTCGATCTCGCCGCGCATGGCCGCCGCGGTGACGGCGGCGACCTCGGCCTTGCGCCCGGCGAAGTCGGCGATCTCGTCGATGCACTCCATCGTGATGAGCGTCGAGTCCATGTCCAGCGCGAGCAGGCCGAAGTCGGCGAGCCGGCGCCCCTGGGCGACGAATCCCCAGTCGAGCGCGGCCGCCTCGCAGCGGGCCGCGACCGCCTCCCGGGTCGCCGGGTCGGCGTTCGCGATGCGGAAGGCCTTGCCGGTGATGCGCTCGATCGAGCGCGCGCGGGCGAGGGCGGCGAGCGCCTTCAGGTCGGGGGTGGCGACCTCGTCGCCCTGGACGATGAGGTGCATGGCGGTCATGGCCGCGCGACCTTCCCCAGGAACTGGCGCACCTCGGTCGCGCGGGCGCGGAAGTCGGGCAGGGCGCGCTCGATGCGGACCCGGTCCGGCCCGGGCAGCCGGTAGGGGCCCCCGGCCTGCACCAGCTCGATGATGCGCCGGCCGTCGACGGCCGGGTCGGCGACGAACTGCACGACGATGGCCGTCGGCCCCGCGTCGACCCGCGCCACGCCCAGCGGCGCGCCCAGGATGCGCAGGCGGTGGCACTCGAGCAGCACCCGCGCGGGCTCGGGAAGGCCGCCGAAGCGGTCGACGAGCTCCTCGGTCAGGCGCTCGAGCTCCTCGGCCGTGGCGCAGTTGGCCAGGCGCTTGTAGATCACCAGCCGCTCGTGCACGTCGCCGCAGTAGGACTCCGGCAGGAGCGCCGGGGCGTGCAGGTTGACCTCCGTGGCGACGGCGACGGGGCGCGCGAGATCGGGCTCGCGGCCGGCGCGCAGGCTCTTCACCGCGTGCTCCAGCATCTCGGTGTAGAGGGCGAAGCCCACGTCGTGGATGCCGCCCGACTGCGACTCGCCGAGGACTTCGCCCGCGCCGCGGATCTCGAGGTCGTGCATGGCGAGGTAGAAGCCGGCGCCCAGGTCCTCCATCGCCTGGATCGCCTCCAGGCGCTTCCTCGCGTTGGCGGCGAGCGCCTCCTCGGGAGGCGTGAGGAGGTAGGCGTAGGCCTGGTGGTGGGAGCGGCCGACGCGGCCGCGCAGCTGGTGCAGCTGCGCGAGACCGAAGCGGTCGGCGCGGTCGATGAGGATGGTGTTGGCCGAGGGCACGTCGATGCCCGTCTCGATGATCGTCGAGCACAGCAGCACGTTGGCGCGCTGGTGGTAGAAGTCGCGCATCACGCGCTCGAGGTCGCGCTCGCGCATCTGCCCGTGGGCCACGCTGATCCTCGCCTCGGGCAGCAGCTTCTCGAGGATCTCGCGCCGGTTCTCGATGGTCTCGACCTCGTTCCAGAGGTAGTAGGCCTGGCCGCCGCGCTTCAACTCCCGCAGCACGGCCTCGCGGACGATGCCGGGCGAATGGCGCGCGACGAAGGTCTTGATGGCCAGGCGCCGCTGCGGCGCGGTGGCGATGACCGAGAAGTCGCGCAGCCCCTCGAGCGACATCGCGAGCGTGCGCGGGATGGGCGTGGCGGTGAGGGTGAGCACGTCGACCTCGGCGCGAAGGCGCTTGAGCTCCTCCTTCTGGCGCACGCCGAAGCGGTGCTCCTCGTCGATGATGACCAGGCCGAGGTTCCTGAACGCCACCCCCTTCTGGATGAGCTTGTGGGTGCCGATGGCGATGTCCACGGAGCCGTCGGCCAGCCCCGAGACGGCGGCGGCGATCTCCTTCGCGCTGCGGAAGCGCGAGAGCTCCGCGATCCGCACGGGCCAGGGCGCGAAGCGGTCGCTGAAGTTCTGGAAGTGCTGCTCGGCCAGCAACGTCGTGGGGACGAGGATCGCCACCTGCTTGCCGGCGGCCACCGCCACGAAGGCGGCGCGCATGGCCACCTCGGTCTTGCCGAAGCCCACGTCGCCGCAGACGAGGCGGTCCATGGGCTTGCCGGAGGTCATGTCCGCCACCACCGACTGGATGGCGCTCGCCTGGTCGGGCGTCTCCTCGAACTCGAAGGCGGAGGCGAAGGACTCGTAGTCCTGCGCCTTCAGCGGGAAGGCGAAGCCCTGGCGCGCGGCGCGGCGGGCGTAGAGGTCGAGGAGCTCGGCGGCCGTGTCGCGGACCTGCTGCGCGGCCTTGCGCCGGGCCTTCTCCCACTGGCCGCTGCCGAGGCGGTGCACCGGCGCGTCGTCGGGCGAGGCGCCGGTGTAGCGGCTGATCACGTGCAGCTGCGCCACCGGCACGTAGAGCTTGTCGCCCCCGTCGTACTCGAGGTGCAGGAACTCCGTGGGCCCCTCGCCGAGGTCGAGCGTCACGAGTCCGCGGTAGCGCCCGATGCCGTGCTGGCTGTGGACGACGGGGTCGCCTTCCTTCACCTCCGCGAGGTCGCGCAGCATCCCCTCCGCGCTGGTGCGCCCGCGCGCGTCCCGCCGGCGCGCCTGGCGCACCTGGGAGGGGTAGAGCTCGGCCTCGGTGACGATCGCCAGGCGCTCGGCGGGGAGCGCGAATCCCGCGGCGAGCGGGCCGTGCGTGAGGACGAGGGGCGCCTCGGCCGCCAGGGCCTGCGACCACCCGTCGGCGGCCACCGCCCGCAGGCCGTGATCGGCCAGGAGCTGCGAGAGGGTCTCGCGCCTGCCGGGGCCCTCGGCGACCAGCACGACGCGCCCGTCGAACGAGGAGGCGAAGCGCTCGAAGGCGCCGAGGGGCTGCGGCGAGCGGCGGTCCACGCCGACCGCGGGCAGGTCGGCGGGCTCGATCGGGGGCGCGCCGGCGGGCGCGGAGGCCTGCGCCCCGCGCTTCACGTCCAGGCGTGGCAGGTCCTGGAGCGCGACGAAGAACGACTCGGCGGACAGGTAGAGCTGGTCCGGGGCAAGCAGGGGCCGGTCGAGGTCGCCGCGCAGCAGGTCGAAGCGGCCCCTGAGGTCGCGCCAGAAGTCTTCCGCGCCGGCGGGCACGTCCTCGTGGAGGACGACGGTGGCACCGGCAGGCAGGTAGTCGAAGAGCGTGGAGGTCGATTCGAAGAAGAGCGGCAGGTAGCACTCCACGCCCGGGGGCGCGATGCCGTTGGAGACGTCCTTGTACGCGCGCCGCTTCGTGGGATCGCCCTCGAAGCGCTCGCGGAAACTGGCGCGGAAGCGCGCGCGCCCCTCCTCGTCGAGCGGGAACTCGCGCGCCGGCAGGAGCCGGACTTCGGCCACGGGGTAGATGGAGCGCTGCGTGTCGACGTCGAAGGTGCGGATCGACTCGATCTCGTCGCCGAGGAGGTCCAGGCGGTAGGGGACGGAGCTCCCGGTCGGGAAGAGGTCCACGAGGCCGCCGCGGACGCAGAACTCGCCGGGCGCCATCACCTGCTGCACGGCCGCGTAGCCCGCCACCGCGAGCTGCGCCCTGAGCGCCTCCAGGTCCAGGCGCGTCTTCTGCTTCAGGAAGAAGGTGCGCGCCGCGAGGTAGCCGCGCGGCGGCAGGCGCTGCAGCGCCGTCGACACCGGGACGATCCCCACGTCGCACGCCCCCTGCGAGAACTGGTGCAGGGTGGCGAGCCGCTCGGAGACCAGGTCGGGGTGCGGCGAGAACTGGTCGTAGGGCAGGATCTCCCAGTCCGGCAGGCGGTGGACGGCGAGCGACGGGTCGAGCCAGGCGATCTCGTCGCGCAGGCGCTCTGCTTCCTGCGCCGACTGCGTCACGACGAAGACCGGCCTCGCGCCCCGGGCGAGGCGCGAAATCCACAGGGCGTCGGAGGAGCCCGAGCGGGCGACCGCGGGCCGTGCCACCTAGCCTACGCGACGACTACCGGGATCTTCCCGATCTTCGCGCGCCACTCGGCCGGGCCGGACTTGTGCACGGCGTTGCCGTTCGAGTCGACGGCCACCGTGACCGGCATGTCCTTCACCTCGAACTCGTGGATGGCCTCCATGCCGAGGTCGGCGAAGGCGAGCACGCGCGCCTTCTTGATCGACTTGGACACCAGGTAGGCGGCGCCGCCCACGGCGATGCAGTAGGCCGCCTTGTGCTTCTTGATCGCCTCGGTGGCCGCCGGGCCGCGCTCGCTCTTGCCCACCATGCCGATGAGTCCGGTCTGCGAGAGCATCGTGTCGACGAACTTGTCCATGCGCGAGCTCGTCGTCGGGCCCGCGGGGCCCACCGCCTCGTCGCGCACCGCGTCCACCGGGCCCACGTAGTAGATGAACTTGTTGGTGAAGTCCACCGGCAGCTTCTCGCCCTTCGCCAGCATCTCCACCATGCGCTTGTGCGCGGCGTCGCGGCCGGTGAGGAGCTTGCCGGAGAGCAGCAGCGTCTCGCCGGCCTTCCAGCTCGCGAGGTCGGCCTTGGTCAGCTTGTCCAGGTCCACGCGCCGGCTCGACTTGAAGTCGAGGGCGAGCTTGGGCCAGTCGGAAAGGTCCGGCGGGTCGAAGGTGGCGGGGCCGGAGCCGTCGAGGACGAAGTGCTGGTGGCGCGTGGCGGCGCAGTTGGGAAGCAGCGCCACGGGCTTGGAGGCGGCGTGCGTGGGGTAGTCGTTCACCTTCACGTCGAGCACGGTGGTGAGCCCGCCCAGGCCCTGCGCGCCGATGCCCAGCGCGTTCACCTTGTCGTAGAGCTCCAGGCGCAGCTCCTCGGCGCGGTTCCTCGGGCCCCGGGCGACGAGCTCCTGGATGTTGATGGGGTCCATCATCCCCCACTTGGCCATGAGCATCGCCTTCTCCGGCGTGCCGCCGATGCCCAGCGAGAGGATTCCCGGCGGGCACCAGTCGGCGCCCATGGTGGGCACGACGGAGAGCACCCAGTCGACGATGGAGTCCGAGGGGAGCAGCATCGCGAACTTGCTCTTGTTCTCGCTGCCTCCGCCCTTGGCCGCGACGATCACCTCGACCTTGTCGCCGGGCACCAGCTCCACGTGCACGACGGCCGGCGTGTTGTCGCCGGTGCTCTTCCTCTTGCCGTCGGGATCGGCCAGCACGGAGGCGCGCAGCGGATTGTCCTTGTCGGTGTAGGCGCGGCGCACGCCCTCGTCGACCATCTGCTGCAGCGTCATCTTCGCGTCCCAGCGCACGTCCATGCCCACCCGGATGAAGGCGATGGCGATGCCCGTGTCCTGGCAGATGGGGCGGTGCCCCTCCGCGGACATGCGCGAGTTGATGAGGATCTGAGCCATCGCGTCCTTCGCGGCCGGGCTCTCCTCGCGCTCGTACGCCTTCGCGAGCGAGCGGATGTAGTCGGCCGGGTGGTAGTAGCTGATGTACTGGAAGGCGTCGGCGACGCTCTGGATCAGGTCTTCCTGGCGGATCGTGGTCATGGCGTTTCCTGTCAGTGGTTGTTCTTCCCGGCCGGCTTCTCGGGGTGCGGCATGATGCGGTCGCACGCGGCGATGGCCATGGCGGAGAGGAGGAAGGCGATGTGGATGGCCGTCTGCGCGATCAGGGTCTTCTCGGAATACGCGGCCGCGTTGATGAAGGTCTTGAGCAGGTGGATCGAGGAGATGCCGATGATGGCGGTGGCGAGCTTCACCTTCAGGACCGAGGCGTTCACGTGCGACAGCCACTCGGGCTGGTCCGGGTGCCCCTCGAGGTCCAGGCGCGAGACGAAGGTCTCGTAGCCGCCGATGATCACCATGATGAGGAGGTTGGAGATCATCACCACGTCGATGAGGCCCAGCACCACGAGCATGATCACGGTCTCGGTGAGCTGCCGGGGCTCGCCGCCCTGGGTGGCCGCGATGGCGGCGGCGGCCACTTCCTGCGCGCCGCGCGTGTCCATGGTCACCGAGACGCTCTTGTAGATGGCCGCGAGGGCCGCCTGGTTGCCGAAGGCGGCCTCGACCAGGTGCACGAGCTCCACCCAGAAGTGGAACACGTAGACGCCCTGGGCCACGATGAGGCCGAGGTAGAGGGGCAGCTGCAGCCACCGGCTCATGAAGATGAGGTTCGGCAGCGGCTTCATCGGGCGGAGCTTTTCGCGTTCGTCCATGGCGGGCTTCGAAGTGACGACACCCCGGCGGGCGGGCCGCCGGGGCGTGAGACGGGAGCTGCGCGGGGATCAGGCCGTGGAGCGCGCGAGCGCGATGTCCGGACGGATCTCCCTGCGCAGGATTTTACCATTGCGGGTGCGCGGGAAATCCCTGGCGAGGTATACGACCTTGGGGGCCTTGTAGGCGGCCAGGTGCTCGCGGCCGAAGGCGGCGAGCTCGTCGGCCGTGACCGTGGCGCCGGCGTGCGGGATCACGTAGGCGACCACCAGCAGCTTGTCCTTGCCGGCCTCCTCGCCCACGCAGGCGCAATCGGCCACCGCGGGATGGCTCTTCAGCACGCGCTCGATCTCGTAGGGCGAGACGCGGTAGCCGAAGCTCTTGATGATGTCGTCCTTGCGGCCGAGGAACCAGATGTAGCCGTCGGCGTCGTAGCGCGCGTAGTCGCCGGTGAAGAACCAGCCGTCGTGCTTGAGCTTCGCGGTCTCCTCCGGCAGGTTCCAGTAGCGCAGGAAGAGGCCCGGGTCGGATTCCGGGATGCAGATCATGCCCTCATCGCCCTGGGCGACCTCCTCCAGCGTCTCGGGGTTCAGCAGCCGGATGTCGTGGCCGGGCTGCGGGAAGCCGGCGCTGCCCGGGCGGATGGGCCGGAAGCGGCTCTGCGACAGGTAGTAGCTGAACTCGCTCATCCCCACGGCCTCGAAGATGTCGAGGCCGAAGCGCTCCTTCCACAGCCCGAACACCTCGTCGGAGAGGTGCTCGCCGGCGCTCATGCAGTGGCGCAGGGTCGGCACGTCCGCCTTCGCGAACGCCGTCTTCTGCAGGATCTGGCGGTAGATCGTCGGCACGCCGATGAAGATCGTCGCGCCGTGCTTCGCGATGAGCCTCGGCCAGGTCTCCGCGTCGTTCTTACCCTCGTGCGCGATCACCGTCTTGCCGTGGTAGAGCGGGTCCATGAGGGCGGAGCCCAGCACGTAGGTCCAGTTGAACTTGCCCGAGTGGACGATGCGGTCGCCCCGGCCCGGCGCGGCTCCCGCCTCGTGGTCGCCGCTCTCGAGGAAGTGGAACCAGTAGGTGGCCGCGGGCGTGCGCCCGACGAGCGAGCGGTGGCCGTGCAGCACGCCCTTGGGATAGCCCGTCGTGCCGGAGGTGTAGACGAGGTAGGCCGGGTCGTCGAACGCCGTGTCCTCGGCCGGCTCCCACGACGAGATCGCCTCGAGGGCGGGGCCGAGGTCGATGGAGCGGATGCCGGGCACCTCGGTCGCCTCGCCCGGGCCCGACAGCAGCGCGTAGCGAAGCGACTCCTTTCCCGCGAGCTTGGGCCCCATCGCCTTCCAGGCCGCCTTGTCGATGACGATCGCGTGCGCGCCGGAATCGTGCGCGAGGTACTCGACCTCCTCGGCCGTGAGGAGTGTCGAGGTGGGAACGCTCACGGCCCCGCGCTTCATGGCGCCCAGGAAGGCCGTGGGGTAGTCGAGCGAGTTCGGCAGGCGGATGAGCACGCGGTCGCCGCGCGGGATGCCGAGGTTCCTCAGCAGCTGGGCGAAGCGGCTGGTGCGCCCGGCGAGCGCGCGGTAGGTGATGGAGCTGGTGCCGAGCGCGTCGTCCTCGACGATCATCGCCAGGCGATCCGCGGCGGGCGTGCCCAGGTGCGCGTCCGTGCAGGCGACCCCGATGTTGAGGCGCGCGGGCACCTTCCACTCCCACCTCGGGAACGGGGCGAAGGAGGACTGGCGGGCGGTCACAGGATGACCCCGTACGGCCAGGTTTGGCGGTCCCGTAACCTGAAGGTTAGTGACCGCCGAAACTGTCCTTGCATGTACGTCATAGGATGACTCCATACGGCCAGTTTTCCCGCACCACCTGGGCCGGCAGGCGCTTGAGGACGTCCATGGCGAAGTCGGTGTCGGCGGGCGAGAGCGCGTGCAGCGCGTGCGCGCGCAGCAGCGTCTGCAGCGCCTTGCCGAACATCGGCGGGTCGAGCATCTCGCCCTGGAACTTGATGGCCCCGCCCATCAGCGCGTCGGCCTCGACCGCGGCCTTCAGGATCGCGATCTTGGTCTTGATGTCGGAGGGCGAGGGCGTGAAGGCGACCTTGCAGGGGTGGATGTGGGAGGGGTGGATCACCTGCTTGCCGGAAAGCCCCAGCGAGGCCTCCTCGCAGGCGTGGCGGTAGACCACGCGCGACTCCTCGTCGCCGTGCAGGTCGAGCCAGCGGCGCACGTCGTCGGGCTCGACGAAGGTCTCGGGCATGGCCGTCTGGCCGATGAGCGTCTCGACGCCGCCGATCACGCCCTTGCCCGCGATGCGGGCCTCGAAGAGGATGTCGTGCAGGTAGAACTTGAGCTCCTCGGTCCAGTGCCGGGGCGTGATATGGATGCCCATCGCCTTGGAGAAGTCGTGGATGCCGAACACCACGTGCTTCACCGTCGGGTACTGCATGAGCTCGGGGGCGATCTTGAGCGACTTGGGGTGCTCGATGATGGGCTGGATGGTGATGCGGTTGTTCAGCCCCACCAGAACGGCGGAGAGGTCGCGGATCTCCGGCGCGCCGTAGGCCTCGCCCGCCTTGGCGAGCATGACGACGTCGAAGTGGTCGGAGAGATCGCGCACCATCGCGAGGTCCTTCTCGTACTCCTCCGTGCGGAACGGGTTGATGCGCACCGCGACCTGGACCTCGCGCTTGCGCGGCAGGCCCGGCAGCTCCCGGCGCAGGAGCTCGCGGCTCATCTCCTTCTGCCGGCAGCCGTCCTCGAGGTCGAAGAGCAGGGTGTGGGAGGTCGTGTTCCAGGCGTGCTTCTTGAAGCGCTGCGCCGCCTGCTCCAGGTCCTCGTAGATGCCGAGCGACGGCGCGTACTTCACCGGCGGGTAGTAGATCTGGATCCCGGGCCAGTAGTCGCCGAGGATCTCGGGGGCGGCCGGCGCGGAGGGCGGCAGGGGGGCGGACAGCGGGGCGTTCATGGAATTCCTTGGTGGATCAATGGGTTACATCTTCCTTCGGCGGCCCTGGCCGAGCGCGCCGGGACGGTCGCGATCCACGCTAGCACCGATGTTGCGGTGCGTCAACAGTCTTATATAAGATATGAGACTTCGGCCCCGGTTCAGGGTTTTCCCGGGGGGCGAGGGGGGCGCGGGAGCGAGCCTCGTGCTATAAAACCTAGCCCGCCGCGCGCGAAGAGGCGCGCCGCGCCGCCGCGCCCCGGCAGGGCCAACACAACGCCGCAAACGAAGGAGGAACAGCGTCCATGTCGAACATCGAATCCGTCCTGCAGGAATCGCGCGTCTTCGCGCCCTCCGAGGCCATGGTGAAGCAGGCCAACGTCTCGGGCATGGCCGCCTACGAGGCGATGTGCAAGGAGGCCGAGCGCGACTTCGAGGGATTCTGGGCCGCTCTCGCCCGCGAGAACCTGCTGTGGTCGAAGCCCTTCACCCGCACCCTCGACGAATCCAACGCGCCCTTCTACAAGTGGTTCGATGACGGCGAGCTCAACGCCTCCTACAACTGCCTCGACCGCCACCTGAAGACGCAGCCGGACAAGGTCGCCATCATCTTCGAGGCCGACGACGGCAAGGTGACGAAGGTCACCTACAGGGAGCTCTACCACCGCGTCTGCCAGTTCGCCAACGGCCTGAAGGCGCTCGGCATCAGGAAGGGCGAGCGCGTCCTCATCTACATGCCGATGTCCGTCGAGGCGGTGGTCGCGATGCAGGCCTGCGCGCGCATCGGCGCCACGCACTCGGTCGTCTTCGGCGGCTTCTCGGCCAAGAGCCTGCAGGAGCGCATCATCGACGCCGGCGCCATCGCCGTGATCTGCGCCGACGGGCAGTTCCGCGGGGGCAAGGAAATCCCGCTCAAGCCCGCCGTCGACGAGGCGCTCGCCATGGGCGGCTGCGACACGATCCGCGACGTGGTGGTCTACAGGCGCTCGGGCTCGCCCGTGGCGATGAGCGCCCCGCGCGACAAGTGGTGGCACGACGTGGTCCAGGGCCAGGCGCAGGATTGCGAGCCGACCTGGGTGAACGCCGAGCATCCGCTGTTCATCCTCTACACCTCGGGCTCCACGGGCAAGCCCAAGGGCGTCCAGCACTCCACGGGCGGCTATCTCCTGATGGCCATGCTCACCATGAAGTGGACGTTCGACTCCAAGCCCGGCGACATCTTCTGGTGCACGGCGGACGTGGGCTGGGTGACGGGCCACACCTACATCGCCTACGGCCCGCTCGCCGTGGGGGCCACCGAGGTCGTGTTCGAGGGCGTGCCCACGTACCCGGACGCCGGGCGGTTCTGGAAGATGATCCAGGACCACAAGGTGAACGTCTTCTATACGGCGCCCACGGCCATCCGCTCGCTCATCAAGGCCGGCGGCGACATGCCGAAGAAGTACGACCTCTCCTCGCTTCGCATCCTCGGCACCGTCGGCGAGCCGATCAACCCCGAGGCCTGGATGTGGTACCACGAGACGGTGGGCGGCGGGCGCTGCCCGATCGTCGACACGTGGTGGCAGACCGAGACGGGCGGCCACATGATCACGCCGCTGCCCGGGGCCACGCCGCTCGTGCCGGGATCGTGCACGCTGCCGCTGCCCGGCATCATGGCGGCCATCGTCGACGAGACGGGCCACGACGTGCCCAACGGGCAGGGCGGGCTGCTGGTGATCAAGCGGCCCTGGCCCTCGATGATCCGCACCATCTGGGGCGACCCGGACCGCTACAGGAAGAGCTACTTCCCGGAGGAGCTGGGCGGCAAGCTCTACCTCGCCGGCGACGGGTCGCTGCGCGACAAGGAGCGCGGCTACTTCCGCATCGTCGGCCGCATCGACGACGTGCTGAACGTGTCCGGCCACCGCCTCGGCACGATGGAGATCGAGTCGGCGCTCGTGGCCAACTCGAAGCTCGTCGCGGAGGCCGCGGTCGTCGGCCGTCCCGACGACATGACCGGCGAGGCGGTGGTCGCCTTCGTGGTGCTCAAGGGCGCGCGACCCTCGGGGGATGCCGCCAAGGAGCTCGCCAGGGAGCTGCGCGACTGGGTGGCCAAGGAGATCGGCCCCATCGCCAAGCCCAAGGAAATCCGCTTCGGCGACAACCTGCCCAAGACGCGCTCGGGCAAGATCATGCGCCGGCTCCTGCGCGCGATCGCCAAGGGCGAGGAGATCACCCAGGACGTCTCGACGCTGGAAAACCCCGCGATCCTGGACCAGCTCAAGCAGTCGCTGTAGCCGCGGCCCCGCCGGCCGGCGTTGCACGGGACGGGGCCCGCCCCCGTCCCGTTTTCGTCTGACGGGCGTCGTGCCCCGCCGGCCCCCTCGTGGAAGACATCCCGCCATGAACGAACGCCAGCCTCCACCGCTCCTCACCGCGGCCACCGCCGACGTGCTGCGCAAGCACGCGCCGTTCGACGCCATGCGCGAGGCCGACCTCGTGCACCTCGCTGCCGGGCTCAAGCTGCGCTACTTCGCGAAGGACGCCGTGATCCTCTCCCCGGAGAGCGGGCGCATCGACTCGCTCTTCATCATCCAGCGCGGCGCGGTGCAGGCCGAGGAGCCCTCGCACGTGTCGATCAACGCGCTGGCGGCCACCCTCACCGACGGCGAGGTCTTCCCGGTGGGCGCCCTCATCGCCGGCCGCGCGACGACGCTGCGCTACCGGGCGCTCAGGGACACCTTCTGCTACGTGCTCGACGAGGCCCGCTTCCGGGAGGTGATGGCGAGGAGCCCCGAGTTCCATGCCTTCTGCACGCGCCGGCTGGCCGCCCTCCTGGCGGCCTCCACGCGCGGAACGCGCGAGGCCTACTCCAACCGCGCCGCCGACGAGCTCACCATGGCCTCGCCGCTGAGGAACGCCATCCGCCACGCCCCGGTCACGCTGCCGGAGTCGGCGAGCGTGCGCCAGGTGCTCGAGCTCATGAAGACGAAGCGCATCGGCTCGATCGTGCTCGCCGACGGCGGCGGGCGCGCCACGGGGATCTTCACCCAGACCGACGTGCTCAACCGCGTCGCACTCGCCGGCCAGCCGCTCGACCGCCCGGTCTCGGAGGTGATGACGCGCAACCCCGCCACCCTTTCGGCGGCGAGCGCGCTCTCGGAGGCGGCGCAGCTCATGGCGCGCCGGGGCTTCCGGCACGTCCTCGTGCTCGACGAGGACCGGCTGATCGGCGTGATCTCCGAGCGCGACCTCTTCGGGTTGCAGAGGCTCTCGATGCAGGGCCTGAGGAAGGACATCGGGCGCGCGGAGAGCGTCGACGCGCTCGCCTTCGCGGCCCGCGAGGTGCGCGAGCTCGGCACCGCCATGCTGGCGCAGGGCGTGGCCGCGGAGCAGCTCACCCAGTTCGTCTCCGCGCTCAACGACGCGGTCACCGAGCGGGCCATCGAGCTCGCGATGCGCGACCACGACGTGGCCGCCACCGGCTTCTGCTGGATGGGGCTGGGCAGCGAAGGCCGGGGCGAGCAGACGCTCGCCACCGACCAGGACAACGCCATCATCTTCCCCGACCTCGAGGGCGCAGACCGCGAGGCCACCCGGGCGCGACTGCTCGCCTTCGCCGACGAGGTGAACCGCTCTCTCGACGCCTGCGGCTTCCCGCTGTGCAAGGGCAACATCATGGCGAGGAACCCCGACTGGTGCCTGAGCCTGCAGGAATGGTTCGCGCGCTTCGACGACTGGATCCGAAACTCCGATCCCGAGGCGCTCCTCAACGCCTCGATCTTCTTCGACTTCCGGTCGCTGCACGGCGACGCCGGCCTCGTGGAGCAGCTGCGCGAGTTCCTGCTCGCCAACGTGAAGGACCGCCCCGTGTTCCTGCGCCAGATGGCCTCCAACGCGGCGCAGACGCGCCCGCCCCTGGGGCTCTTCGGCGACATCGTGGGCGGGGAGGGCGGGACCATCGACCTGAAGAAGCAGGCGGCGCGGGTCTTCGTCGACTGCGCGCGCATCCTCGCCCTGTCTGCGGGCGTGGGAGCCGTCTCGACGGTCGAGCGGCTGCGCCTCACCGGCCCGCGCATCCGCATGAGCGACGACGACGTGGCCGCGGCCATCGACGCCTTCCACTTCGTGCAGATGCTGCGGCTGCGCGCCCAGGACAGCCTCGACCGCGGCGCGGGCGCCTCCGAGCCCAATCGCATCGACCCGGACACGCTCAACAGCCTCGACCGGCGCATCCTGAAGGAGTCCCTGCGCCAGGCGAGGAAGCTGCAGAACCGGGTCGGCCTCGACTACCAGCTCTGAGGGCGGCGGTGCTCCCGTCCTTCTGGCCCTTCCGCCGCGCTCCCCGACTCCCGGAGGAGGTCGCGGAGCTCGTCGCGCGCTGGCGCCGGCTGGGGGAGTACGACCGCGGCCGCCCGGCGGCGAAGGGGCGCTGGGTGGTCGTGGACGTCGAGTCGAGCGGGCTGGACGCGGTGAACGACCGCCTCATCGCCGTGGGCGCGCTGGCGGTGGTCGACGGCTCGGTCGACCTCGCCGACAGCTTCGAGGTGATCCTGCGCCAGGACGCGCCCAGCGACGTCGAGAACATCGAGGTCCACGGCATCGGGGGCACCGAGCAGACCGAGGGCGAGGACCCCGCCACGGCGCTGGCCGCCTTCCTCGACTTCGTGGGCAAGGACCCGCTCGTGGCCTTCCACGCCCCCTTCGACGCGACGATGCTGCGCCGCGCCATCGACGCGCACCTGGGCATCGCCTTCAAGCGCCCCTGGCTGGACCTCGCCGACGTGGCGCCGCTCGCGTGGCCCCGGTACGCGAGCCGGCTCACGGGGCTGGACGACTGGCTCGAGGCGTTCTCGATTCCCGTGGCGTTCCGCCACCGGGCGATCGCCGACTGCCTCGCGACCGCGCAGCTGATGCTCCTCGTCCTGCCGCAGGCGCCGGCGATGGGGGCGGCGAGCGCCGGCGAGCTGGTGGCGCTTTCGGAGTCCAACCGCTGGCTCTCGCAGGGCTAGCGCTCGATTGACAAGGCGCGCCCGGGGGCCCTCTACTAGGGGCGATTCCGGGCGCCGCGCGCCGCAGCCCGCACCGAGGAGACCATGAGAAAGCCGAGCCTTCGCGCCTACCGCATCGCGTCGCTGTTCCTGCTCGCGTGCCTCCTCTTCAACTACCCGGTCCTCGCGCTCTTCAACGTGGGCGCCACCGCGGCCGGCGTTCCGGTCCTCTACGTCTACCTCTTCGCGGCCTGGGGCGTGGTCATCGCGCTCGCAGCGGTGGTGATCGAGGGCGGGAGCTAGGGCGCGCGCCGTGCTGCAGGGCTGGATCATCGTCGCGGCGTCGTTCGCCTACATCGGCCTGCTCTTCGCGATCGCGTGGTTCGCGGACCGGCGCGCGGCCCGGGGACAGTCGGTCGTCTCGAACGCCTGGGTCTACAGCCTCTCGCTCGCCGTGTACGCGACGGCGTGGACCTTCTACGGCAGCGTCGGCCGCGCGGCCACCGACGGCGTGGGCTTCCTGCCGATCTACCTCGGGCCGACGCTCACGATGCTGCTGGGGTGGTTCGTCCTGAGGAAGATGGTGCGCATCGCGCGCCTGAACCGCACCACCTCGCTCGCCGACTTCGTGGCCTCGCGCTACGGCAAGAGCGCGCTCATCGGCGGGCTGGTCACCGTGATCGCGGTCATCGGGATCCTGCCCTACATCTCGCTGCAGCTGAAGGCGGTCTCCACGAGCTTCCAGATCCTGCTCGGCTATCCCGAGGTCGCCATGCCGCCGCCGGCGGGCTCGATGGTGGTGATGCAGGACACCGCGTTCTACGTGGCCCTCTTCATGGCGCTCTTCGCGATCGCCTTCGGCACGCGCCAGCTCGACGCGGCCGAGCGCCACGAGGGCATGGTGGCCGCCATCGCCTTCGAGTCGCTGGTGAAGCTGGTGGCCTTCCTCGCCGTGGGCGTCTACGTCGCCTACTTCATGTACGACGGCGTGGGCGACATCTTCGCCCGGGCGTCGGGCCGGCCGGACCTCGAGGTGCTGATGTCGCCCCTGGGGGGTGCCGCCGGCAGCTACGCCAACTGGGTCTGGCTCACGGTGCTGTCGATGTTCGCGATCGTGTTCCTGCCGCGCCAGTTCCAGGTGGCGGTGATCGAGAACACGGACGAGCGCCACCTGCGGCGCGCGGCGTGGCTCTTCCCGCTCTACATGCTCGCCATCAACGTCTTCGTGCTGCCCATCGCCTTCGGGGGCGCGCTGCACTTCCCGCCGGGCACCGTGGACGCCGACGCCTTCGTGCTGACGCTGCCGATGGCCCAGAAGGCCGAGGGGCTCGCGCTCTTCGTCTTCATCGGGGGCCTCTCCGCGGCCACCGGCATGGTCATCGTGGAGACCATCGCCCTGTCCACGATGATCTGCAACGACCTCGTGATGCCGCTGCTGCTTCGCATCCGGGCCTTCCGCCTGAGCGAGCAGCGCGACCTCTCGAGCCTGCTGCTCGACATCCGGCGCGCGGCGATCATCGCGCTCCTCATGGGCGGCTACTTCTACTACCTGCTGGCGGGAGAGGCCTACGCCCTCGTCTCCATCGGCCTCATCTCCTTCGCCGCCGCGGCGCAGTTCGCCCCGGCGGTCATCGGCGGGCTGTACTGGCGCGGCGGCAACCGCACGGGGGCCCTGGCGGGCCTGCTGGCGGGCTTCTCGGTCTGGATCTACACGCTGCTCATGCCCGCCTTCGCGCGCTCCGGCTGGCTCGGGACGGAATTCGTCGAGCGCGGGCCCTTCGGCGTGGAGCTCCTGCGGCCGCACCAGCTCTTCGGCCTGGCCGGCCTGGACCCCATCACCCACGCGATGATCTGGAGCATGATCGCCAACGTCGGCGCCTACGTGCTGGGGTCCGTCATCCGGCGCCAGAGCGCGGCCGAGCACGCCCAGGCGACCCTCTTCGTGGACGTGTACCAGCAGACGGGCGAGCCCGGGTCGTCGTGGCGGGGGGCCACCTCCGCCTCGGCGCTGCAGGCGCTGGTGGGCCGCTTCCTGGGGCCGGCCCGGGCCGTCGAGCTCTTCACGGCCTACGCGCGCCTGCGAGGGGTGCGCAGCGTCGACGAGCTCGAGGGCGACCGCGACCTCGTGCGCTTCGCCGAGCTGCAGCTGGCCGGGACGATCGGCGCGGCCTCGGCACGCACCATGGTGGCCACGGTGGCCCAGGAGGAGCCCCTGGGCCTCGAGGAGGTGATGACCATCATCGACGAGGCCTCGCAGGTGATCGCCTACAGCCACCGCCTCGAGGAGAAGCAGCAGGAGCTCGAGGAGGCCACCCGCGAGCTCAAGGCCGCCAACGAGCGCCTGAAGGAGCTCGACCGCCTCAAGGACGACTTCATCTCCACCGTGACGCACGAA
>JAHCLE010000056.1 GCA_026125445.1 Burkholderiales bacterium
GCTGCGCCTTCTCGACGTCGTAGTCGCACTTCTGCAGCAGCTTCTGGATGATGTTCTCGACGTCCTCGCCGACGTAGCCGGCTTCCGTGAGCGTGGTCGCGTCCGCGATCACGAAGGGGACGTTGAGGAGCCGCGCGAGCGTCTGCGCGAGAAGCGTCTTGCCGGAGCCCGTCGGGCCGATGAGCAGGATGTTGCTCTTGGCGAGCTCGACCTCGTCCTGCTTGCCGCCGGTCTTCAGGCGCTTGTAGTGGTTGTACACCGCCACCGACAGGATCTTCTTCGCCTGCACCTGCCCGATCACGTACTGGTCGAGGATCTCGCAGATCTCGTGCGGGCTCGGCAGGTCGCTCCGGGCGGCCTTCGCCGAGGTCTCCGGCGCGGCCTCCTCGCGGATGATGTCGTTGCAGAGGTCGATGCACTCGTCGCAGATGAACACCGACGGGCCCGCGATGAGCTTCCTCACCTCGTGCTGGCTCTTGCCGCAGAAGGAGCAGTAGAGGAGCTTCTCGCCGCCGACCTTGTCCGTCATCGATGTCCCCGGGGGCGCCCTATTCCGCGCCCTGGACGCGGTTCTTGAGCACCTTGTCGATCAGGCCGTACTTTACCGCGTCTTCGGCGCCCATGAAATTGTCGCGATCGGTGTCGCGCTCGATGACCTCGATGGGCTGGCCGGTGTGCATCGCCATCATCTCGTTCAGGCGCTTCTTGAGGTACAGGACCTCCTTCGCGTGGATCTCGATGTCGGAAGCCTGGCCGGAGAAGCCGCCCGAGGGCTGGTGGATCATGACCCGCGAGTTGGGCAGGATGAAGCGCTTGCCCTTGGAGCCCGCGGCGAGCAGGAACGCGCCCATGCTCGCGGCGAGTCCCGTGCACAGCGTCGACACGTCCGGCTTGATGAACTGCATCGTGTCGTAGATCGCCATGCCGGAGGAGACGCTGCCGCCGGGCGAGTTGATGTAGAGGTGGATGTCCTTGTCCGGGTTCTCGCTCTCCAGGAACAGGAGCTGCGCCACGATGAGGTTCGCCATGGCGTCGTTGATGGGCCCGACCAGGAAGATCACGCGCTCCTTGAGCAGGCGCGAATAGATGTCGTAGGCGCGTTCGCCGCGCCCCGACTGCTCGATCACCATCGGGATGAGGCCCAGGCCCACCGGCCCCTGGTATTCGTCTCGCATCGCTTCTCCCCAGTTCAGTCCCTGACTTCGGCTCAGGCCTTCTTCGTGCCCATCAGGTCCTCGAAGGCCGTCGTCTCGTCCTCGACCTTCATCCGCCCGAGGCACCATTCTACGACGTTGTCCTCCATCACGATCGCCTCGACCTCCGCCATGCGCTCGGGCTGGCCGTAGAACCAGCGCACCATCTCCTCGGGGCGCTCGAAGCTCTCCGCGTGCTCCTCGATCACCTTGCGCACCTGCTCGGGGCGCGCGGAGAGGTCGTTCTTGCGCACGAGGTCCGCCACCAGCAGGCCCAGCGTGACGCGGTTCTTCGCGCGATCGGCGAAGAGCTCGCGCGGAAGCTGCACGTCCTTGCCCGCGGTCATGCCGCGGCTGCGCAGGTCCTGGAGGGCCGCCTCGCCCATGCGGGCGATCTCGCTGTCCAGCAGCGCGCGGGGCACCTCGAAGGTGGCCGCGGCCGTCAGGTTGGACATGACCTGGTCCTTCACCCGGGCCTGGACGCGCTTCTTCACCTCGCGCTCGATGTTGTCGCGGATCTCGGCGCGCATGCGCTCGACGTCGCCGTTCTCCACGCCCAGCGCCCTGGCGAATTCGGCGTCCACCGGCGGCAGCAGGGGCGCGGCCACCTGGTTCACCTTGACGGTGAATTCCGCGGTCTTGCCCTTCAGGTGCTCGACGTAGTCGTCGGGGAAGGTGAGCGGGAAGGTCTTCCCGGCGCCCTCCGCGAGGCCCATGAGGGCGGCCTCGAAGCCGGGGAGCATGCGCCCCTCGCCCAGGACCACCGCGAAGTTCTGGCCCTTGCCGCCCTCGAAGGGCACGCCGTCCACCTTGCCCTCGAAGTCGATGTTCACCAGGTCGCCGTTGGCCGCCCCGCGCGCGGCGGGCTCGAACTTGGCGCGCTGCTTGCGAAGCGTCTCGATCGTGGCGTCCACGTCCTTGTCGGCCACCGCCGTCACGGGCCGCGTCACCTTGTGCGCGCCCAGGTCGCCCAGGGTGATCTCGGGATAGACCTCGAAGACCGCCTGGAACTCGAAGGCCGTCTGGTCGGTGCCGCCCTGCACGGGCTCGAAGCGCGGCATGCCCGCGACGCGGTAGTTCTGGGTGCGCACGGCCTCGGCGAAGAGGCGCTGCACGCTCTCCGAGAGCGCCTCCTGGCGCACCTGGAAGCCGTAGTGGCGCTCCACCATCTTCAGGGGCACCTTGCCGGGCCGGAAGCCCTGCATCTTCACGGTGCGGGCGAGCTTCCTGATGCGATCGGCGATGTCCGCCTCGAGCTGGGCGACGGGCACCGCGACCTTCAGTTGCCGCTCGAGCGGGCTCGGTTTCGTTTCGACTGCCTGCTGCATGTGGATAGTCCTGTGTGGTTTTCCCGGGTCACCTTCGCGAGGGACGGCCGTGACTGCCGGCCCGGGGGCCGACGGTCGAACACCGTCGGCCGGATCGAACTTGGTGCGAAAGAAGGGACTCGAACCCCCATGCCTTTCGGCGCCGGAACCTAAATCCGGTGCGTCTACCAATTCCGCCACTTTCGCGGTGAGGCGGGAATTATACCCGAACGAGGGCCCTTTTCCGGGGGCGCGCAGGGGGCCCCGGGGGGCCGATATAATCCGGAAATTCAAGCGCTTCCCCCTCCCCTTGCCGGTCGAGCACTACGAGAACTTCCCGGTCGCGTCCTGGCTTCTGCCGCCGGGGCTGCGGACCCCCATCGAGGCCATCTACGCCTTCGCCCGCAACGCCGACGACTTCGCCGACGAGGGCGAGCGGCCGGACGCCGAGCGCCTGGCGCTCCTCGACGGCTACGCCCGGGGCCTGGAGAGGATCGAGCGCGGCGAGCGCCCGGACGATCCCGTGTTCTCGCGCCTGCACGACGCCATCCGCGCCCACGGCCTGCCCATCGAGCTCTTCCACCGCCTGCTGGACGCCTTCCGCCAGGACGTCACCAAGAAGCGCTACGCCACCTTCGACGAGCTGATGGACTACTGCCGGCGCTCGGCCGACCCCGTGGGCAGGCTCCTGCTCGTGCTCTTCCGCAAGGACGACCCGGCCAACCTGCGCGATTCCGACGCCATCTGCTCCAGCCTGCAGCTCATCAACCACTGGCAGGACATCGCCGTGGACTGGGGCAAGGGGCGCGTCTACCTGCCGCAGGAGGACCTGGAGCACTTCCGCGTGGGCGAGGCCCAGATCGCGGCCGGCCGCACGGACGGCGGCTGGCAGGACCTGGTGCGCTTCGAATGCCAGCGCGCGCGCGCCATGATGCGCTCCGGCGCCCCGCTGGGCACGCGCCTTCCGGGACGCATGGGCCTCGAGATCCGCGCCATCTGCGCCGGGGGGCTTCGCATCCTGGACCGGATCGAGGAGGTCGACGGCGACGTCTTCGCCCGCCGCCCGAAGTTGAACCGGGGCGACTGGGCGCGCATCCTGTGGAAAGCGTTCTTCTGGAGGCCGGCGCCCGTGCGCCTGGCCGCGCCATGACCCCCGACGAGTACTGCCAGCAGAAGGCGGCCGCCAGCGGCTCGAGCTTCTACTACAGCTTCCTCTTCCTGCCGCCGGACAAGCGCCGCGCCATCACGGCCTTCTACGCCTTCTGCCGCGAGGTGGACGACGTGGCCGACGAGGCGAGCGAGGTGGCCGTCGCCCGTGCCAAGCTCGCGTGGTGGCGCACGGAAGTCGCGAACCTCATGGCCGGCAACCCGCAGCACCCGGTCACGCGCGCCCTCGCACCCTTCGTCGCGCCCATGGGGATCGACGGCGCGCGACTCAACGAGATCATCGACGGCATGGAGATGGACCTCACGCACCATCGCTACGCCGACTTCGATTCGCTTCGCCTGTACTGCCACCGCGTGGCCGGCGTCGTGGGGCAGATCTCGGCGGGCATCTTCGGCTACCGCCACGCGCGGACGCTCGAGTACGCCGAGCTCCTGGGGCTCGCCTTCCAGCTCACCAACATCGTGCGAGACGTGGGCGAGGACGCGAGGCGCGGGCGCGTGTACCTGCCCGTGGACGAGCTCGCGCGCCACGGGCTCACTCCCGAGGACATCCTGGCTCGCAAGGGGGGCGAAGCGTTCCGCGCGCTCATGGAGGAGCAGGCCGCGCGGGCGGAGGCGACCTACGCCGAGGCCTTCGCGAAGCTGCACCCCGAGGACCGCCGCGACCAGCGCGCCGGCCTCATCATGGCGGCCATCTACCGCACGCTCCTCGCGGAGATCCGCCGCGACGGCTTCCCCGTGCTCGAGGGGAAAGTCTCGCTCACGCCGATCCGCAAGCTCTGGATCGCGTGGAAGACCTGGATCCGGGGGGGAGGCTAGGCCGCTTGTCGCCCCGTCGCATCGCCATCGTCGGCGCGGGATACGCCGGCATCGCCGCGGCCGTGGAGCTGGTGCGCGGCGGCGCCGCCGTGACGCTGCTCGACGCCAACCGCACCGCCGGCGGGCGGGCGCGGCGCGTGGAGTACCGCGGCGCGGTGCTCGACAACGGCCAGCACATCCTGCTGGGCGCCTACCGCCAGACGCTCGCGCTCATGAAGGCCGTGGGCGCGCCCGCCAACGCGCTGCGCGCCCATCGCCTGGCGATCCACTATCCCGGCACGCTGGAACTCGCCGCGCCCTCGCTCCCGGCGCCCCTGCACCTGGCCGCGGCGCTCGCCACCGCACGGGGACTGGGCTTCATGGAGCGCTCGGCCGCCTTCGCGCTCGCCTTCGCCATCCGCCGCGCCGAGGAAGCGGCGAGGGAGGGCGAGACGGTCGCCGATTTCCTCGGGCGCCACGACCAGCCGGAACGCGTGCGGCGCCTGCTGTGGGAGCCGCTTTGCGTGGCCGCGCTCAACACGCCGGCCGAGCGGGCCGATGCGCGCGTCTTCTCGCGCGTGCTCTGCGATGCGCTCACGCGAACCCGCGCCGACTCCGACCTGCTGCTTCCCGCCTTCGACCTCTCGTCTCTCCTGCCGGACCCGGCCATCGCCTGGCTGGGCGAGCGCGGCACCAAGATCCAGCTCGGCACGCGGGTGATGGCGCTCGCGCGCACGGCCGGCGGCTGGCGGCTTTCCACTTCCGAGGGCCCACGCGAGTTCGACGCGGTGGTGTGCGCCACCGCCCCCTACGAGGCGTCCTCGCTCCTGGGAAGCGTCCCCACGCTCGCGCCGCTCGCGGCGCGCATCTCGGCAATCGCGCACGAGCCCATCACCACGGTCTACCTGCAGTACGACTCGCGAGTGCACCTACCCTTCCCCATGACCGGGGTGGAGGACGGCCACGCGCAATGGCTCTTCGACCGCGAGGCCCTGGGCGGCGCGCGCGGGCTGGTGGCGGCGGTGATCTCGGCTTCCCACGCGCAGGCGGCGCTGGACCACGACGTGCTCGCCACGGCCGTGCACCGCGAGGTCGAGCGCCTGGGCGGCACGCTCGATCCGCCCCGCTGGACCAAGGTGATCACGGAGAAGCGCGCCACCTTCGCCTGCACGCCGGGCGCCTGGCGTCCCGCCGCCGACACCGGCGCCCCGGGTCTCGCCCTCGCCGGCGACTACACCGAGGGCCCCTACCCCGCGACGCTCGAAGCCGCCGTCGCCAGCGGCCTGCGCGCCGCCCGCAACCTCCTCGAAACCTCGTAATGGGGTCAGGTTACTTTGCACAAGAATTGAGCAAAGTAACCTGACCCCATTGATGACCCGACACCACGGAGATGAAATGAACGAGCGAACCCTGTCGGCCGACTGGACGGCGCCCACGGATCTGCTGGCCGAGCGCGTGGTGCTCGTCACCGGCGCCGGGCGCGGGGTGGGACGCGCGGTGGCGCTCGCCTGCGCCGCCCACGGCGCCACCGTGGCGCTGCTGGGCCGCAAGCCCGAGGCGCTCTCCGAGACCTACGACGCGATCGTGGCGGCCGGCGGCAAGGAGCCCGCGGCCATCCCCCTCGACCTCGCCAGCGCCGGCGACCGCGAGTTCGAGACGCTCGCCGGGATGCTGCGCCGCGACCTGGGGCGCCTGGACGCGCTCGTTCACTGCGCCGTGCACTTCACCCCGCTCGTGCCGCTTCGCGACCAGCCCCTCGAGCAGTGCCTCGCGCACCTGCGCGTGAACCTGGCCGCGCCCTTCGCCCTCACCCGCGCCTGCCTCCCGATGCTGGAAGCCTCCCCCGACGGCGCCGTGGTCTTCACGGCCGAGACCCACGCCTTCCAGCCCGCGGCCTACTGGGGCGCCTTCGCGGTGTCGAAGTCGGGCCTGGGAACGCTCGCGGCCATCTGGGCCGACGAGTGCGAGCAGCGCGGGAAGCCCCGCTTCCACGTCGTGGTGCCGGGCCCCGTGGCCTCGCCGCAGCGCATGCAGAGCCATCCGGGCGAGAACCGCGCCGCGCTTCCCACGACCGAGACGGTCGCGAAGGCCTACCTGCGGCTCCTCGGGCCCGAAGGACGCTCGCTCGGCGCGCAACCGCTCACGATTGTGACCTGAGCCACAGGCATCCGGGGCGGGAATCGGCTAAACTAGGCTTCTCCCGAACTTCGTTCGGTAGGTCCTTGTTTCTCTAAGAAATACTGCCCTAGAGGGAGGCGGCGCACGCCGTTCCAGGTCGCTCGATGCTCGATCAGGCCAATCGAACGTTCATCTGCAGCGTGGTCTTCATCGACCTCGTCGGCTATTCCAAGAAGCCGGTCGCCGAGCAGATCCGCCTCAAGACCAGCCTCACGAACAACCTGTCCGAGGCCATCAAGGACATCCCCGTCAACGACCGCATCATCCTCGACACGGGCGATGGCGCGGCGCTTTCCTTCCTGGGCGACCCCGAGGACGCGCTCTTCACCACGCTGTCGCTTCGCGAGGCGATGGTGCGCGAGAACCAGTCCGCCACCCAGATCGAGGAGGCCGGCGAGGATTCCGTGCGCATGGGCATCAACCTCGGGCCCGTGAAGCTGGTGAAGGACATCAACGGGCACCCCAACATCATCGGCGACGGCATCAACGTGGCGCAGCGCATCATGAGCTTCGCGCGGCCCGGCCAGATCGTCGTGTCGCGCTCCTACTACGACGTCGTCTCCAACCTCGCGAGCGAGTACGCCAAGCTCTTCACCTACGAGGGCTCCCGCACCGACAAGCACGTGCGCGAGCACGAGATCTACGTGGTGGGCCACAACGAGGGCGCGCTCAAGAAGGCCAAGGACAGCATGAAGGACCGCGCCGCGACCACGAGCACCAACGTGAAGCGCACGGCGTCGGCGGCCTCCCCCACGGGCACCGCCACGGTCACCCTCACCATCCCCAATTTCGTCCAGGACAAGAAGAAGCTCACCGTGGTGGCCGGCGTGCTGGCCGGCGTGGTGGCGATCCTGGGATTCCTCGTGGCCACGAAGAAGGGCGAGCCGCCCGCCGTGCCTGCACCCATGGTGGCGAGCGCGCCCGCGCCTGCAGCGGCGCCCGCCACCGAACCCGTGAAGCCGGCCGCCCCCGTGCCCACGGCGGAGGCGCCCAAGGCCGCGCCCGCCGCCGGCGACGGCAAGGGCGAGCCGCCCAAGGCGGACGCAGCGAAGGCGGAGGCCGCGAAGGCCGAAGCGGCCAAGGCCGCCGGCCCGCAGGTGCACGCGAAGGCCGAGCCTCCGAAAGTCGAGCCCGGCAAGGCCGAAGCCGGCAAGCCGGCCGCGCCCGCCGCCCCCGCCGTGCCGCCCGGCACGATCATCTTCGCCATCCAGCCCTGGGGCGAGCTCTACGTGAACGGCAAGGCGAGCGGCGTGAGCCCGCCGGTGAAGTCGCTCAAGCTCCCGCCCGGCAAGTACAAGATCGAAGTGAAGAACACCACGTTCGCCGCCTACTCCGAGAGCATCGACGTCAAGGCGCGCGACGAGATCACCATCCGCCACAAGTTCCAGTGATGCGCACCCCCGCCGCCCTTCGCCTCTCCGGAGCGATCGCCTTCGTCGCTGCGCTCGCCGGCTGCGCGCAGCTGCAGCCCCCCGAGGCGCCCAAGCCCGTGGCGCCGCAGATCACCGAGGACACGCTGCGCGTGCGCGCCAGGGAGCAGCTCGCCACGGGCATCAAGCTCTACGAGACGGGCGACTTCGACGGCGCCGCCAGGAGCCTGCAGGCGTCCCTCGACCACGGGCTCCTCGAGAAGACGGACCAGGGACGCGCGCGCAAGTACCTCGCCTTCATCCACTGCGTGGCCGGGCGCGAGGCCCAGTGCGCCGCCGAGTTCCGCAAGGCCTTCGAGATCGACCCCGCCTTCGCCCTCACGCCGGCCGAGGACGGGCACCCCATCTGGGGGCCGGTCTACCGCACGGTGCGCGCCACGCTCATCGCCGAGCGCGAAGCCGCCCAGGGCAAGCCCCGGGAATCGCTTCCGAAGGCCGAGCAGATGCTGGTCGACGGCCTGGTGAAGTACGAGGCCGGCGAGTTCGCCGAGGCGCACAAGCTCCTCGAGGCCGCGTTCAAGGAGGGCCTGAAGGACAAGAAGGACCAGGTGCGCGCCCTGAAGCACTCCGCCTTCTGCCTGTGCCTGCAGAGCAAGTACCGCGACTGCCGCGCCGAGTTCATCCGGATCTACGACATCGATCCCGACTTCGACCTCACGCCGGCCGAGGCGGGGCACCCCTCGTGGACCAAGACCTTCGCGGGAGCCAAGGCGCAGGCGAAGAAGGCCCAGGCCGACAAGGCGAAGGCGGACGCGGCGAAGCCCAAGGGCGAACCCGCCAAGGCCGATCCCGCCAAGACCGAGCCTCCCAAGAAGAAGGCCCCATGATCCCGGTGCTGGGCCGCTACAAGATCGTCTCGGAGATCGGTCAGGGGGCGATGGGCACGGTGTACAAGGCCGTGGACCCCATCATCGACCGCACGGTCGCGATCAAGACGATCAACCTGAACCTCTCCAAGCAGGAGCTCGAGGAGTACGAGGCGCGCTTCCAGCAGGAGATCAAGGCGGCCGGGCGCCTGAACCACCCCAACATCGTCACGATCTACGACGTGGGCAAGACGGAGCAGGTCGCCTACATGGCCATGGAGTTCCTCGAGGGCCAGGAGCTCAAGGACATCATCGCCGGCGGCAAGCTCCTGCCCATCGAGCAGGTCGTGGACATCATCGCGCAGGTGGCCGACGGGCTGTGGTTCGCGCACCAGCAGGACATCGTCCACCGCGACGTGAAGCCCTCCAACATCATGGTGCTCAGGGGCGGGATCGCGAAGATCACCGACTTCGGCATCGCGAGGCTGCCGAACTCGGCCGTGAAGACGATGACGGGCCTGATCCTCGGCTCGCCCCGCTACATGTCGCCCGAGCAGGTGATCGGCAAGTCGCTCGACACGCGCACCGACATCTTCTCGCTGGGCGTGGTGCTCTACGAGGCGCTCACCGGCATGGCGCCCTTCGACGGCGACAACGTGAACGCGATCATGTACGCGACGGTGAACACCACCCCGCCGCCGCCCTCCACGCACAACCGGGGCGTTCCGGCGATGCTGGACCTCATCGTGGCCAAGGCCATGGCGAAGAGCCTGGACGACCGCTACCAGACGGTGAAGGAGTTCGCCGACGACCTGCGCGAGGTGCGCCGGCAGCTCGACGCCGCCCGGCCCTCGGTGGCGCTCAAGGCGCGCTCGGCCCCGCCGCCGCCGCGGCCCCACTCGAGCGCCGATATCCTCGCGCCGGAAGTCTCCACGATTCCGATGGCCGCCGACGCCAAGCTGGACAAGGCCCCGCTCAAGGACGACGAGACGACCAAGCCCCTGGGCATCGCCAAGGGCTTCGACTCCTTCGACGCGACGCTGCGGCTCGCGTCGATGACCAACCAGACCGAGGAGTTCGAGGAATACATCACGGCGACGCAGAAGATGCGGGCCTACCGCGGCAAGATCGAGGCGGGCAGCCCGCTCGCGCCCGCCACGCCGCCTCCGCCGCCGCCCGACGAGGAACCCGCGGACGTCGAGCCCGAGCAGCCCCGCTTCAAGCCCATCCCGCGCTTCGTGGCCCCGCCGCCCGAGGCCGCCAAGGCCGCCCCGGCCTTCCCGGAGGGCACCAGCTCCAACATGCCGGCCATAATCGCGATCGTGGTCCTCGCGATCGCCGCCGTCGCCCTCCTCGTCACCCTCCTCGTCAAGTAATGAAATGGGGTCAGGTTACTTTGCACAAGAAATGTGCAAAGTAACCTGACCCCGTTTCACGTTTCAGTAGTCGACGGCGTCGGAGAGGCGGTCGACGGCGATGACCTCGAGGCCGTCGATGCGCTGCTTCGGCTTGTTGGCGGCGGGGACGATCGCGTGGGTGAAGCCGAGCTTGGCGGCCTCCCGCAGGCGTTCCTGGCCACGCTGGACGGGCCGCACCTCGCCCGCGAGCCCCACCTCCCCGAAGACCACGTGCTTGGCCGGCAGCGCCCGGTTGCGCAGGCTGGAGACGATGGCGAGCGTAACGGCCAGGTCCGCCCCCGGCTCCGCGATCCGCACGCCCCCCACCGCGTTCACGAAGACGTCCTGGTCGAAGAGCGCGATCCCCGCGTGCCGGTGCAGCACCGCGAGCAGCATCGCGAGCCGGTTCTGCTCGAGCCCCACCGTCAATCGCCGTGGCTGCGGGCTGTGCGCCTCGTCCACGAGCGCCTGCAGTTCCACCAGCAGCGGCCGCGTTCCCTCCTGCGTGACCATGACGCAGGAGCCCGGCACGTCCGCACGGTGGTGGGAGAGGAAGAGCGCGGAGGGGTTCGTCACCTCCCGAAGCCCCTTCTCCGTCATCGCGAACACACCCATCTCGTTCACCGCCCCGAAGCGGTTCTTGAACGCGCGGATCAGGCGGAAGCTCGTGTGCGTGTCGCCCTCGAAGTAGAGCACCGTATCCACCATGTGCTCGAGAACGCGCGGCCCGGCGAGAGCCCCCTCCTTGGTGACGTGCCCGACGAACACGATGGCCGTGCCCGACTGCTTGGCCACGCGCGTGAGCTGCGCCGCGCACTCGCGCACCTGCGCCACGGAGCCCGGCGCCGAGGTCAGCGCGGACGAGTACAGGGTCTGGATGGAATCGATCACCGCGACCTTGGGCTTGATCGATGCGATCGTCGCCTGGATCTTCTCCAGCTCGATCTCGGGAAGGAGCCGGATCTTGGACGCGTTCACCTCCAGCCGCCGCGCACGCAGCGCCACCTGCTGCGACGATTCCTCGCCCGTTACATAGAGGACGGTGCCCTGCTCCGCCAGCCGCGCGGCCGCCTGCAGCAGGAGCGTCGACTTGCCGATGCCCGGGTCTCCCCCGATGAGGACGACCCCCCCCTCGACCATGCCGCCGCCCAGCACGCGGTCGAATTCCCCGATGAGCGTGGGCATGCGCGGGAAATCCTTCGCCTCCACCTCCGAGAGCGTCACCACCTGGCCCGAGCCGCCCAGGCCGGAGAAGCGGTTCGCCCCCGCGGCCTTGCCCGTCTCGGCGACCGATTCCACCATCGTGTTCCACGCGTCGCAGTGCGGGCACTGCCCCTGCCACTTGGGCGACTGGCCGCCGCACTCGGTGCAGGTGAAGACGCTCTTCGCCTTGGCCATCGGCTACGCGGTGCGCCGGCGCGGGCTGGTGGTGCTTTTCGTCGCCCGCCGTTCCTCTGGTCGCGCCGGGCGTCGAATCGACTTGCCCGCCTTGATCACGACGCGAAGCGCGTCGTTTACCGAGGTGGAATCCTTGAAGACCTCCGCCACATCAGGATCGAGGACGACGACGTTCGATCCCTCCTTGAGAATCCGGTCGCGGTATTTCCCGCGGACCGCCCCCGTGAAATCGTACTCGGCTCGCATTTGCGCCGCCTTCGAATCCTTAGTCTTCATATCGCTTGCGCTCGCTGGCGCTGGCTGGCCTTGCGGAAATTATCCTGAGTGCCGACGCGGTCTCGGCGTGAGCAACGACCAGAAGCCTGCCCATCGACGAAACGCCCATCGTGATGTACCGCTCCTGCCCTATCGAATGGTCCGGATCGGGAATTGTCGCAGACAATCCGTCGAAAAACACCGATGCAGCCTCATCGAACGACACGCCATGCTTCGCCAGATTCGCATCGGCCTTCCGGCGGTCCCACTCAAATCGCATCCATCGACTCCAGTCGCGTCGTCAGCACACGCCTGGAATCAACCTAACCCTACGGATCGATGCCCGAGAACCTTCAATCCCCGAGTCAGAAAACGATTATTCGCTTCCTCTTCGAAGTCAGTCCGCCGCCTTCGCCGAGAGGACCGCGATCACTTCCGCCGCCGTGCGCGCCGTGGGAGCCATCACGCCGGCAAAAGTCGCAAAGGACATCGCGAAGAAGGCCACCACGCCGAAGGGTTTCCAGGTGTGCGCGAGGAGCGCTCCCGCCCAGTTGCCCGCGTCCACCGCCTTCACGCCCTTCACGAGCGGGGAGCCCAGCAGCACCTCGAAGACCACCTCGCCCAGGATCGCCGGCGCCTGCCAGATGACGAAGGCCGCCGCGCCGAAGAGGGCCGCCAGCAGCAGCGCCACGAGCGCGATGGCGACCACGAGGGCGAAGCCGCCCTCGTCGCTGCCGCCCACCGCGTCGCCCACCGCCTCGCCGATCCCGTCCGCGATGCCCGAGGACGACGAGGAAGTCGCGCTCGAGGCCGAATCCGCCACCCAGCTCATGGAGGCGCCGCCGCCGTCGAAGGTGCCGCCCGCGCCGCGAACCACGTCGGCCGCCACCGACCCGCCCCCGCGCGGCAGCGGGATGTTGGTGACGAGGTCGACGACATCCCCCCCGTCGACGAACGACTCCCCCTTGCGCCGCGACTCCTCGCGCAGGAACCGCCCGTAGGCCGAGAGCCGCAGCCACAGCCACACGCCCGCGAAGAACGCGAGGTAGGCCGCCGCGAGCGCCGGCAGCCAGCGAAGCCACAGCGTATCCACGCCCATACGGACGAGCGTGGCCGTCGTGAGCGCGCCCACGGCGATGCTCGAGGCGATGATGAGCGTCATGTGGAAGCGCGTGGCGTACTTGCGCGCCACGGCGGAGCGGACGCCTTCTCGCGTGAGGGCCTGAGGTCTGGCCTTTGCCATCCGCTACCCGCGCCGGCGGCCGGTACGCGTTGCTGACGACGGTGCCTGCGCAGCGGGCGGCGACTTGAGCGTCTTGAGATATTCGGGAATCTCCTGTCGCAGGACGTGTCGCAGCACCTCTTCGGTAACTGGCTGGTCGACCTGGGAGAGATAGGCACGCAGGGCCTCGTTCATCATGGTCTGGTATCCGGTCCCGGCCTTCTCCGCCCGAGCCCGGAATTCGGCCAGGATCGCGTTGTCGATGAAGATCGAAATGCGGGTCTTCCCCTTCTGGGGAATGACCGCGCCCCGCTTGGCTTTCGAGAAGTCGTATCCAGGTCTCATAGGTCTTTCGCTCCTTCCGCGTCGCGCGTCTTGCGGAGATCAGGCGATAACGGCCATTGCGCTCGGCGTACACAACGACCAGGACTTCCCCTCCACTGCCAAGTCCAATGGTCACGAAGCGTCTCTCGCCCAGGGAGTCGATGTCCTCGATGGTCAGCGCCAACGGGTCGAAAAGCACTTCCTCGGCGTCAGCAAACGATACCCCGTGCTTCCGGAGGTTCGAGGCTGCCCTTCCCGGGTCGTACTCGAGAGACATCCGGAAAGAATATATATGTTATATGCATATCGCAAGCCCCGACCTAGACGCCAATCTCCACCACCGGCACCCGCGGCGCGAGCGCGCACATGAGCTCGTAGCCCACCGTCCCCGCGGTGGCGGCCACGTCGTCGATGGGCAGCCCCTCGCCCCACAGCACCACCTCCGAGCCGAGCCGCGCGCCCGGAACCGGCGTGAGGTCCACGGTGATCATGTCCATGGAAACGCGCCCCGCGGTCACCGTACGCACGCCCTCCACGAGGACCGGCGTGCCGTTGGGCGCATGACGCGGATAGCCGTCCGCGTAGCCGCAGGCGACGACCCCGATCCGCATCGCGTGCGGCGCGAAGAAGGTGCCGCCGTAGCCCACGTGCTCGCCGGGGCCGATGTCCTGCACGGCGATGAGGCGCGAGCGAAGCGTCATGGCGGGCAGCAGGCCCAGCTCCTGCGCGCTGCGATCGGCAAAGGGAGTCGCCCCGTAGAGCGAGATTCCCTGCCGCACCGTCTCGGCGTGCGTGCGCGGGTGGGCGAGGATGGCGGCGGAATTGGCGAGGCTTCGCGGCAGCGAGATCCCGCGCGTGGCGGCCTCGAAGCGGTTCATGGCCTCGTGCACGCCCTCGGGGCCGTCGGCGGTCGCGAAGTGGGTCATGAGGGTGATGGACTTGGCCGCGCGCGTGGCCTGCAGGCGCTCGAGGGCCGCCTTGGCCACTTCCGGCGCGAAGCCCAGCCGGTTCATCCCCGTGTTGATCTTGAGGTAGCAGTCGATGGGCGCGGGCGGCGGAGACACCTCCAGCATCCGCAGCTGCTCCTCGCAGTGCACGGAAGTCGCCAGGCGCGAGGCGGCGAGCTGCGAGAGCTCGGACGCCTCGAAGAAACCCTCCAGCAGCAGGATCTCGCGCGCGAAGCCGGAATCGCGCAGGCGGACGGCGCCATCGAGCTCCAGGGTGGCGAAGCCGTCGGCTTCCGGCAGCGCCTTGGCGACGCGCGCAAGCCCGTGCCCGTAGGCGTTGGCCTTCACGACGGCGAGCACCCGCGACTTCGGCGCGTGCTCGCGCGCGACCCGGTAGTTGTGGCCGAACGCGGCGAGATGGATGTCGGCGCGGATGGGGCGGGACATGGCCGACGCTCGCCGGGCGGGCGCTAGAAGCCGGTGGGACCGGCGTAGTTCTCGAAGCGCGTGTGGCGGCCGAGGAAGGTGAGCTTCACCGTGCCGATGGGGCCGTTACGCTGCTTGCCGATGATGATCTCGGCCATGCCCTTGTCGGGCGAGTCGTCGTTGTAGACCTCGTCGCGGTAGATGAAGATGATCAAGTCCGCGTCCTGCTCAATGGCGCCCGAGTTGTGAGTGACGATGCCGTCGGCGAGCCAGCAGGCGGGCCCCGGAACGGTGAGGTCGTAGACGTCCTCCTCGCCTTCCGGAGTGATCGCCACGATCGTGTCCCAGAAGAGATCGCTATCGGCCCAACGCGCGAGGTTTGGATCCCCGAGCCTTTGCGCGTAATCCGCGATGACCGCGCGCGAGGGGGCGAACTTGAAATGCGAGGTTCCACCATAGGAGGTGCCACGAAGTCTGGCCATGGCACGTTGCGTGACGCCATTGGCCGTCATCGCAGCCTTCACTTCGGCGAATACCTCGATGGGAACCGTATCGACATTCGTATTGCTCTCGACGCCGTCGAGACGCGCCGCCAGCGCGTCAGCCTGCGCCACGCGCGGGCCGAATGCGCCCACCCGATCCAGGAAGGCGCGTTGGTTGTCGCTACCGCTGACGTCAACGGAATACATCGGGCGATAGTGCTTCTGGTGGACCATGCGCATGCGTGCCACGATGCCCAGCCGCAGGAGAAGCGCCATCACGTCCCGGGCAAGCCGCTCGCTGCAGGTCGAGAAGTGGATGCGGGAGCTTCCCCTTGTCCCCGCCTTGCGAACCGTGATGCTCCCGTCGGTCGCCCACAGGTGGCGAAGCAGCAGGCCGATCTTGCGATCCGAAAATCGAAAGACGTCGGCTGGCAGGTGCTTCTCATGGGAGCGCTGGCCGAAGATTCCCAGCCCCTTCAACCACTTTCCCACGCCCTCGGCGTGCCAACGATTGCCGTTCCCCGAAATCACGAGCTGGTGCCAGGCGCCGCGGCCCTCATGGCGATTGACGGTGCTGCCCAATGCGCGCGCAGCGTTCGCGACCGCCTGGCTGTTTTCCTCGCTAGCAGTGGTGTAGCGCAGGGGTTGGTGGACTAGGTAGCTGCCATCGCCCACTAGATGCCCGAGGAGGATGATCTCCTCGTCGCTCCATTCGACGCAGACTTCGGGCTGCGGTACCCGACGCGCCAGCGCCAGCCGGTCCCCGGCAGCGAGTTCGCCCAAGCGGGTCCAGCCGCCGCCCGCAAGGAGGAGGTGCTCGGCCGTGGCGCGAATCGACCGCCCGCTCGCGAGCTGGACCTTGAATACCGGCTTGCGGCCGACCTGCCAGACAGCATCCGACCGGGCGGGAATGACCTTGCCGGCCTCGTCGACCGCCCAGACTTCGGGCTCCGTGCCCACGAGTTCGCGCACCGGAATGCGGCGGCCATCGCGCAGGCAGACCAGGGTATCGCCGGTCACGCATTCGCGGAGGTCCGACATCACCGGCCGCTTGTTGGGACGCTGCTCCAGGCCGCGGTTCAACTGCGAGAGCGCGATCACGGGGACCTGGAGCTCCTTGGCCATCGCCTTGAGCGAGCGCGAGATCTCGCTGATCTCCGTGGCGCGGTTCTCGACGCCCGAATCGGCGGCGCTCATGAGCTGCAGGTAGTCCACCACGACGAGACCCAGGGCCCCGCCGTACTCGCGCCACATGCGGCGGGCGCGCGCGCGAAGCTCCAGCGGGTTCAGCGCGGGGGTCTCGTCGATGAGGATGGGCGCCTCGTTCAGCTTGCCGAGGGCGACCCCCAGCCGGTCCCAGTCGCCGGTGTCCAGCCGGCCCGTGCGCAGGCGCTGCGCGTCCACGCGGCCCACGGAACCCAGCATGCGCAGGCCGAGCTGCGCGCCGCCCATTTCCATGGAGAACACGAGGACGGGGAGCTTGAGCTCCAGGCCCACGTGCTCGGCGATGTTGAGCGAGAAGGCGGTGTTGTGGGTCACCACGTAGTCGTCGGTGACGTAGAGCCGCGAGGGATGCGACACCGAGATGCACTGCGTCGCCGTCGTGCGCGTCGGGACGATGGATTCGACCATCGACTGCTCGCGACGGATATCGATGACGAACGCCTCGGATTCGCCGTCACTCCCCGGGTCGGGCCGATCCGCGCGCCTGTCGCTGAACGTCGCAAAGCCACCGAGGGATCGGGCGAGCTCGACCACTCCAGTCGCGAGCCGGTAGCTCCCGGTGGAGAAGCGGATCGGGCCCGTCGAGCCGTTCCAATCGTCGATTCCGAGCAGCCCGCGTAGCAGATCGAGGCGAGCGCTGCGGTTGGCCAGCAGGAACTCGGGCGGGATGAACATCTCGTGTTCTCCCCCCACTCCCAGCCCCAGGTCGTCGAGGTCGTCGCCGTCCAGGTATTGCTCGATGCCGCCGTCCGCATAGTCGGCATTTGGAGCTTCAGCGGGCGCACCTGGCAAGCCGTCGCCCGCAAGGGCCCCGATGGGTTCGACCTCGCTGCTCGCCACGATCGAGCGGGCCGGCGTCATGGCCTGGACGCGCCCCTGCCCGATGAGCGCTCCCAGCACCCAAGGATCGATCGGCAGCGGATCCTGGTGACCGAACTCGCCATCCACCTGGTCCACCCACAGCCGCCCCTGGTACCGCTTGCGGGAGAGCATCTCGATGAGCTTGGCCGTGGTGACCACGCGCGGCTCGTCCCGGGACCGGTAGTGGACGCGCCAGAGGTGCTCGGCACAGCACTCGGTACTGCGACCGTCGGAGAAGGTGATGCGGTAGACCTGCCGCTCGCCCTGCGGGTAGACGCCGGTGACGATGGAAGGGTCGCCATCTACGGAGGCGAGCGCGTCGCCCACCTGGACCTCGCCCATCGCCTTCCAGCCGGTGGTCGTCTTGATGCGGGCGTCCAGCGGCTGGGCCTTCCCCATCGACGGCCGCCCCGCCACGATGATGAGTTCCCCCGGATGCAGCCCGGAAGTCATCTCGTCGAGATCCAC
Organism: Burkholderiales bacterium; assembly: GCA_026125445.1. GTDB lineage: Bacteria > Pseudomonadota > Gammaproteobacteria > Burkholderiales > Usitatibacteraceae > FEB-7. Next base: position 17,884 of record JAHCLE010000056.1, read on the forward strand.
GAACCCCGTGGCTAGCCCCGTGACGGAAGAGGGATTCTTGTAGAGCTCGTCGATGCGCTCCATCACCTCGCCCAGCAGGTGCGACATCTTGCGCAGGCCCTGGGCGGTGCGCCCGCCCGATTCCCCGATCTCCAGGATCTTGGTCTCGGCCTCGTCCAGGAGCTGCTTCGCCTCCTTGCCCTGGGGCGTGAAGGCGCTCTCGGCGATGGCCGTGCCCACCTCCGCGAGCTTGCGCATGATGGCCCGCTCGCGAACGATCTCGGCGTAGCGGCGGATGTTGGCGGCCGAGGGGGTGGCGGCGGCCAGGCTCTGCAGGTAGGCGAGCCCCCCGACCCCGTCCAGCTCCCCGTTGATCTTGAGGGATTCGGCCACCGTGAGGACGTCGGCGGGCTTGTTGTCCTCGATCAGGCGGACGATCGTGCGCCAGATGACGCGGTGGTCGGCCCGGTAGAAGTCACTCTCCCCGAGCGTATCGCCGATGCGGTCCCAGGCCTGGTTGGAGAGGAGCAGCCCCCCCAGCACGCTCTGCTCCGCCTCCACCGAGTGGGGAGGGAGCTTGAGCGACTCCACCTGCGAGTCACCGCCGCGGGTGTTGGAAAAGCGATCGGAAGACGGA
>JAHCLE010000057.1 GCA_026125445.1 Burkholderiales bacterium
CGCCCTCGCTCTTTTCTATGGGGGTATGGTGCGCTCGAAGAACATGCTCTCGGTGCTGATGCAGGTGTTCGTCGTCTTCTCGCTGATCGTCGTGCTGTGGGCCGTCTACGGCTACTCGCTCGCGTTCACGGAAGGCAACCAGTACATCGGCGGCTTCGACCGGCTCTTCCTCAAGGGCACGTTCGACGCGATGAAGGGCGAGTTCGCCATGGGCGCGACTTTCTCCAAGGCCACGCCCATCCCGGAGCTGCTCTTCGTCGCCTTCCAGGCCACGTTCGCCGGCATCACCTGCGCGCTGATCCTGGGCGCCTTCGCCGAGCGCGTGAAGTTCTCCGCGGTGCTGCTCTTCATGGTGCTGTGGTTCACCTTCGCCTACGCGCCGATCGCGCACATGGTGTGGTTCTGGATGGGCCCGGACGCCTACACGAGCGCCAAGGTCGTCGACGAACTGAACGCCAAGGCCGGCATGATCTGGCAGTGGGGAGCGCTCGACTTCGCGGGCGGCACGGTGGTGCACATCAACGCCGGCATCGCGGGCCTGGTGGGCGCCTACCTCGTTGGCAAGCGCATCGGCTTCGGCAAGGAGAAGATGACGCCGCACAACCTCACCATGACCATGATCGGGGCCTCGCTCCTGTGGTTCGGCTGGTTCGGCTTCAACGCCGGCAGCGCGCTGGAGGCCAACAACTCGGCCGTCCTCGCCTTCATGAACACGTTCCTCGCGACCGCTTGCGCGGTGCTGTCCTGGACCTTCTTCGAGTGGATGTTCAAGGGCAAGCCCTCGATGCTGGGCGCGGCCTCGGGCGCCGTGGCGGGCCTGGTGGCCATCACCCCGGCCGCCGGCAACGTGGGCATCCCGGGCGCCTTCGCCATCGGCCTCATCGCCGGTCCCATCTGCCTGTGGGGCGTCTCGGGCCTGAAGAAGATGCTCAAGGTCGACGATTCCCTCGACGTGTTCGGCGTGCACGCCATCGGCGGCATCACGGGCGCCATCCTCACGGGCGTCTTCTGCTCGCCCGAGCTGGGCGGTCCCGGCTACGTGGCCGACTGGGTCACGGCCGCGATGGTGAAGCCCGCCGATTACTCGATCATGGCGCAGGTGATCACGCAGGCGAAGGCCGTCGGCGTGACGGTGGTCTGGTCCGGCGTGGTGGCGTTCATCGCCTACAAGATCGCCGACCTCGTGATCGGGCTGCGCGTGCCGGAGGAAGAGGAGCGCGAGGGCCTGGACATCACGGCCCACGGCGAATCGGCCTACAACTGATCCCACGGATCCCGGGGGCGGGCGGTGGACCCGCCCCCGGCCTCAAGCTGGCTCCACCGAACCTCCGCGACGGCGCTCCTCCTTTGCACCGTATCGGAATCTCCCCAAGAGAGGCCATACTTGAACGGGCACCCCGGTGCCCGTTTTTTTTTCGTCGGCGCGAAAGGAAACATCGTTTTCAACGCAGAGGACGCAGAGGAACACGGAGGAAGGCCTATAGCTCGTCCTGTGTGCGCGATCGACCTCATCACAATTGAATTCCTCTGTGTACCTCTGTGTCCTCCGCGTCCTCTGTGTTGATTTCCCCGCCTCCCCACTCCCCACCGCCCACCGTGGCCCCATCCCCGCATGGTAGGATTTCGGCCCGGTTCACCCTCCCGAAACGCCCGCCGCCGTGACCCCGAAGCGCCTCCGCATCGCCACCCGCGAAAGCAAGCTCGCGATGTGGCAGACCGAGCACGTCGCCGCGCGCCTGAAGGAATCGAACCCGGGGCTCGCGGTGGACATCGTGGGCATGACGACGAAGGGCGACCGCATCCTCGACCGGCCGCTCGCGCAGGTGGGCGGCAAGGGCCTCTTCATCAAGGAGCTCGAGGTCGCGCTGGCCGACGATCTCGCCGACATCGCGGTGCACTCCATGAAGGACGTGCCCATGGAGCTGCCGGACGGCTTCGCGATGCTGCCCTTCGGGCCGCGCGAGGACGCCCGCGACGCCTTCGTCTCCCTCGCGCACACGACGCTCGCCTCGCTTCCGGCGGGCGCCGTCGTGGGCACCTCGAGCCTGCGGCGCGAGTGCCAGTTGCGCCGCGCCTATCCCTCGCTCGTGATCAAGCCCCTGCGCGGCAACGTGAACACGCGCCTCGCCAAGCTCGAGGCCGGCGACTACGACGCGATCATCCTCGCGGCCGCGGGACTCAAGCGCCTGGGCTTCGGCGACCGCATCCGCGAACACCTTCCCCTGGCGCTCGCGCTTCCGGCCATAGGGCAGGGCGTGCTCGCGATCGAGTTCCGCGCCGACCGCACCGACCTCGCCGGGCTCCTCGCGCCCTTCGTCGATCCCGCCGCGCTCGCCGCCTCCGAGGCCGAGCGCGCGCTGGGCCTCGTGGTCGAGGGAAGCTGCGAGGTGCCGCTGGGCGGTCACGCCACGGTGATGGGCTCGGCCCTCGTCCTCGAGGGCTTCCTGGGCCTCCCCGACGGCACGAGGCTCGTGCGCGAGCGCGCCGAGGGCGAGTCCGCCGACGCCGCGAAGCTGGGTCGCGCCCTGGGCGAGCGCATCCTGGCCCGGGGCGGGCGCGAAGTGCTCACGCTCCTCGCCCAGCCGCGGCAATGACGGGCGCCGGGCCGCTTTCGGGCCTGGGAGTGGTGCTCACGCGCCCGCGCGCGCAGTGCGAGGCGATCGCCTCGGCCCTCGAATCGCAGGGCGCGCGCGTCATCGTCTTTCCCGCCCTCGACATCGTTCCCATCCCCCTCTCCTCCGCGAGCCGCGAGGCGCTGGCTTCGCTGCCCTCGGCCTCGCTCGCGATCTTCGTGAGCGCCAACGCGGCCGAGCACGGCGTCGCCGCGGTGCGCGCGGCGGGACCCTGGCCCGGCGAGGTCGCCGTCGCAGGCGTGGGTGCGGCCACCGCCGCCGCGCTTCGCGAGGCGGGATTCGCCCGCGTCATCGCTCCCGCGGGCGGCTTCGACAGCGAGTCGCTTCTCGCCTGCCCCGAGCTGCAGGACGTGAAGGGCCGTCGCGTGGTCGTCTTCCGGGGCGTGGGCGGCCGCGAGCACCTGCGCACGACGCTGGAGTTGCGCGGCGCCACCGTGGCCTACGTCGAGTGCTACCGGCGCGACCGCCCCGCGAGCGACCCGGCGGGGCTCCTGGCCGCGCTCGAACGCGGCGAGATCGACGCGGTCCATGCAATGAGCGCCGAAACAGTGGACAATTTCCTCGCGCTGGCGGGGCCCGGAGTCTCGTGGTCGCGCGTGGCGCTGGTGGTGCCGCACCCGGCGATCGCCCGGCAGCCCGCGGCGGCCTCGTTCGGCCGCGCGGTGGTTTCCGGGCAGGGCATCCCCAGCCTCGTAGAGGCGCTCACCCGTTTGCGAAAGGCGTCATGAGTTCCCCGCTTCCCGAACCGAGCACGCTTCCCGCCCCGCGGCCGGCCCGACCGGCCGCGGGGGCTTCCGACCGCGCCGCGCGCTGGGTGGCGGGCATCTCCTTCGCCGCCGCGGCGGCGGCCATAGGCCTCGCCTGGAACGCGCAGCAGGCGCTTTCGTCGCTCTCGCAGTCGGCCGGGGGCAAGCTCGCGGACCTGGGATCCGAGCTCGCCCAGTCGAAGACGAACCTCGCGCAGGCGCAGGCCGCCCTCAAGGATTCGCAGGCGCGCATCGCGGAGCTGGAATCGCGCATGGTCGACGCGCAGGAAAGCCGCGTCGCGGTGGAGGAGATGTACCGCGAGCTCTCGAGGAGCGCCGACGACCGCATGCTCGCCGAGGTCGAGCAGCTCCTCATCCTCGCGAGCCAGCAGCTGCAGCTCGCGGGCAACGTGAAGGGCGCGCTCATCGCCCTGCAGGCGGCCGACCAGCGGCTCTCCCGCGCCGACAAGCTGCAGGTGGCGAACCTGCGCCGGGCGCTCAACGGCGACATGGACCGGCTGAAGGCCCTCCCCCTGGTGGACACGGTGGGCATCGCGGTGAAGCTCGACGCGCTGGTGGCGCAGACCGACAGCCTGCCGCTCATCGTGGCCGAAACGCTCCCGCCCGCGCGCGCCGGCAACCGCGCGAAGCTGCCGCCCGAGGAGAACGCCTACCTGCGCGCGGCGCGCGACTTCTGGGAGGAGATGAAGGGACTGGTGCGCATCCGCGAGATCGCCCCCGCCGAGGCGGTGCTGCTGTCGCCGGCGCAGACCTTCTTCCTGCGCGAGAACCTGAAGCTTCGGCTCCTGGCCGCGCGCGTGGCCCTCCTCGCGCGCGACGAGACCTCCTTCCGCGACGACATCCGCGCCTCCCAGGCCTGGATCGCGAAGTACTTCGACGCCAAGGCGCGCGTGAACGTGAACGCGCTGGCCACCCTCAAGCAGCTGGCCGACAGCCCCGTGTCGATCACGCCGCCCGACATCAACGCGAGCCTCGCCGCGGTGCGCTCCGCGCGCGCCGCCCGCGAGAAGCGATAGGCCCGCCGTGCGCTTCGCGATCTGGACCGTCGTGCTCGCCATCGTCGCCGTGGGCGTGGCGCTCCTCGCGCGCCAGTCCGACGGCTACGTGGTGATCGTCGCTGCTCCCTGGCGCATCGAGCTCTCGCTCAACCTCCTGGTGGTGCTCGTGCTCGCCGGCTACCTCGCCTTCCACCTCCTCGCGAGGCTCGTGGAGGCCCTGGTGGCGATCCCCTCCCGCGTGCGCGCCTACCGCGCCGAGCGCGCCCGCTCGCGCGCCCGCCACGCCCTGAACGACGCGCTGCTCGCGTTCTTCCAGGGCCGCTTCGCGAGCGCGGAGAAGTCGGCGGCCGTCGCGATGGAGGGCGAGGAGTCCAAGGCGGTCGCGGCCATCATCGCGGCGAGGAGCGCCCACGAGCTGGGCCGCTTCACGGAGCGCGAGGCCTTCCTCGACCAGGCGCGCGGCCCCGCGCCCGAGGTGGACCAGGCGCGCCTCACGACGCTCGCCGACCTGCTGCTTTCGCAGGGCCGGCACGAGGAGGCGCTCGCCGTGCTCAAGGACCTCGCCGGGCGCGACGCGCGCAACCTGCGCCTGCTGCGCATGCGGCACGCGGCCGAGACGGCCCTCAAGCGCTGGGACGAGGTGCTCTCCACCACGGCCTCGCTCGCCAAGCTGGGGGGCCTGTCGGAGTCCGAGGCCTCCGCCTCGCGCCGCCTGGCCCACCTGGGCAACCTGCAGCGCAAGTCGCAGGACGCGTCCGCCCTCGCCGCCTACTGGAAGCACATTCCCTCGGAACTGCGCGTCGATTCCGCCATCGCCGCCACCGCCGCGCGCTACCACCTTGCCCTGGGCGGCACCGCCGAAGCCCAGGCCATCGTGGAAACCGCGCTGGAGGCCGGATGGGACGCGGGGCTGGTGGCCCTGTACGCCGATTGCGCCGGCGAGTCGGCCGTGCCCCTCATCGAGCGAGCGGAGAAGTGGCTGCGCTCGCACGCGCGCGACCCGGCGCTGCTGCTCTCCCTCGGCAAGCTGTGCATGCGCCAGGGCCTGTGGGGCAAGGCGCAGAGCTACATCGAGGCGAGCCTGGCGCTCGAGCCCACGCACGACGGCCACATGACGCTCGCCGCGCTCATGGAGAAGCTGGGCAAGCCGCAGGAAGCGGTGCGCCATTTCCGCCGCAGCGCGGAACTTGCAGGGTAGACTCGCGTCGAATTGCGATCCGCAATCAGGAGGAATTGGTCATGACGCGCGAGTACGCCGCCCTCACCCACCGTCCGCTGCCCCCGGGCGCCCAGGTCACCACCCTCCAGGCGCCGGCGCGACTGACCCTGGAGTCCCCGGCGATCGAGGCCATGACCGACCTGCGCAAGGTCTCGGCGAGCACGGTGTCCACGGACCGCACGATCGAGGACTGCAACGCCCTCATGAAGGCGCGGGGCATCCGGCTGCTCTTCGTCGAGGACGCGCAGCGCCGGGTGCTGGGCGTCATCACCGCCACCGACCTGCTGGGCGAGAAGCCCGTCCGCTTCATGCAGGAGCGCGGGCTTCGCCGCCACGAGATCCTCGTCTCCGACCTCATGACGCCGGCCTCCGCCCTCGAGGCGCTGGACCTGCAGGCCGTCTCGCACGCGCAGGTGGGCCACGTCGTGGCCACGCTCAAGCACGCGGGGCGCCAGCACACCTTCGTGACCGACGAGGGGGGCAAGCGCATCTGCGGAATCTTCTCCGCCACCCACATCGCGCGCCGCCTCGGCGTCGAGGTCTCCACGCACGAGGTGGCGGCGAGCTTCGCCCAGATCGAGGCCGCGCTGGCTCGCTGACTATTTCGTAATGAAGGGGACGCTTCCCTTCATCATTTCGGGTGGGGAGTGGGCGGCGCGTAGGTGAACGCGTCGCAGTAGAACTCGTCCTCGGGAAGCCCGCGCTCCTCGACGAAGGTCTTCTTCGCGATGTCGGTCATCGCGGGCGCGCCGCAGGCGTAGACCTGGTAGCCCGCGAGGCTCGCGAAGTCGTCGAGCACGGCCTGGTGCACGAACCCCTTGCGGCCCACCCAGTCGTCCTCGGGCCCCGGCTCCGAAAGCACCGGGATGAAGGTGAAGTTGTCGTGCTCCTGCTGCCACTTCACGGGAAGCTCCGGCAGGTAAAGGTCGCGCAGCGTGCGCACGCCCCAGTAGAGCACCATCTGCCGGTCGATGCCCTTGTGGAAGGCGTGCTCGATCACCGCCTTGACGGGCGCGAAGCCGGTGCCGCCGGCCACGAGGATCATCGGCTTGTCGGAATCCTCGCGCAGGTAGAAACCGCCCAGCGGCCCCTCGAAGCGGATGATGGCGCGCTCCTTCATCTCCTCGAAGACGTAGCGCGAGAAGGTCCCGCCCGGCGTTCGCCGCACGTGCAGCTGCAGGTGCGTGTCGTCGTGCGGGGCGTTGGCCATGGAGTAGCTGCGGCGCACCCCGCCCTTCATGAGGATGTCGATGTACTGACCGGCGAGGAACTGCAGCCGCTCGGAGGCCGGCAGCTTGAGGTAGAGGATGGCCACGTCCTCGGCCGGCATCTCGATCTTCTCGACGCGCGCCGGAAGCGTGCGGATGACGAGGTCCTTGAGGCCCGCGAGCTCGCGGATCTCCAGCACGACGTCGGATTGCGGCTTCGTGCAGCAGGTGAGCGCCTTGCCGGCGTCGATCTCGGCCTGGGTGATGGCGTGGTCCTGGTGGTCGCCGTAGGAGAGAGTCCCGCTCTTCAGGACGCCCTTGCAGGCCCCGCAGGCGCCGTTGCGGCAGCCGTAGGGAAGGCCCACGCCCTGGCGGATGGCCGCCTCGAGGATCGTCTCGCCGGGATTGACGGTGAAAGTGCGGCCGCTCGGCTCGAGGCGCACCTGGCGCTCGGCCGGGGCTGGGTTCTGGGTCACGGAAATCCTTCGTTGCGACGGGCGGCCGAAGCGCGGGCCCGGCCGGGAGACAGGCCCGGAATTCTACCCGAAGGCAATCGCCCTAGCGCTCGCGGCGGAACTGCCCGTCGATCACGTGGCCGTGGGCTCGGGCGTGCGCGTGCACCGGTTCCGGAACGCGCCGCGGCAGGAGCAGCAGGGTGAGGGCGATGAAGTCGGAAATGACGCCGGGAAAGATCAGGAGCAGTCCCGCGAGCACGGTGCGCGCGCTGTCGATCACCGCGGCGATCGAGAACTGGCCCGCGGCGAGCTCGGCGCCCAGGCGCGCCACGAGCGCGAAGCGCGCCTCCTTGAGCAGCGCGAATCCCGCCATCGCGGCAAGCACCACCCAGGCGAGCACCCACCAGCCGTGGCTCTCGGCCAGGCGCGCCAGGAGCACGATTTCCAGCAGGGGGAAACCCAGTAAGATTGCGAGCAGCAGAAGCCTCATCCCGTTCCACCTCGACCGTCCGGCGCGTGGCGCGCCGCGCCAACTTCCCACTTCCTCCACGGAAAGGGCCGTCGCTGCCGACATGGCCGTCCTCGCCGTCCTGACAAACCTACCCGACTCCGGGTCGGCTTTCAATCTGGCCCGCACCCTCGTCGCCCGGCGCGCGGCTGCCTGCGTCAACGTGCTCGCCCCGGCGACCTCCTTCTACCGCTGGGAAGGGCGAGAGGAGCAGGCCGCCGAGATTCCCGTGCTCATCAAGACCACCCCGGAGCGCTACCCCGAGGTGGAAAGGATCGTACGCGAGTGCCACCCGTACGCCTTGCCGGAGATCATCGCCCTGCCCGTCGTGCGGGGGCTCGAGAACTATCTGGGGTGGGTCGAGGACGAATGCAAGCCCGTTCCCGACAGCACCCCATGAAGAGAATCCCCCCCCTCCTCGCCGCCTGCGTCGCGGCCGCCGCTTTCGCCGCACCCGCCTCCCCTGACGAGCCGCTCGATCCCGACAAGGCCTTCGTCCCGACGGCCAGGCTGGTGGCCTCCGCGCCCGCCGCCGCGGGAGCCGGGGAGCGCCACGGCATCGACGTGGAGTACCGGATCGAGCCCGGCTACTACCTCTATCGCAACCGCCTCAAGTTCGAGCTCCACCCGGCCGAAATCCTGACCGGACCGCCAGAGGTTCCCGCGGGCATCGAGGTGGACGATCCGTTCCTCGGAAAGTCGGCGATCTTCCGCGATCGCGTGACCATCCATATCCCATTCGCCGTGAGCATCGCCCGGCCGGGCCACTACCGCGTCCGGATCGTCGCCCAGGGGTGCGCCGAGGACCGGATCTGCTACTCGCCCTTCGTGCAGGAGGTCGCGGTGAACATTCCCCCGGGCTACCGCGTCATGGACTTCCCGGCCACCCCGGCCCCGCCGGCCGCCCCCAAGGGCTTTCCGAGATGAAGGGCTGGCTCCCCCTGGCGGGCATCGGCCTGCTGGCCGGCCTGGCAGGCGTCTCCCTGTGGCTGGCCGACCGCCACGCCACGCCGCCGGCGATCGAGGCCGGACCGGTCGACGCGAGCCCCGCCGCCATCCAGTCGGCCCCGTTCCGCGACGGCCAAGGCGCGCCCCGCAGCCTGGGCCAGTTCGCCGGGAAGGTCCTCGTGGTGAATTTCTGGGCCACCTGGTGCACCCCGTGCCGCGAGGAGATGCCCGGGTTCGTGAAGCTGCAGTCGCGCTGGCAGGACCGGGGCGTCCAGTTCGTCGGCATCGCCCAGGACGACCCCGCCAAGGTGGCGGCGTTCGGCCGGGAACTGGGCGTGAACTACCCGCTGTGGCTGGGCGAGGAAGGGGTGATGGACCTCTCGCGGCGGCTCGGCAATCGACTCGGCGTCCTGCCGCACACGGTCCTGCTGGATGGGCAGGGACGCGTCATCGAGTCCCGGATCGGCGTCTTCGCCGAGCCCGTTCTCGAGTCCCGCCTGGCTGCCATCACGGGAAAATAGCGCCAAAATCTCCCAATTTCGCCAAATGTCGTCGAATGTCGTATAAGTCCGGAAGCTGGTCGCTCGCCAAGCGTGAATCGTGCCCGTCGCCTCCCGGCGACCCGAAGGCACACGCGGCCCCGGATTGCAACTTCGGCGAAAGCTGGACATCTTGCGCCGAGGTCCGGCAAACTTGTCGGCCATGTCCGGAATCCTGGTTCTCCACGGACCGAACCTCAACCTGCTGGGAACCCGCGAGCCCGAGATCTACGGCCGCGTGACCCTCGCTGACATCGACCGCAAGCTCATCGAGCGGGGTCGGGCGGCGGGCGTGGTCGTCCGGACCTTCCAGAACAACGCCGAAGCCCCGCTCATCGAACGCATACATGCGGCGAAAAGCGACGAAACGGCATTCATCATCATCAATCCTGCGGCATTTACCCACACCAGCGTGGCCCTTCGCGATGCCCTTGCGGCGGTCGCGATCCCGTTCATAGAGGTCCACCTCTCGAACGTCCACGCCCGCGAGCCCTTCCGGAAGCACTCCTACTTCACCGACCTGGCGGTCGGCGTGATCTCGGGGCTGGGGGCTCAGGGCTACGAGCTGGCGTTGGAAGCCGCCCTGGCGCGCCTGGCCCCCACGAAGGGCTAGGGCAAGGCCCCGGAGGACGCCGATGGACCTGAGGAAGCTCAAGAAGCTGATCGACCTGGTGCAGGAGTCCGGCATCGGGGAGCTGGAGATCACGGAGGGCGAGGAGCGGGTGCGCATCAGCCGCGCCGGCACCGCCCCCCCGATGGTGATGACCACCGCCGCGCCCATGGCCATGATGGCCGCGCCCGGCGCGGCCGCCGCTCCGGCCGGCGCCGCCGCCCCCGAGGCGCCCCCGGCGCCCACGGGCCACACCCTCAAGAGCCCGATGGTGGGCACGTTCTACCGCTCGCCCTCGCCGGGCGCGCCCGCCTTCGTGGAGGTCGGGCAGGCCGTCGCCAAGGGCCAGACGCTCTGCATCATCGAGGCGATGAAGCTCCTCAACGAGATCGAGAGCGACGCCGCGGGCACCATCAAGGCGATCCTCGTGGAGAACGGCCAGCCCGTGGAATACGGCCAGCCCCTCTTCGTGATCGAGTAGTGCCAGCCCCGGACCCGTGGTCGAGGAACGAGCCGGCAGACTAAAAATGTTCGAGAAGATCCTCATCGCCAACCGCGGCGAGATCGCGCTCCGCATCCAGCGCGCCTGCCGCGAGATGGGCATCAAGACGGTGGCCATCCACTCGGAGGCCGACGCCGACGCCAAGTACGTGATGCTCGCCGACGAGTCGGTGTGCATCGGTCCGCCGCCCTCGCGCGACAGCTACCTCAACATCCCGGCCATCATCAGCGCGGCCGAGGTCACCGACGCGCAGGCGATCCACCCCGGCTACGGCTTCCTCTCGGAAAACGCCGACTTCGCCGAGCGCGTCGAGAACTCCGGCTTCGTCTTCATCGGCCCCACCGCCGCCTCCATCCGAACGATGGGCGACAAGGTCGCGGCCAAGGCGGCCATGAAGCGCGTGGGCGTGCCCTGCGTTCCCGGCTCCGACGGGGCGCTTCCCGACGATCCCAAGGAGATCCGGCGCCTCGCCCTGCTGGTGGGCTACCCGGTCATCATCAAGGCCTCCGGGGGAGGGGGCGGGCGCGGCATGCGCGTGGTGCACACCGAGGCCGCGCTCATCAACGCCGTGAACACCACGCGCTCCGAGGCGCAGAACGCCTTCGGCAACCCCACCGTCTACCTGGAGAAGTTCCTCGAGAACCCGCGCCACGTCGAGATCCAGGTGCTCGCCGACTCGCACAAGGGCGCCATCTACCTGGGCGAGCGCGACTGCTCCATGCAGCGGCGCCACCAGAAGATCATCGAGGAGGCGCCCGCCCCGGGCATCAAGCCGCGCCTCATCGAGAGGATCGGCGAGCGCTGCGCGGACGCCTGCCGCAAGCTCGGCTACCGCGGCGCCGGCACCTTCGAGTTCCTGTACGAGAACGACGAGTTCTACTTCATCGAGATGAACACGCGCGTGCAGGTCGAGCACCCGGTCACCGAGATGATCACCGGCATCGACATCGTGCAGGAGCAGATCCGGGTCGCCGCCGGGATGAAGCTGCGCTACCGCCAGCGCGACATCATGAAGCGCGGGCACGCGATCGAGTGCCGCATCAACGCCGAGAACCCCGTGACCTTCGCGCCCTCGCCGGGGCGCATCACGCAGTACCACACGCCCGGCGGGCCGGGCATCCGCTACGACTCGCACGCCTACAACAACTATTACGTGCCGCCGCACTACGACTCGCTCGTGGGCAAGCTCATCGCCCACGGCGACACGCGCGAGCAGGCCATCGCGCGCATGCGCATCGCCCTGTCCGAGATGGTGATCGAGGGGATCCACACCAACATCCCCCTGCACCAGGAGCTCATGAACGACGCCGCCTTCATCGCCGGCGGCATGAGCATCCACTACCTCGAGGAGAAGATGGCGGCGCTCAAGCAGATCCAGGCCGAGGGCTGAGGGCGGAGCGGCCATGGCCTGGCGCCGCTTGAGCGTGGTGGTGCCCGGCAGCCGCGCCGGCGCCGTGGCCGAGGCCCTCGAGTCCGCGGGCGCGCTCTCCACCGAGCTCACCGACGCCGACGCGGGAACCGCCGCCGAGAGCGCCCTCTTCGCCGAGCCCGGCGCCGATCCCGGCGTCTGGCCGCGCTGCCGCCTGGTGGCGCTGCTGCCCGAGGACGCCGACGCCCGGGCTCTCCTCGACGCGGCGCTGGCCGAGGCCGCCTGCGAGTGCCTCGGGCCCGCCGCCATCGACCTCCTCGAGGACACCGACTGGGTGCGCGAGACGCAGCGCCAGTTCGAGCCCATCCGCGCAGGCAGCCGCGTGTGGATCGTGCCGACCTGGCACTCGCCGCCCGAGGCGGACGCGGTGAACATCGTGCTCGATCCCGGGGCCGCCTTCGGCACCGGCAGCCACCCCACGACGCGCCTGGTCCTCGCCTGGCTCGAGCGCGAGGTTCACGGCGGCGAGAGCGTCCTCGACTACGGCTGCGGCTCGGGCATCCTCGCCATCGCGGCGATGAAGCTCGGCGCCGGCCGCGCCGTGGGCGTGGACATCGATCCGCTCGCCCTCGAGGCCGCTCGCTATAATGCCTCGGCCAACGCGGTCGACCTCGACGTGCGCGCGGCCGACGCCGCCCTCGAGATCCGGGCCGACCTCACCGTCGCCAACATCCTCGCCAATCCCCTGCGCATGCTGGCCCCGCTCCTCGCCGCCCACACCCGCCCCGGCGGGCGCATCGCGCTCTCCGGGATCCTCGCCGCGCAATCCGGCGAGGTGGCGGCCGCCTACGCGCCCTTCTTCGACATGGCGGGCGCGGGCGAGGAGGGCGGCTGGGTCTGCCTCGCCGGCACGCGCCGGCCCGGCCCCTAGCGATGCTCGTCACCACCTGCAAGCGCTGCGGGGCGCGCTTCCGGGTCACGCCGGAGCAGCTCAACCTGCGCCAGGGCCAGGTGCGCTGCGGGCAATGCCACGACGTGTTCAACGGCTTCGAGTCCCTCGAGCGCTTCCCCGGCGACGACACGGGCGCACGGCTTCTCGCGGCGCGCGCCGCGAAGCCCGCGGCGCACGCAGCACTCGAGGATCTCGGCGAGGCGGACCTCGGCCGGCGCATGAGCGCCGACACCCCGGGCGCCGTGCCGGCGGCGCCGCCGGAGGCCCCGCGCGCGCCGGAGCTCACCGACATCCCGCCGATGCCGGGACTGCCCGACGTGCCCGACCTGCTCGTCGAGGCGGCGGAGCCCGCGAAGGCGGCCGAGCCCGAGCCCCCTCCACCTCCGGAACCTGCACCCGCTCCGGCACCGGCGCCCGCCCCGGCGGGCGTGGCGCCCGTGCGGGCTCCGGAGCCGGTCCTCACCGCCGCTTCCTACGAGGCCTCGCTCGAGATGGCCGGGCCCGCGCGGGTATCGCGCGCGTGGTCCTTCGGCGTGGCGCTCCTGGCGATCGTGCTGGGGATGCAGCTCGCCTACGCGTTCCGGGCGCACCTCGCGCAGCAGTACCCCGTGCTGCGCCCGATCCTGGAGTCCGCGTGCGCCAACGTCGGCTGCACCGTGCCGTGGGTGAACGAGGAATCCGCCCTGAAGCTCGAGGACTCCGAGCTTCTCGAGGTGCCCGGCAAGCCGGGGCAGATCGCGCTGCAGGCGCGGATCCGCAACCTCTCGCCCAGCGCGCAGGAGTACCCGCACCTCGAGCTCACGCTCACCGACATCACCGGACAGACGGCCGTGCGCCGGGTGCTTCGCCCGCTCGACTACCTCGGGCGCGCGCCGGCGCCCGGCGAGGTGATGGCGGGCGGCTCGGAGGTGCTCATCAGCGTGCGCCTGGAGACGGCGCGCGTGCGTCCCACGGGCTACGAGCTGCTGCTCTTCTACCCCTAGGCGGCGCGGTCGCGCAGGCTCGCCATCACCGCGTCGACGGCGCGGTCGACGAGGGGCGCGTCGTCCACGATGCGGGCCTCGCCCCGGCGCATCTGCTCCGCGAGGGCCTCCGGGGAGACGGAGATCGCCGCGCTCGCCGTGGAGTTCGTGAAGAGGTACACGCCCTTGGCGGGGCTGATCCAGGTCAGGCGCGCGCGAAGCGGCGGCACCCCCTCGCGCCGGAACTCCACCCAGGTGTAGCGCTGCACGTTCGTCCAGATGCCCGTTCGCGTGAAGACGTTGCGCACGGGGGGCGCGCCGCGCGGGGAGCGCAGCCGGATCTCCTCGACCTGGATGTCGCCCGCGGGCACCGTCTCGCGCTCGAGCGCGGGCGCGGCCGGCGCGGACGGCGGCTCCGCGCGCGCGCGGAGCCTCTCCGGCATCGCGGTCCCCTTCAGCCCGGCCTTCACCGCCTCGGCGTGGCAGTCGACGAGGGCGCCCAGGAAGGCGTCGCGCATCGCCTGGTCCACGCCTGCGCGGACGAGCCCCGACTGCAGGCTCGCCACCAGCGCGGGGATGCCGGCCACGAGGCGGCGGCGATCCTCGGCGCGCGCCTTGGGCTCCACGCTCCAGAGGAGCTCGTCCATGGTGTCCACGAGCGAGCGCCAGGGTTCGGAGTCCTCGCCATGCTCGACGTGCGCCCTCGCCAGGGTGCGCACCCACGCGTCCCCGAGCATCGCGCGCACCGCCTCGGGCACCCCCTCGCGCGCCGCGAGCCGGCGGTCGACCTCGTCCTCGGCCAGCACCCGCGCGATCTCCCGGCGCTCGCGCTCCTCGACCAGGCGGGCGGTGCGCGCCACGATCGCCTCCTCGGCCTCGTCCTGTCCCGCGAGGAACGCCTCCATCTCGGCGGCGAGCTCGGAGAAGAGGGCGAGCTCGTCGTCGAACTCGGCGAGCACGCGCCCGACGACGTGCCCCAGCTTGGCGAGCGTCGCCTCCCCGCGGGCGCTCGTCTCGTCCAGGCCGATGGCCGCGCGCGCGAGGCGATCGAGGAGCTGGCGCGCGGGATGCGCGCGCGAGGAGAAGAAGGCGCGGTCGATGAGCGCCACCTTGAGCACCGGGATCTGCAGCCGCGCGAGCAGCGCCTTAACCGCGGGCGGGATCTGCCGGTCCTCGAAGACGAAGTCGAAGAGCATCGCCACGATGTCGATGGTCATCGCGTCCAGGTTCGGGAGCGCCGCCGACTGCGGCGCGGCCTTGAGGTCGCGGATCACGTTGGCGATCGCCTCGGCCGCCGAAGCCCCGGTCGCCCCGGGCTGCTGCAGCGTGGTGAGCGTGCGCACGAATCCGCGCGTGGCGGGAGCGAGCGAGCCCGCGCCCGCCGCTCCCGGGGGGGCGAGGGCGCCCAGGAGCTCGACGAGCGCGGCATGCACGTCGGAAGCCGCCGTGCCCGCCGGCGCGGCCGGACGAGGCGGAGGCGCCGGATTGCGCCGGTATGCCGGCTTCACCTCCGGCAGGACCTGCCGCGCCACGAGCTCCGCGTTGAGGTCCTGGCACAGCCGGCGCAGCTCGCCCGCCAGCGACGGCTCCAGCGCGCGCAGCAGCGCGAGGCGCGCCTTGCGCCCGCCCTCGAGCGCTGCGGATGCCGCGGCCTCGAGGGCCGCGCACAGCGAGTGCGCGCCTGCGGGATTGTCGGCTTCCGCGAGCTCGGGCTTGCCGAGCAGGTGGCCGATGCGGCGCGTGAGCGCCCCGAGCTCGCCTTCGCAGGCGTCCGCGAGCCTCGCGGCCATCGCCTTGACGGCGAGCCCGTGCTCGAGGACCTCGTCGTCCACGAGCTCGAGGGAAAGCGGCGCCTCGCCCACCGCATCGATCGCGCCGCCGGACTTCACGCGCGCGTCCCATGCGGCCAGCAGCTCTCGTCCGAATTCCGCTTCGAGCGCCGGGCGGCGCGCGCGCGCCTGCGAGCGCAGCTCGAGGTGCAGGCCCTGCGATTCGGGGTCGCGGGCCGCCTCGGCCAGGACGAAGAGCTCCTCCTCGGCGCGCTCGAGGGCGATGCCGAGCGCGGCCGCGAGCCGCGTGCGCGCCAGCTCGCGGCACTGCGCGAGGATCGCCGCGCATTCCTGCGGGGTGAGGCGCGCGCGGGCGCGCGCGTGCGCGTCGAGGGAAACGACGTTGTTGCCGTGCGGGGTGCTCGCCATGGCGCCGCCTTTCGCGGGCCGACCCGGCGGAGGAAGGACGCATTTGCGGCAGTCCCGCTATCGTGGGGCCCCTCGAGGAGCGGGCCCGTTAGACCGGTGACTTTGCGTCCCCACCTTTCGATGGGTTTGCCCTGTCTGCAGGATGCGTGCGCCGGCTGGGTTCTCGACGGCGCGCGGCAACCCGCCCCGCGCCGAACCTTTTATGGCAGCCCCCATCCTTCCCCTGCCCGCCTCCGGCGTCAATGCCGTCCATCGGCCGCCGGGCGCCGCGCATCGACCGGGGTGAGCGCTTCCTCGCCGGTATAATCGCCCCTCTTCCCGAAGGGCGTTCCCGGCATGTCGATCCTCGTCTGCGGCTCCATCGCGTACGACACCATCATGGTGTTCCGCGACCAGTTCAAGAACCACATCCTCCCCGACCAGATCCACATCCTGAACGTGGCCTTCCTCGTGCCGGACCTGCGCCGCGAGTACGGCGGCTGCGCCGGCAACATCGCCTACAGCCTGAAGCTGCTGGGCGAGGAGCCGCTGGTGATGGCCACCGTGGGCCACGACGCGGAGCCCTACGAGCGGCGCATGGACATGCTGGGGCTCTCCCGCAGGCACGTTCGCCGGCTCGACGGGGAGTTCACCGCCCAGGCCTTCATCACCACGGACATCGACGACAACCAGATCACCGCCTTCCACCCGGGCGCGATGTCGCACTCGCACCTCAACCGGATCGCGGAATCCGACGGCGTGCGCCTCGCGATCGTCTCCCCCGACGGGCGCCAGGGGATGGTGGAGCACGCGCGCGACCTCGCACGCGCGGGGACCCCGTACGTCCTCGACCCCGGCCAGGGCCTGCCGATGTTCTCCGGGGAGGACCTGCTGGAGATGCTCTCCGGGGCGCGGTGCCTCACGGTGAACGACTACGAGGCGCGCCTGGTCGAACAGAAGACGGGCAGGAGCCTGGCGGAACTCTCGACGCGCGTGGAGGCGGTGGTGGTCACCCGCGGCGCCGAGGGGGCCGACGTCCACTTTTCCGGTCAACAGATCCACGTGCCGGCCGTTAAACCGGATAGCCTCGTCGACCCGACGGGCTGCGGCGACGCCTTCCGTGCCGGCCTGCTCTACGGCATGGCCCGCGGATGGGATTGGCGCCGGTCGGCGCGGCTGGCATCCTTGATGGGCTCGATCAAGATCGCGCACCGCGGGGGACAGAACCACCGCGTGTCCCGCGACGAGATCGAGCGCAGGTTCGCGGATGCCTTCGGCGAGAAGCTGCAGTAGCACTCACGCGGCCCAGGGGGCCGACAGGAAAGGGAGAACCCGGATGAACCCGAAAACCCTCGCAACGCTTCTCGCGGCCGCCACCGTCGTCTCGCTGGCGGGCTGCGCCTATCCCCCGTACGGCGGCTCCAACTACCGCGCCTACCAGACCGGCGTCGAGCAGTCGGTGCGCTTCGGCGTGGTGGAGGCGGTGCGCGTGGTGCAGCTGGACGCGCCCTACACCGGCGTGGGCACCACCACCGGCGCCATCCTGGGCGGCATCGCCGGCAGCAGCGTGGGCCAGGGCCACGGCTCCGCGGCGGCGGCCGTGGCCGGCGCGGTCATCGGCGGCATCATCGGCTCGCAGGTCGAGGCCGACGCCAACAAGGGCGAAGGCCTCGAGATCACCGTGCTCCTCGACAGCGGCAAGTACATCGCCGTCGTGCAGGCGGGCGACGAAGGCTTCCGCGTCGGCGACCGCGTGCGCGTGCTCTCCGGCCAGGGCACCACCCGCGTCTCGCACTAGCCATCGCGGCCATCACCGAACGGTCACGTGACCGTCACCGGGGAGTCACCCGGCCCGCCTAACCTGCCCCCGTCAGATTGCCAGACGGGGGCACCATGCAAGTCGAGGTCCTGCAACGCGCCGCGCGCCCGGCCGGGCGGCGGCTTTCCGTGGGCCTGGCCGCCACGCCGGGCGAGGTCGTCGAGGCGCAGCAGCTGCGCCCCCGGGTGTTCGCGGGCGAGATGGGTGCCCGCCTCGCCGCCGGCGAGCCGGGCCTCGACCGCGACCGCTTCGACGACTACTGCGACCACCTCCTCGTGCGGGACGACGCCACCGGCGAGGTGCTGGGCACCTACCGGCTGCTCTCTCCCGAGGGCGCGCGGCGCGCGGGCGGCCTCTACTCGGAGGGCGAGTTCGACCTCGCGCGCCTCGCGCCGCTGCGCGACGGGCTCGTGGAAGCGGGGCGCTCCTGCGTGCACCCGGAGCACCGCGGCGGCGCCGTGATCGCGCTCCTCTGGAGCGGCATCGCGGACTACATGCGCGCCGGGGGCCACCGCTTCCTCGCGGGCTGCGCCTCGGTGAGCCTTGCCGACGGCGGGCGGGTCGCCGCGGGCGTCTATCGCTCGCTCGCCGCCACGCACGCCGCGCCCGCGCAGGGGCGCGTCTTCCCGCGGCTGCCGCTGCCGCTCGACGCGCTCGATCCCGCGCCCGAGGCGCGCCTGCCCCCGCTGGTCAAGGGCTACGCCCGCGCGGGCGCCTCGGTGTGCGGAGAGCCC
>JAHCLE010000058.1 GCA_026125445.1 Burkholderiales bacterium
CCGGCCCGCGGCAGCCGCAGGACGACGCGCCGCCTTGAGAACAACCAGAGCACCATCGCCACGATCAGCGCGAGCGCGCCCGCGAGGATATGCAGCGGCCCCGGCGTGGCGGTCTGCGGCAGTTCGCCGAAGACGCCCCCGTACTGCCAGCCGTGCGGCAGATTGGTGGGCACTGCCGCAGTATGCATCGGCATGCTGGCGGCGCGGGCCGGCGTCACATCGACAGCGACCAGGCTCGTGTAGCGGCTGACCAGCCGGTGCTCCAGCGCGAGCGCGACCACCGCGCCGCGGATTACCTCCTCGCTGGAGCCGGTGCGCAGATCATCCATCAGCGCGGCAATCTTGCGGCGCGCCCACAATGCCGCGATGCCCTCGCGCGCATGGCTGTTCACCACCGGCAGCACCGCCTTCCAGTTTTCCGTGCCGCGACGGCCGGTCACGACCGCCTGCGCCGCTTCGCCCTCGAACTCGGCGGCGACCACCAGCGGCTCGCCGTGATACAGATCAGGGATGCGTTGCGGCCACGTCTCGACCCGCGTGCCGGCGGGCCACTCGATCCTCACGTCGGACAGCGCGGGCTTTTCCAGCTTCGTGAACAGCTCGTCCATCCTGCGCCGGACTTCACCCGCGTCGCCGATGTAGGTGAAGGTGCCGCGACCGAACTGCGCGGCCCGCGTCATGAAATGCCCGTTGGGCGCGGAGCCGATGCCGATCGTGAACAGGCGGCTGTCGCCGAGCCGCTCACGGATGATGCCGAAGAGCTGGTCTTCGTTGCCCACCGCGCCGTCAGTCAGAAAAATCACCTGCCGCAGCGCGTCGGGACTGCGGCCGCGGGCAAGCGCAAAGCGCAGTGCGTCCGCCATCTCGGTGCCGCCCTGCGCCTTGAGGCCGCGCACGAACGCGCGGGCGCGGGCGAGCGACTGCGCGTCGGCGGGACGCGCCGCCTCGAACAGCGCCGTCGTTCTCGAGTTGAACTCGACGATGTTGAACCGGTCGCCGTCCGCCAGCCGGTCGAGCGCGAGCAGCAGCGCTTCGCGCGCCTGCGCGATCGACTCCCCCATCATCGACCCCGAAGTGTCGATCACAAAAATGACTTCCCGCGGGATACGTGGCCCCTCGACCTGGCCACTCTCCGGCGGCATCACCATCATGAGCGCATACGTTTTGCTGCCGCGTCTTTCGGTGAACACCGCCGCCTGCGGTGCCCGGTTGGGCGCAGGCGTCCACTCGAGCTCGAAATCGCGGTCGGCGTATGCCGCGCTTCCGTCCAGCGTGACGACCCGCGTGCCGTTCGCGCCGGCCACCACGCTCACCGGGTGATAGGCGCTGCGCAGCGTGGAAAGCGGAAACCCGCTGTCGAGCTCGACCCGCAGCGCCACCGGGTTGACCGGTTCGTGTCCCGGCCCGATGACGGGCGGCGTGATGCGCGGCGCGTCGGGCACCGCGTCCGTGGCGGGCGCCCAACCGCTGCCGGAGACGCCCGCGATATGCACGCTGCCCGGGACATAGCGCGGGCCGACCACCATCGGGAAGCGCAGCCGGAACGCGCCCTGGTCATAGCGCAGCGTCTGCTGGTACTCGATCTCGATCACGATGCTTTCGCCGGGTCCGATGTTGGCGACGCTGCCCGTAAAGAGGTTGGGCCGCTCCTGCTCGACGAGGCTTGTCCGGCGTCCCTCGCGCTTCGCCTGCTCATAGTTCGAGCGGGCCGCCTCGCGCTCCTGCACCCTGCCCTCGATCTCGCGCTCGCCGATACGCATTTTCAGGCGGTCGACCGCGGCATTCTCAGGCAGCGGAAACACGTAAATCCCCTCCAGCCATCCTTCGCCCGGATTGCGGAACGTCTGTACGACTCGGGTGCGTGCCACGATGCCCGAGACGCGTGCGTCGACGTCGGTCGCGAGCGCGGGCAGGCGCCGGTACAGCCCGGGTTCTCCGGTCTTGACGAGAAGCCCCGCGGCTTCCGCGTCGCCGATCCGCAGCGGCGCCTCTTCCGCCGGCACCGCCGCGGAAGCCGTGGCGCTGAACAGCAGCACCGCCGCGACGAGCACGAGGCAGGTGACGAGGCCGGCGAGCGCCCCTCTCGCGACGAGGCCGGAGAAATCGAGCAGCACGCGCAGGCCATGCACGTTCTGTCTTCCGGATACCACCGTTTTTCCTTCCATGTTCTTCTCTCCTTTCCAGTCGCTGATCTGACGCACCGTCCGCCGGCCGGAGCCGGCGGACCCACTGGCTTTGGAGGCCGTGAGGATCTGCGGCGCGCATGTGCAATCTAGAAGGGAAAACAGGTGTCCCGACGTCGCGGATATGGAAGAGCGGCGATCAATTGTGGCGAAAAAGTGGCAGGTGCCCGCCACGGGATGCGCATGCGGCCGGTTCGTGTATATTCGCGCCCATGAGCAAGCGCATCGCCATCGTCGAGGATGACCCGGCCATCCGTGCCAACTACGCCGACGCGCTGCAAAAGCACGGCTATCAGACCGCCACCTATGCGGAGCGCGGCGAAGCGCTTGCCGCGTTCGCGACCCGGCTGCCCGACCTCGCGGTGATCGACATCGGCCTGCGCGACGAGGTCGACGGCGGCTTTGAACTGTGCCGGGCGCTGCGCGCGCAGTCGGCGACGCTGCCGATCATCTTCCTCACCGCGCGCGACAGCGACTTCGACATCGTGTCCGGCCTGCGCATGGGTGCAGACGACTACCTGACCAAGGACGTGAGCCTGCCTCACCTGCTCGCGCGCATCGCGGCGCTGTTCCGGCGCGCCGAGGTCGCGGCCGCGCCCGGCGACCTCGCGCGCGTGGAGGCGGCGATGGCCGCCGCGATGGCGCCGGCGCCCGACGACGACCTGGTCCTGGCCCTGGTCGCCCCCGTCCTCGCCGCGTTCCCGCCCGCGGAGCCGGAACTTCGTGCGATGGCAGGGTTCTTGCAAGGAATGGCTTCCGAACGCCGGAAGCTCCGCGAGGGACTGGCAGCGGCCCAGGCCGGGTCGCGCGAGGACCGCCGGGAGGCCCAGGCCCAGCGCAGCCGCGCCGAAGCCCAGCAGGAACGGGCCGACCGCCTGCAGGCCAAGCTCGAGGCGCTCACCAACCTGGAAAAGAGCCTCGCCGACCGCCCCCATGCTGACGATACCGACCGCCGCACCCGCTAGGATCCCTCCCGTTCCCATGCCCGCCGAAGGCCGCGCCTCCCTGTTGCTCGTCGACGACGACCCGGACCTGCTGCGGCTGCTGGCCATCCGGCTGAAGGCCAACGGCTATGCCGTGAACGCGGTGGACAGCGGACCCAAGGCCTTGGCCGCCATTTCCGCTTCCCGCCCGGACGTGGTGCTTTCCGACCTGCGCATGAGCGGCATGGACGGCATGGCGCTATTCCAGGAGATCCAGGCCTCCTACCCGGGCCTGCCGGTCATCATCCTGACCGCGCACGGCACGATCCCCGATGCGGTGGCGGCGGTGAAGCGTGGCGTCTTCGGCTATCTCACCAAGCCCTACGACGCCGACGAGCTGCTGGCGCAGATCGCGCGCGCCCTGGCCCTGCACGGCGGGGCCAAGGGGCGCTCCGGCGAGGGGCAGGCCTGGCGCGAGGAGATCGTCACCCGCTCCTCGCTCATGGAGGACGTCCTTTCGCGCGCGCAGCGCGTGGCCGCCGGGGATGCGAGCGTTCTCATCCAGGGCGAGAGCGGCACCGGCAAGGAGCTCCTCGCGCGCGCCATCCACCGCGCGAGCCCGCGCGCCGGCCAGCCGTTCGTCGCGATCAACTGCGGCGCCATCCCCGAGACGCTCCTGGAAAGCGAGCTCTTCGGCCACACCAAGGGGTCGTTCACCGGCGCCATCGCCGACCACCGCGGCCTCTTCGTGAGCGCGGACAAGGGCACGCTTTTCCTGGACGAGATCGGCGACATGCCGCTCGCCCTGCAGGTGAAGCTGCTGCGCGTGATCGAGACCCGCGAGGTGCGCCCGATCGGCGCCTCGCGCTCGATCCCCATCGACGTGCGCATCATCTCCGCCACCCACCGCGACCTGGCGCGGGAGAAGGACACCGGCGGCTTCCGCGAGGACCTCTACTACCGCCTCAACGTCGTGAACCTGCGCCTGCCCTCGCTCGCCGAGCGGCCGGAGGACATCGCGCTGCTGGCGCGCCACTTCCTCGCGTCGATGGCGTCGCGCTACGGGCGCGAGAAGGCCTCCTTCGCCCCCGAGGCCCTGGAGCTGCTGGGCAAGGCGAAGTGGCCCGGCAACGTGCGCCAGCTCTACAACGTGGTCGAGCAGTCGGTGGCGCTCTGCCCCACGGAAGTGATCCCCGCCGTCTTCGTCGAGCAGGCGATCCAGGTCGAGATGCACGAGATGACCTCGTTCGAGGACGCGCGGAAGCGCTTCGAGCGCGACTACCTCACGCGCCTCATGAAGCTCACCCACGGCAGCGTCACGCAGGCCGCGCGCCTGGCACGGCGCAACCGAACGGAGTTCTACAAGCTGCTGCAGCGCCACGGCATCGAGGCCGCCATGTTCAAGCCGGCTCCCAAATGAGAGCCGGCCTGTCTCCGGCCGGAGACAATCCTTATTGTCGGGAATCAATGCGTTAGCATATGCAGGGATGAAACTGTCGTCCTGCGGCGACAGCCGCCGCGTTCCCCGCCCCCGCACGCCGGCACGGGATTTTCGGTAAGCGGTTGAAATAAAAGGAACAAATGGAATTGGCATCACGCTTGCAAGATGACGGGCTGAATCATCCCGCCGCGGCTTCCTGAAGCCCCGGTACCGGCCGCAAGCCGGTGGGTTTCTCCTCCAGTTTCAAGAGTGCGCCTTGTGGGGCAGGTTCTCCTGCCCCTTTTTTTTCGCCCGCGGCTACTTGCGCGCCTCGAGCATCAGGCGGGTCTCCTCGATGGTGTTGTTGCGCTCGCGCGCGATCACCTGGAAATCGACCGGCGCCAGCCGCCCCTCGGCGAGCTGCGTCCGGTAGGGCTCGGCCGGCACCTCCTGGTAGGCGACGATGCGGAAGTCCACGCCCCAGTGCAGCGCGAGCGGCGTGTTCGAGTAGCCGCCGGCCTGCCAGGCCAGGCACTTCTCGCGGTCGAAGAGCGACATGAGCTGCGCGGTGATCGCCCGCACGTGCGTGGGATCGCTCAGGAAGTTGTCGTGGCGCGGGTGCGGCACCACGACCTCGACTCGGGCGCCCGGTGCGCACACGCGGTAGAGCTCCTGGACGACCCGCCGGAACGTGTCCGGGTCCGCCCCGAGATGCTCGAGGACGTGGACGAGCAGGACGTGCTCGGCGACCGAGTCCCCCCAGGGCCAGGGAAACGACTCGAGATCGACCCGCAGATCGGGCTCGCCCTCCCTGTCGACGTTGACGTAGCCGGCGACCTTCCGCGAGCCGCAGCCGAGGTTGAGCCTGATGAGTTGCGTCCCTGCCACGACCTGCGCCATGTCCGCCCTCCCGGGAGTCGATCCGCCATCAACGCCGATCGGGACCCGGCGCGCCATGCTTCCCGGCGAGGGCCGGGGGTATATAAGCCGCGATTGATATATGTCAGGTTGCTGCGCCGCAGCAGGAGTCCAATGGACGCCATCGGACGCCCGTCGCGCGGCTTCCCCGCCGGCGGCGAGCGCGCCGCGCCATCCACTTCGCTTGCAAGGAGTCGTCATGATACTGCGCACGATCGCGGCCCTGGTCACCCTCGGGTTCGCTTCCGCCGCCCTGGCCCAGGCGCCCGCCGCCCCCGCGGCCAGGAAGAACATCCCGATGTTCTGCACCAACTGCCACAAGGCCGACGCGAACGAGGTCTTCGGAAACTTCGAGGGCGTCGCGTTCAAGTCGCAGTCCATCCAGCTCAAGATCGACGCGGCGACCGAGATCGTGCGCTTCGACGAGAAGACCCTGAAGGTGATCGACGCGGGCGACCCGAAGAAGCCCGACGCGCTGAAGGAGATCCGCAAGGGCCACGAGACGAAGATCGCCTTCGTGGAGAAGGACGGCGTCAAGACCGCCACCGAGATCCGCTTCAAGGGCCCGATCAAGATCGCCCCCGAGAAGCTGGTGAAGTACGACGAGGTCGCCGCCCTGGTGGCCAAGGGCCCCGAGGCCGGCAACTACATGCTGGTCGACTCCCGGCCGTTGCCCCGCGTGCAGGAAGGAACCATCCCGACGGCGGTGAACATCCCGTTCACGACGAAGGGGTTCGACGACCTCGCGAGGAAGATGCTGCCGGCCGACAAGGCCAGGCGCGTGATCTTCTTCTGCCAGGGCATCACCTGCATGCTGAGCCCCAACTCGCTGCGCCGCGCCGAGGCGATGGGCTACACGAACGTGAAGGTCTACCGCGAAGGCTGGCCTGAGTGGACCACGAAGAACGTGGGCGTGCTCGCGGCCGCCCACCTGAAGGACGCCTGGATCGCCAAGGCCATCCCGCACGTGCTGATCGACGCGCGCTCCCCGGCCGAGATGCAGGCGGGCTTCATCCCGGGCGCGGTGTCGGTCGAGCCCTCGCGCATCGCAAGCGCCCTGGGCGACTTCCCGGCGAAGGACATCAAGGCGCCGATCATGGTCTACGACGGCGGCGACGGGAAGGCCGCGGCGGCGGTAGCCCAGGCGATCTCGAAGGCGGGCTACTCCTTCGTCACCGTGATCCCCGGCGGGTTCGCCGGCTGGAAGGCCGCCGGCTACGACCTCTACGCCGGCCAGGCGAGCACTCGCGTGGCCTACGTGCCCAAGCCGCGCCCGGGCGACATCGGCATCGACGCATTCAAGGCGCTCGCCGCGAGCACGCCCGCCGACACCCTCATCCTCGACGTGCGCAACCAGGACGAGGCCAACGCCGGCATGATCAAGGGCGCCAAGCTCATCCCCGACGAGGAGCTGCTCTCGCGCCTGGGCGAGCTGCCCAAGGACAAGCGCATCGTCGCGCACTGCGCCACGGGCGTGCGCGCCGAGATGGCCTACCACAAGCTCAAGGAGAAGGGCTACAACGTCGCCTTCGTGAAGGGCGACATCGCGATCGACAAGTCCGGCAAGCTCACGATCACGCCGAACTGAGCGCGGCGGCTACCGGCGAAGGGGCGGGGAAACCCGCCCCTTCGTCTTTTTGCTACTCGACTTCCTCGATCCACGCCATCTGGATCGCCTCGAGGATCTTCTCGCCGGAGCGGTCCGGGGAATCGCTGAAGCCCTCCAGCCCCATCACCCACTGGTGCAGGTCGGTGAAGCGGATCGTCTTCGGGTCGACGTCGGGATACTTGTCCGCGAGCGAGACGGCGATGCGCCGCGTATCGGTCCACTTCATCGCTTTCCCTCCGAAACCTGGTTGATCGTGTACTTGGGAATCTCCACCGTCAGCGGCTCGTCGCCCACCTTCGCCTGGCAGGAAAGGCGCGAGGTGAACTCCAGTCCCCAGGCCTTGTCGAGGAGGTCGTCCTCCTTGTCGCTCGCCGGCTCCAGCGAGTCGAAGCCCTCGCGCACGATCACGTGGCAGGTGGTGCAGGCGCAGGACTTCTCGCAAGCGTGCTCGATCTCGATGCCTTGGGCCAGGAGGTTGTCGCAAAGGGTGGTCCCGGGCTCGGCGTCGAACTGCGCGCCCTGCGGGCAGAGCGCCTCGTGCGGCAGGACGGTCACGCGCGTCATTTCACCGGGACCTCGTCGAGGCGTCGGCCCGCGAGCGCACGCGAGACGGAACGGTCCATGCGGCGCGCGGCGAAGGACTCGCTCGCACGGTTGAGCGTCTCCACGGCCGCCTTGAGCGCGCGGTGGTCCGTTCCCCGGCGCGCGGCGTCCAGCGAGGCGATCCCGGCCTCCAGCGCCGCACGCTCCTCGCCCGAAAGGAGGTCCCCGTCCTGCTCCAGCGCGGCGCGCAGCGCCGCGGCCAGGCCCTCGGCCTCCACCCGCTGCTCGGCCAGGGCCCGCGCGTCGCGGTCGGCCTGCGCGTGCTCGAAGCCGGCGCGCAGCATCGCGGCCACCTCGTCGTCGGTGAGGCCGTAGGAGGGCTTCACCACCACCGAGGAAGCCACCCCCGTCGTCTTCTCGCGCGCGGAGACCGACAGCAACCCGTCGGCGTCCACCTGGAAGGTGACGGCGATGCGCGCCGCGCCCGCCACCATGGGCGGGATGCCGCGCAGCTCGAAGCGGGCGAGCGAGCGGCAGTCGGAGACGAGCTCGCGCTCGCCCTGCACGACGTGGATCGCCATGGCCGTCTGGCCGTCCTTGAAGGTGGTGAACTCCTGGGCGCGCGCCACGGGAATGGTGGAATTGCGCGGGATGACCTTCTCCACGAGCCCGCCCATCGTCTCCAGGCCGAGCGAGAGGGGGATCACGTCGAGGAGCAGCCAGTCGTCGCCGGGCGCGCGGTTGCCCGCCAGCGCGTTGGCCTGGATGGCCGCGCCCAGCGCCACGACCTGCTCGGGGTCCAGGTTCACCAGGGGCTCGCGGCCGAAGAACTGCGCCACCGCGCGCTGCAGGTGAGGCATGCGGGTCGCACCGCCCACGAGCACCACGCCGTCGACCTGCGACGCGGCGAGCTTCGCGTCGCGGAGCGCCTTGCGCGTGGGGCCGAGCGTGCGCTGGACGAGGGGCGCGGAGATCTCCACGAACTCCTGCCTCGTGAGGCCGAGGTGGAGCTGCTGGCCCCACGTGAGCGTGACCTGCGCGTCGGCGGATTCCTGCGTGGTGAGGCGCTCCTTCACCTGCCGCGCCGCCGCGAGCAGGCGCCGCGTGTCGCGGCCCGAGGCGTCCGCGAGCCCGTGCGTGACCCGCCAGTGCACCGCGATGGCCTGGTCGAAGTCGTCGCCGCCCAGGGCGGAGTCGCCGTTGGTCGCGAGCACCTCGAAGACGCCGCGGGTGAGCCGCAGGATGGAGATGTCGAAGGTGCCGCCGCCCAGGTCGAAGATGGCGAAGGTCCCCTCGGAGGCGTTGTCGAGCCCGTAGGCGATGGCGGCCGCCGTGGGCTCGTTGAGCAGGCGAAGCACGTTGAGCCCCGCGAGGCGCGCCGCGTCCTTCGTGGCCTGCCGCTGCGAGTCGTCGAAGTAGGCGGGGACCGTGACCACGGCGCCGTGCAGCTCTCCGCCCAGGCTCTCCTCCGCGCGCACGCGCAGCGCCTTCAGGATGTCCGCCGAGACCTGCACCGGCGAGCGCAGCCCCGCCGCCGTCTCGATGGCGACCATGCCGGGCGCGTCGACGAAGCGGTAGGGAAGCGCGCCGTACTTGGCCACGTCGGCCACGCCGCGGCCCATGAATCGCTTGACGGAAACGACCGTGTTGGCCGGGTCGTCCGCGGCGCGCGCCTGCGCCCCGTAGCCGACCTCGACCGCGCCGCCGGCGCCGTAGTGGACGATCGACGGCAGGAGCACCCGGCCCTCGGCGTCGGGCAGGCATTCGGCGGACGAGCTTCGCACCGTGGCCACCAGCGAGTGCGTGGTGCCCAGGTCGATGCCCACGGCGAGGCGGCGCTGGTGCGGCTCGGGCGACTCGCCGGGTTCGGAGATCTGCAGGAGGGACATCTCAGGAGCGGCCTTTCACCATGGCGTGGCCGTGCGCGCCCTCGGCCATCGCCTCGAGCGCGTCGTCGATCTCGGCCTCGATCTTGTCCAGGAAGCGCAGCTTCCTCACCAGCGAGCAGCCGGCGTCGTAGTTGCGCTCGCCCCCCAGGGCGCGCGCCAGGAGCGAGAGCATCTCGCCGCGCTCGGCGTGGATCTCGCGGCGAAGCGCCTCGAGCGCGCCCTCGTCGCGGTCCGCGCGACCCTCGGCCACGGCCTCGCGCCACTCCATCTGCTGCATGAGGAAGTCCGGCGGCATGGCGGTGTTGGATTCCTCGCCGGTGTCGAAGCCCTTGAGGCCCAGCAGGTAGCGCGCGCGGTCGATGGGGCTGCGAAGCGTCCGGTAGGCCTCGTTGGCCCGCGCCGCCCACTGCATCGCCACGCGCCGCTCGGCCTCGCTCGCCGAGGCGAAGCGGTCGGGGTGCACTCGTCCCTGCAGGTCGCGGTAGGCGCGCTCGAGCGCCGCCGCGTCCAGGGCGTAGGAGACGGGCAGGCCGAGGAGCTCGAAGTGGTTGCGGGAGAATTCGGGCGTCATGGATGCGGAAAGGGGGCGCGCGGCGCCCCCTCCCGTCGCTGGATGTTCGGCTCGTTCCCCGGCCGCGGCCGGCCGGGGAACGGGATCAGACGTTGAACGACTCCCCGCACCCGCAACGGTCCTTCTCGTTCGGGTTGTGGAACCTGAAGCCCTCGTTGAGGCCCTCGCGCACGAAGTCGAGCTCCGTGCCGTCGAGGTAGGCGAGGCTCTTCGGGTCGATGAGCACCTTCACCCCGTTCGACTCGAACTGGAGGTCGCCCTCCTGCGCCTCGTCGGCGAACTCGAGCTTGTAGGCCATGCCCGAGCAGCCGGTGGTCTTCACCCCGAGGCGAAGGCCGATGCCCTTGCCCCGCTTGGCGATGTAGCGCTGCACGTGCTGTGCCGCGCGGTCGGTGAGCGTGACGGCCATGTCAATCCGCCGCCTTCTTCGCCGGGTCCTCGCCCTCGCCGTACTTCTTGCGGTAGTCGGCGATGGCGGCCTTGATCGCGTCCTCGGCGAGGATCGAGCAGTGGATCTTCACCGGAGGCAGCGCCAGCTCCTCCGCGATCTGCGTGTTGCGGATGCCCGCCGCCTCGTCGAGGGTCTTGCCCTTCACCCACTCGGTGACGAGCGAGGAGGAGGCGATCGCGGAGCCGCACCCGTAGGTCTTGAACTTCGCGTCCTCGATGACGCCGCCCGCCCCCACCTTGATCTGCAGCTTCATCACGTCGCCGCAGGCCGGGGCGCCCACCATGCCGGTGGCCACGCCTTCCTCGTCCCTGGCGAAGGAGCCGACGTTGCGGGGATGCTCGTAGTGGTCGATGACCTTGTCGCTGTATGCCATTTGCTTGCCCTCAGTGCGCCGCCCACTGGACGGTGTTCAGATCGATGCCTTCCTTGTACATCTCCCACAGCGGGCTCATCTCGCGCAGCTTGCCGATGCGCTCGTGGATGAGCTTCACCGCGAAGTCGATGTCGGCCTCCGTGGTCCAGCGGCCGATGGTGAAGCGGATGGAGCTGTGGGCCAGCTCGTCGTTGCGGCCAAGCGCGCGCAGCACGTACGAGGGCTCGAGGCTCGCGGAGGTGCAGGCCGACCCCGAGGAGACGGCCAGCTCCTTCATGCCCATGATGAGCGACTCGCCCTCGACGAAGTTGAAGCTCACGTTGAGGTTGTGCGGCACGCGCTGCTCGAGGTCGCCGTTCACGTAGACCTCCTCCATGCCCTTCACGCCCGCGAGCAGCCGGTCGCGAAGCATGCGGATGCGCTCGTTCTCGGTGGCCATCTCCAGGCGCGCGAGGCGGAAGGCCTCGCCCATGCCCACGATCTGGTGCGTGGGAAGCGTGCCGGAGCGAAGGCCCTTCTCGTGCCCGCCGCCGTGCATCTGCGCCTCCAGGCGCACGCGCGGCTTGCGGCGCACGTAGAGCGCGCCGATGCCCTTCGGGCCGTAGGTCTTGTGAGCCGAGAAGCTCATGAGGTCGACCTTCAGCGTGGCGAGGTCGATGGGCACCTTGCCCGTGGCCTGGGCCGAGTCGACGTGGAAGATCACGCCCTTCGCGCGGCAGATCTCGCCCAGCTTCCCGATGGGCTGGATCACGCCGATCTCGTTGTTCACCAGCATCACCGAGGCGACGATCGTGTCCGGGCGCAGGGCCGCCTCGAACTTCGCGGGGTCGACGAGGCCCGAGGGCTCCGGGTCGAGGTAGGTGGCCTCGAAGCCGACGCGCTCGAGCTCGCGCACGGTGTCGAGCACGGCCTTGTGCTCGGTCTTCACCGTGACGATGTGCTTGCCCTTGGCGGCGTAGAAGTGCGCGGCGCCCTTGATCGCGAGGTTGTTCGACTCCGTGGCGCCGGAGGTCCACACGATCTCCTTCGGGTCGCAGTTCACGAGCTTCGCGACCTCGGCGCGGGCGTTCTCCACGGCCTCCTCGGCCTCCCAGCCGTAGGCGTGGCTGCGCGAGGCGGGGTTGCCGAAGTGCTCGGCGAGCCAGGGGATCATCTTCTCGGCCACCCGCGGGTCCACCGGCGTGGTGGCGGAGTAGTCGAGGTAGATCGGCATCTTGCGGTCGTTCATGGCGTGGATCCTGCGGGAGGGTTCAGACGGTGATCGTGGGGCCGTCGGCGCGGGAGGAGCGCGTGCGCGGCGCCACCACGGACACCGGCTTGGTGCGCTGCTTCTCGACCAGCTGCGCGAGCGAGACCTGGGACAGGAAGCCGAGCACGGTGGCGTTCAGCTCCTCCCAGAGGTCGTGCGTCATGCAGCGATGGTTATCGTGGCAGTTCTCCTTGCCGCCGCATTGCGTGGAGTCAATGGACTCCTCGACGGCGTTGATGATGTCGGCCACCGTGACGAGGGAGGCGTCCCGCGCCAGGTGGTAGCCGCCGCCGGGCCCGCGCACGCTCTCCACGAGCGAGCGCCGGCGCAGCTTTCCGAAGAGCTGCTCGAGATAGGAAAGCGAGATGCGCTGCCTCGCGCTGATGCCGGCGAGCGTCACCGGCCCCTTCGTCGAGTGCAGCGCGAGATCGAGCATCGCCGTGACCGCGAACCTGCCTTTGGTGGTGAGACGCATCGGGACCTCGTCGTTTGTCGGGGATGAAGGCCGGTAAACCCGACCTGTTTGGTCAAGTATAGGAAAGTCCGAGGGGAATGGTCAACTATTGCGGAATCAGGAATTCGGGCGGGTCGCGGCGACCGTGAGGCGGGTTTCCTTATCCGATTGTTTTTCTTGGACTTTCCCCTCCAGCGCCTCGAGGCGGCGGACGAGCTCGGCCATCCGCCCGTCCATGTCCTCGGTCTTCGAGCCGAGGGTCTGCAGGACCTGGTTCAGGGGGTCGTCGATGTTGCCGCTCACCGCGTAGGCGTCGAAGGCCATGCGGGCGGCGGTGTGGTCCTCCACGACGCGCGCCGGGATGCCGACCACGGTAGCCCCCGGAGGGACGGGCTTCACCACCACGGAGTTGGAGCCGATCCTGGCGCCGTCCCCCACCTCGAACGGCCCGAGGATCTTGGCGCCGGCACCCACGACCACGCCCTTGCCCAGCGTCGGGTGGCGCTTGCCCTTGTTCCAGGAAACGCCGCCCAGGGTGACGCCGTGGTAGAGCGTGCAGTCGTCGCCGATCTCGGCGGTCTCGCCGATCACCACGCCCATCCCGTGGTCGATGAAGACGCGCCGGCCGATGGTGGCGCCGGGATGGATCTCGATGCCGGTGAGGAAGCGCGAGAAGTGCGAGGTCAGGCGGCCCAGCCACTTGAACCCGTGCGTCCAGAATGCGTGCGCGAGCCGGTGGAAGGTGAGCGCGTGGAATCCCGGATAGCAGGTGAGGACCTCCCACATCGTGCGGGCGGCGGGGTCGCGGGCGAAGACGCAGCGGATGTCTTCGCGGATCCTGTCGAACATGGCGGTGCGCTCGGTTTCTCGGTTCAGTAGGGAAATCTACTATTCCCCGAGTAAAATAATCAACTATTGGACGGCTTTCCGGCCGGCACGGTTCCCGGAAGCCGCCTCCGCCACCTTCCCCCATGCGCCGCTTCGCCGCCCAGTACCGCGATTTCTTCCGCCTGCCCGACGTCGCGACGCTGATGCTGGTCGCGCTCCTGTCGCGCATGCCCATCGGCATGGTGGGGCTCGCGATGCTCATGTTCCTGCGCGAGTCCCTCGGCTCCTACGCGCTCGCCGGCGCCGTCTCGGGAACCTACTTCGTGGCGATGGCGGTGGGGGCCCCGATCCAGGGCAGGATCATCGACCGGACGGGACCGAAGCCCACGCTCGCGGTCACCGGGGTCGTGCACCCGCTCGCGCTCGCCGCGATCCTCCTCGCCTCGGCCCGCGACGCCGGATTCCCTGCCGTGGCCGCCGCGGCCGCCGTCGCGGGTCTCTTCGCGATGCCCATCACGGTGCTCACGCGCACGCTCTGGCGGCACCGGTTCACTCGCGAGGAGGACCGGCGGCGGGCGTTCTCGGTCGACGCCGTGCTGATCGAGGTGAACTTCACGCTGGGCCCCGCGATCGTGGCGGGCACGGTGGCCGCCGCCGGCACGCAGGCGGCCTTCCTGCCCGCCATCGCGGTGACCGTGGCCGCCCTGCTCGTCTTCGCGTTCTCGCCGGCGCTGCGCTACTTCCGCCGGGAGCATGGCGGCGAGCGCCACATGCTGGGTCCGCTCACGGAGCCGCGCCTGCTCCTCGTCTTCGCGGCGACCTTCGGGATCACCACCAGCTTCGGGTTCCTCGAGGTGGGCTACCCGGGCTTCGCGACGGCCCTCGCGGTGCCGGCGCTGGGCGGCCTCTTCCTGTCCGTGAACTCGCTGGGCAGCGCGATCAGCGGCGCGATCTTCGGGGGGCTCTCGCTGCGCGCGCCCATCGAGCGCCAGTTCGCGGCGACCACGGGCCTCATGGTGGCGCCGCTGCTGCTGCACTGGTTCGTCGGCGCGCCCGCCGCGTTCGCGATGGTGGCGTTCGTGGCCGGCGCGGCCATCGCTCCCACCATCGCGTGCCAGTCGGTCCTCGTCGCCCGCCTCGCGCCCTCGCACTACGCCACCGAGGCGTTCACCTGGTCCTCCACCTTCATCGTGAGCGGCCTGGGCGCCGGGCTGGCCGTCGGCGGGTGGCTCATCGAGACGGCGGGCGTCAAGGCGCCGTTCCTCGGCGGCGCGGCCGTGATGGCCTGCGTGAGCCTCGGCGTCCTCCTGCTGCTCGCGCGGAAATGAAGGGGACGCTACCCTTCATTTCCGCGCGAAGGAATCGAGGATGCCGTGCAGGAGGGCGACCTCCTCGGACTCGAGATCGAGCCGCGCGGCCAGCCGCCGCATGCGCTCGTCGAGCCGCCCCGGCTCCCGCGGGTCGAGGAAGCCGTTGGCGACGAGCATCCGCGCCAGGCGCGCGTGCAGCGCCTCGAGGTCCGCGCCCGTGGCCCGCGCTCGCCGCGGACGCTCCGGCACCGCGAAGGCCGCCGCGGCGAGCGCGAGCTCGTAGCTGGCCACCTGCACCGCCGCGGCGAGGTTGAGCGACGGGTACTCGGGGTTGGCGGGAATCGTCGCGTGGCGCTGGCAGGCGAGGATCTCGTCGTTGCTGAGCCCCGAAGTCTCGTTGCCGAACACGAGCGCCACGGGACCGTCGGCGGTGGCGGCCAGCGCCTCCGGGGCCAGGGCCCGCCACTCGCGCGCGGGATGCGCGAGGTCGCGGCCGCGGGCGCTGAAGCCCACCGCGAGCACGCACTCGGCCAGCGCGTCGCGAAGCGCCGGCACCACGCGCGCGCGGTCGAGCAGGTCCACCGCCCCGGCCGCGAGCGCGTCGGCATCGGGATGGGGGAAGTGGCGCGGGGCCACCAGCACGAGGTCGTCGAGCCCCATGGTCTTCATGGCGCGCGCGGCCGCGCCGATGTTGCCGGGATGGCTCGTGCGCACGAGCACGACGGCCACGCGCGAAAGGGGGGATGGCGCCTTCATCGTATAATTCTGCCTCACGACACTTCCCGGCGCGCCGCACGCGCGGACCCGCGCCCCGCTCTTTGCCATGCACCCGATGCTCAACACGGCCGTGAAGGCCGCGCGCAAGGCCGGCTCGATCATCACCCGCGCCTCCTCCGACCTCGACCGCCTCACCGTCCGCCGCAAGGCCCACAACGATTTCGTCTCCGAGGTCGACCACGCCGCCGAGGAAGCCATCATCCGCACGCTGCGCGAGGCCTACCCGTCGCACGCCTTCCTGGGCGAGGAAAGCGGCACCTCCCCCAAGGCAGCCGAGTCCGAGCACCTCTGGATCATCGACCCGCTGGACGGCACCACCAACTTCCTGCACGGGTTCCCGCAGTACTGCGTCTCCATCGCGCTCAAGCACAAGGGCGTCCTGCAGCAGGCGGTGATCTTCGACCCCAACCGCAACGAGCTCTTCACCGCGACGCGCGGCGCCGGCGCCTTCCTCAACGACCGGCGCATCCGCGCGAGCGCCACCGACAAGCTCGAGGACGCGCTCGTCGGCACCGGCTTCCCGTTCCGGGAGTTCGCGCACTTCGAGGAGTACATGCGCATGTTCTCCGAGGTCACGCGCCGCGTGGCGGGCGTGCGGCGCCCGGGATCGGCCGCCCTGGACCTCGCGTGGGTCGCGGCGGGACGCACCGACGGCTTCTGGGAAATGGGGCTGTCGCCCTGGGACATGGCCGCGGGCGCCCTGCTGGTGCGCGAGGCCGGCGGCATGGTCGCCGACTTCGAGGGTGGCGAGACCTTCCTCGAGAGCGGCCGCATCGTGGCCGCCAACGCGAAGGTCTTCCCGGCGTTCCTGCAGGCCCTCAAGCGGCGCGGCTGAATGCTCCGGGTCCTCGTCCTCTACGCCTCGGAGGATGGCCAGACGCGCAAGATCGCCACGCGCGTGGCCGAGCTCCTGTCGAAGAAGCGCATCGACGTCCACCTGCGCGACGCCCGCGGCTCCCGCGCCGCCGCCCACCTGGCCTCGTTCGACGGCATCGTGATCGGGGCCTCGGTCCATTACGGGCACCATCGCCGCGAATTGCGCAACCTCGTCGCCGAGAACTGCGCGCTCCTGCACACGCGGCACACCGCGTTCTTCTCCGTTTCCCTGTCCGCGGGCGGGCCCACGCCCGACCGCGACGGCGCCAAGCGCTACCTCGAGGAGTTCATCGAGGACACCGGCTGGCTGCCCGACCAGTCCGCGGCCTTCGCCGGCGCCATCCGGCACTCCCGCTATTCGCTGGTGCGCACGATCATGCTGCGGCTGTCGCTGCTGACCAAGGGCATGCCCGAGGCCGGCGACCACGAGTACACCGACTGGCACGCCGTGAACGCCTTCGTCGAGACGTTCGCCCGGCGCCTGGAGACGCCGAAGCGCTAGGCGCCGACCGCCCTCTGCAGGAGGGCTCCCGCCGCCAGCAGGCCGCCGAAGCCCAGCTCCAGCTTCACCGTCCGGAAGAGCAGGAGGTTGAACGCCGGCCCGGGCGGCACGTTCGCGAAATCCGCCTGCAGCCGCCGCGCCATCGGCAGGAGCGCCAGCGGCAGCAGGAGCCACGGCGCCCGCTCGAGGCCGGAGGCCGCCATCGCGAGCGCGAAGGGCGCCCACAGCGAGGCGGCGTAGAGCTTCGCCGAGGCGTCCTTGCCCCAACAGGCCGCGAAGGTGTGCCGCCCCGTGCGCCGGTCGTGCTCGGCGTCGCGGTGGTTGTTCACCGCGAGGACCGCGGCGGCGTGCGATCCGATCGCGGCCGCCGCCAGCCACACCGACGGCCCTCCCACGCCCGCGTAGAGGTAATAGGTCCCGACGACCGCCACCACGCCGAAGAAGGCGAACACCGTGAGCTCGCCGAAGGGCGTATAGGCGATGGGCCGCGGCCCGCCCATGTACGCGAGCGCGGCGAGCACCGAGGCGGCGCCGACGACGGGGACGACCGGGCCCGCGTGCAGCGTGAGCGGCGCGCCGATGGCCACCGCACCGGCCACGCCCGCGGCGATCGCGCGCCGCACCTCCGCGGGCGTGAGCCAGCCGTGCGCGGTGGCGCGCGGCAGCCCCACGCGCTTGCCGGTCTCCAGGCCGCGCGCCGTGTAGCCGACGTCGTTCTGCAGGTTCGTGATCACCTGCATGAGGATCGAGGCCGCGAAGGCGAGCGCCGCGACCCAGGGGACGATGGGCGCGCCGTGCATCCACGCGAGGCTGGTGGCCACGCCGACGGGCACGGCGGCGATCCACAGCGTCTTGGGGCG
Source organism: Burkholderiales bacterium (assembly GCA_026125445.1). Lineage (GTDB taxonomy): Bacteria > Pseudomonadota > Gammaproteobacteria > Burkholderiales > Usitatibacteraceae > FEB-7. Next base: position 17,737 of record JAHCLE010000058.1, read on the forward strand.
GATCGCGACGGCCCAGGCCCGCAGCGAGCCGGGCGCGATGTCGTCGCGGGGAGCGGTCGGGCTGGTGCGCATCGGCGGCGGCGGACGGCGATCAGCGGATGTTCTCGGCCGAGTACAGCACGGCCTTGTCCGCCGCGAAGCGCACGGTGATCCTCGACTTCTCGTCGCCCCAGGTGCAGGTCTTGAAGCCCGCCGTCTCGTCGCAGCGCGTGGCGCCGCCCAGGATCGCCGTGGCCTCCTGGTAGCTCATGCCGACCTTGAGCTTCGCGTAGTTCTCGGCGTTGACCTTGCTGCAGGCGCCGGCCAGCAGCGCGGCGGC
>JAHCLE010000059.1 GCA_026125445.1 Burkholderiales bacterium
CGGCGCTCGCGCTCGAGGATCACCGAGCGCACGCGCACGAGCGTGGCGCCGATCGCGTACATCCAGGCCGCCGCGCTCATCACCAGCATCCCGGTGAGCATGGTCACGTGCATGCTGGTTCCCTTGAAGCTCACGCTCGAGCCCTGGTGCAGGGTGTTCCACCACTGCACCGAGAAATAGATGATCGGCAGGTTCACCACGCCGATGATGGCGAGGAGGGCCGAGGCGCGGTCGCCGCGGCGCGGGTCCTCGAAGGCGTTGGCGAGCGCCATGTAGCCGAAGTAGAGGAAGAGCAGCACCAGCTCCGAGGTGAGGCGCGCGTCCCACACCCAGTAGGTGCCCCAGGTGGGCCGGCCCCAGAAGGATCCCGTCCACAGCGCCACGAAGGTCATGAGGGCGCCCGTGGGGGCGATGGCCCGCGCCATCATCGCCGACAGGCGCGTGTTGAAGACGAGCGTGAGCCCGCAGTAGCAGGCCATGACGAAGTACAGGAACATCGACATCCAGGCCGTGGGCACGTGGATGAAGATCACCCGGTAGACCTCGCCCTGCTGGGCGTCGGTCGGGGCCACGCCCAGTCCGAGGTAGAGGCCCCACGCGGCCAGGATCGCGGCCGAGACGAAGAACCACGGCGCCATGCGGCCGGCGAGCCCGTAGAAGGTGGCGGGAGAGGCGAAATAGAACCAGTTCATGGGGTTAGCACGGTTTTCCCGACGCGGCATTGTCGCCCGGCCGGGGAAGGGACGGTTGCGGGATCGCAAATTGCCATGGCCGGCGCGAGCATCAGTCCACGGCGATCTTGACGGCGGCACCCACCGCCCAGGGCAGCCCCACCAGGGCGGCGATGAGGCCGGCGGCCAGCAGCGACAGGTGCGGCGCGGGCGAAAGCCCCGTGGCCTGGGCCTCGGCGGCTCCGGCCCCGAAGATGAGCACGGGCACGAAGAGGGGCAGCGCCAGCAGGGCGAGCAGCATGCCGCCGCCGCGCGCGCCCAGGGCCAGGGCCGCGCAGGCCCCCCCCAGGAGCGAGAGCACCGGCGTGCCCACGAGGAGCGAGAGCGCCTGGATGGCCAGCGTGTCGGGCGCCAGGCCGTACTGCAGCCCGATGAGGGGCGAGAGCAGGGTGAGGGGCAGGCCCGAGACGATCCAGTGCGCCGCGATCTTGCCCGCGGCCCAGCCCAGCGCGGGATGCGGGGAGAGGGTCATCTGCTCGAGGGACCCGTCGACGTAGTCCGCGGCGAAGAGCCCGGGAAGCGCGAGGAAGGCGGCGAGCAGCGCCGCGACCCAGATCACGCCCGGTCCGATGCGCACGAGCAACTGCGGCTCGGCGCCGATGCCCAGGGGGAAGAGCGAGGCCACGAGGGCGAAGAAGGCCACCGTGAGCACGGCCTCGTCGGGGTGCCGCCAGGCCAGGCGCAGGTCGCGCGCCATGGCCCAGGAGAAGCCGCCGGCGAACGAGCCCCGGGCCTGCTCGCGGCGCGCGGCCGTCGCGCCCAGCGCCTCCCCGCTCACGCGAGCCTCAGCTCGCGCACCACGCCGGAGGCGGGGGCGAGGCGGTGATGGGTGGCCGCGAGGGCCAGCCCGCCGCCTTCGAGGTGGCGGGCCAGCAGGTCGATGAAGAGCGCCTGGCCGGCGTCGTCGAGGGCGGTGAGAGGCTCGTCGAGCACCCACAGCTCGGCCGGATCGAGCGCCAAGCGGGCGAGCCCGATGCGCCGGCGCTGGCCGGCGGACAGGCGGCGCGCGGGGATGCGTCGGCGCTTTTCCAGCCCCACGGCGGCCAGCGCCTCGCGGCGCTCCTCGGGAGTGGAGCGCGCGCCGCGAAGGCGCAGCATGAACTCGAGGTTCTCGTCGGCGCTGAGGTCGTCCTTCAGGCCCGGCAGGTGTCCCGAGAAGGCCGTCCCCGCGCGCATGCGCTCGGGATCGGTCTGCGAGGGCTCGCCGTGCCAGAGGACGGTGCCCTCGTCGGGGCGCGTGAGGCCGGTCACGCAGCGCAGCAGCGTGGTCTTGCCGCAGCCGTTGGGACCGCGCACGCACAGGAGTTCCCCGCCGGCCACCTCGAAGGTGATTCCCGAGAAGAGCAGCGCCGGGCCGCGCCGGCAGGCGAGGTCGCGGACCTGCAGGACTTCGGGCATGTTGCTTCGATGCTTCGTCATCGCCAGCTCAAGGAACGACCTTGTCGATCACCACGGCCACGCCCTTGGCGCCAGGCGCCACGGGCTTGCTGGTGCCGACGAGGTCGCCGGACTGGACCACGGCGCCGCCGGCCTTGGACACGCGCGCCTCGATCACCACCGAGGGCGTGCCCGACAGCGTCACCGCGGGCGTCATGCCCATGGAGTCGTCGAGCTCGAAGGACTTGGGCAGCTCGCCGGCGCCACCTCGAAGAATGGCCAGGGGCATGCGCGATCCCGTCTCGGCGCGCGCGTAGATGAAGAGCGTGTCGGTGGGCGCGACCTTGCCGGCGAGGCCCTCGGCGAGCTTCACCGTGCCCGAGACCGACTTGCCGGGAACGGCGGGCTTCGCCTTGGCGGCCGGCGCGGTGCCCATCCCCATGGGCGGCTGCGGGGGCGCGGACGGCGCCGCCGGCGCGGCGGCGAGCGCCTTCGAGGGCGGCAGGGGCTTGCCGGCCGCGGCCGCGCGGCCGCGCACGTCCTCGATGATCTGGCGCACCTGGTCGGCATCCTCGGAGCCCGGGGGCGCCGTGGCGTAGAGCCTCTCCCAGTATCCGATCGAGGCGGCGAAATCGCCGGCATTGAGGGCGGCCGTTCCCGCGAGAGCCAACGCCTTGGAGTGGCGCGGGTCGATGGCGAGCGCGCGCATCACGAGCTCGGTGGGCTCGCCTGCAAGGTTGCGTCCGCGCGAAAGGGCGAGGGCGTCGGCGTAGTCGGCCAGCACGCTCGCGTCCTGCGGCGCGATCTTCGCGAGGTGGGCGTAGGCCTCGAGCGCCTTGGGGAACTTGCCGGTGGCGGCGTAGGAGCGCGCGAGCAGGCTCCAGCCCTGCACGTCGTCGGGACGCTCCTTCATCTTCTGCTCGAGGAGGGCGACCATTTCCTCGATCTGGTGGTCGCCGGGCTGGGCGGAGACGACCGCCATCACCTTCGGGTCGGTGGCCGCGGGCGTCCCCACCCACAGGTAGAGCCCCACGGTGACCACGGGCACGAGGACCGAGAAGAACGCGATCGCCGCCCAGGGCCTGCGGGCGGGTCCGGCGGGCGCCTCGGGGGCGGCCGCGAGATCCTCCTCGGCGCGCGCGGCCAGCTCGGCGAGCGCGGCCTCGCGCGCCTCCTTCGGCAGCAGGCCGGTGGCGACGTCGTTCTCGATGTCGCGGCGCTGTCCGCGCAGGACGGCGAGGTTGGCCTCGCGCAGGGAGGGCGCCGGGCGCGGGCGCGCGCGAAGCAGGGGCACGAGCACGAACGCGAGCGCCGCCACGATCAGCAGGGCGGCGACGATCCAGAAGGTGAGCATCAGGGAGAAGGCGGGAGGGGCTGTGAAGGCGACGGCGGATTATACCGGAGGGGAGGGCGCATACCCCTTGCGAACGGTCAACCGAGGTTACAATGCCCCCGCGCGCTGCCATGGCGATGTGCAATGGCAATTCGAATAACGACAAGGCGGGGAAGGGGGGCATCCGGTGCGACACCAGTCGATCCTGGAGTACGCGCGCTTTCGCTATTTCAAGGCGGCGCTCGCGCTCTCGCTCCTCGCCGGCGCGGTCTACCTGTGGCACGACCCCCCGCTCAAGCCCTACGGCGGCACCTGGCTGGGATACGCCCTGGGCACCCTCGGGGCGCTGCTGATCCTCTGGCTCACGTGGTTCGGCGTGCGCAAGCGCCGCTACGCCTCGCGCCTCGGAACGGTCCAGGGCTGGCTCTCGGCGCACGTCTACCTCGGCACGGCCCTCCTCGTGGTGGCCACGCTGCACACCGGATTCGAGCTCGGGTGGAACGTGCACACGCTGGCCTACGTGCTCATGGTGGCCACGGTGGCGAGCGGCTTCTACGGCGTCTTCGTGTACCTGTCGGTGCCGGGGCTCATGACCGCCAACCGCGGCGACGAGACGCTGGAGGCGATGCTGCTCAAGATCGCCGACCTCGACCGCGAGATCCGCGAGAAGGCGCTCTCGCTTCCCGACGCGATCCTGCGGTCGGTCAACGCCTCCCTGGACGGCACGCGCCTGGGCGGCTCGGTGGCCCTCGTCGTCACCGGCCGCGACCGCGACTGCCCGACGGCCGCCGCCCTGCGCGAGCTGCCGGAGACCGGCAAGACCCTCTCGGGTGAGGCCGCAAAGCTCAACCACGAGGTCTACACGCTGCTGCTGCAGAAGAACGAACTGCTGGCGCGCGCCCGCCGCGACCTGCGCTACAAGGCGCGGCTGGACCTCTGGCTCTACCTGCACGTGCCGCTCGCGATGGCGCTCCTGGCCGCGCTCGCGGCGCACGTGGTCTCCGTCTTCCTCTACTGGTAGCGGGCGAGGGCGTCCATGAAGCTCCTCGTCATCTCGCAGAGCCGCAACCGGGCCGGCCGCACCATCCAGGTCCGCAAGGAGGTCAACGCCGACTGGGTGCGCGTCGGGCGCAACGCGGCGAGCGAGGTCCTCCTCGCCGACCCGCGCATCGCGCTGAGCCAGGGCCTCATCGTCGACCGCAACGGGCCCGTCTACACCGAGGGCGAGATGGGCACGACCACCAGCACCACGCGCAAGGCGGTGCGTTCGGTGCGCCTCAAGCCCGGCACCTCGATCGACGTCGGGCCCTACCGCCTCACCGCGATCCCCGCGCCGGCGGGCTACACCGGCGCGATCACGGTGGAGCTCGTGCGGCCGGCCGAGAGCGCGGCCCCGGAATTCCTCGCCCGGGCCCGGCGCCTCACGCTCGCCTCGCTCGGCCTGCCCAAGCGCGGGCTGGCGATCGCCCTCTTCGCCTTCGTGGCGGTGCTCTTCTTCCTCGTTCCCGCCGGGCGCGTCCTGGGGCTGCCCTGGTCGCAGCCCGAGTCCGTCGCGATGGCGAGCGACCGCTTCTGGAATCCCGGCCCGGTGATGCTGGCGCACCAGCCCGTGGGGCAGAAGTGCGAGGCCTGCCACGAGCTCGCCTTCCGGCACGTGCGCGACTCGGCGTGCCTCGAGTGCCACGCGCGCATCGGCCGGCACGTCGCCCCGGAGGTGAACCCGGCGGCGCTCTTCGCCGGGACGCGCTGCGCCGAGTGCCACCGCGACCACAAGGGCGTGAAGTCCACGCACCGCGACGACGACCGCTTCTGCGTGGAGTGCCACCGCGACGTGCGCGGCCGCGCCAACGGCGCGCAATCGCAGAACGTGGCGGACTTCGCGCGGGAGCACCCGGCCTTCCGGCTCTCGCTGGCCGAGGGCAAGGGCGCGCGCCGCGTGCGGCAGGGGTCGGGTCCGGTCGAGGAGGCCTCGAATCTCGTCTTCCCGCACGCCGTCCACCTCGACCCGGCCGGGATCCGCCACCCCGACAAGGACAAGGTGAAGCTCGACTGCGCGGCCTGCCACCAGCCGGACGCCTCGAAGCGCGGCTTCGAGCCGGTGTCGATGGCGCGCCACTGCCAGGAATGCCACCGCCTCGAGTTCGAGCCCGCGGTCACCAGCCGGCAGGTCCCGCACGGCCGTCCTGCGGAGGCCATGACCGTGGTGCGCGAGTTCTACGCCAACCTCGCGCTCAACGGCACGCGCGACAGCTTCGAGAAGGCCTTCGGCGTGCCGGGCGAAGGCCTGCTCCGCCGCGCGCGCGAACCGGCGAGCGCCGAGCGGCAGGGCGCGCTCGCGATGGCCGCGAGGAAGGCGGCGTTCGTCTCCGAGGAGATCTTCGAGATCCGCCTCTGCCGAACCTGCCACGTGATCCAGCGCAACGAGGGCGACCGCGGCGTCGACTGGAACGTGGCGCAGGTGCGCGCGAGCCACGCGTGGATGCCCGCGGCGAGGTTCGACCACAAGAGCCACGCGCAGTCGAAGTGCGCCGACTGCCACGACGTGGCGAGGTCGAAGCGCAGCGCCGACGTGGCCATGCCCGCCATAGACGGCTGCCGCAAGTGCTACGGCGGCTCGCGTCCGGTCGAAGGCAAGGTGACCTCGAACTGCCTGATGTGCCACGGATTCCACGACGAGCGGCATCCGTGGGACCCGCAGTTCAGGCCGAAGGCCCCGTCGCGCCTGGCCACCGGGGCGGCCGGTGCGAAGTGAGCGGCCGGTGATCGCGCGGCTCCTGGGCTGCGTCGCGCTCGCCGCCGCGCTCGCGGGCTGCTCCGGCTCCTCCGGGAATGCGGGCTCCGGGGCCTGCGCGCCCGAATGCAACTCGCCGTCCGCCTTCCTCGGCGAGGAGGACGTGCGGCGGGTGATCGCGCAGGCGGTCGGGGAGGCGAGCGCCCGGAAGGCCCTGGCGACCATTGCCGTCGTCGACCGCGTGGGCAACGTGCTCGCCGTCTTCCGCATGACCGGCGCTCGCGAGCGCTTCGACATCCTGTCGGGCCGCGGCGTGCAGGGCGGCCTCGACGGGCTCACCGACACCTTGCCTTCCGAGGCCGCGGCCATCGCGAAGGCGATCACCGGCGCGTACCTCTCGTCGTCCGGGAACGCCTTCTCCACGCGCACGGCGAGCCAGATCGTGCAGGAGCACTTCCTGCCGGGCGAGTCGCAGGCGCCTTCGGGGCCGCTCTACGGCGTGCAGTTCTCGCAGCTTTCCTGCTCAGACGTGAACCGCAACCTCGGCCACGGCAGCGTCGGCCCGAAGCGCTCGCCGCTGGGACTCGCGGCCGATCCCGGCGGGCTTCCCTTGTACAAGAACGGCGCCGTCGTGGGCGGCGTGGGCGTGATCGCCGACGGCACCTACGGGCTGGACCTCGTGGTCACCGACCGCGACGAGGACCTCGACGAGCTCGTCGCGGTGGCCGGCGCGCGGGGGTTCGACGCGCCGGATGATATCCGTGGCGAGCGCCTCACCGCCGACGGCAAGACCTTCCGCTACGTCGACTCCGAGTCGCTCGCCTCCGATCCTTCGCGGGCGCCCGGCTTCGCGTCGCTGCCCGGCGCGCTCTTGGCGGTGCCGGGCTACGTGGACGCCTCCGTGCACGCCGGCGTGGCCTTTGGCACTTCCGCCTCGGGCTACCGCGCGGCCGCAGGCGCGTTCGCGGCCCTGGGAGCCTTCACGCTGGTGGACGCGGCCGGAGCGGAACGGTTTCCGCCCCGGTCGGGCAGCGGCAGCGGCGCCCTCGCGGCCGGCGAGGTCGCGCGAATCCTCGAGGAGGGCATCCGCGTGGCCAACCGCGCGCGCGCGCAGATACGGCGCCCGCTGGGCTCGGCGGCCCAGGTCTCGGTGAGCGTGGTGGACCTCAACGGCGACATCCTCGGCCTCCTGCGCACGGCCGACGCGCCCGTCTTCGGCACCGACGTGGCGGTGCAGAAGGCGCGCGGCGCGCTGCTCTTCTCGCATCCGCAGGCCTTCGGGCTGATCTCGGGGCTTCCCGACGCCGCCTACCTCGTGCCGTCCGGCGCCACCTCGTCGATCGCGGCGTACGCGACGGGCTTTCGCGCGTTCGTCGGCGCGGGCGGGGAGCTCGACGGGCGCACCGCGTGGTCGACGCGCGCCATCGGCAACCTGCACCGGCCCGCCTTTCCCGACGGCCTCGCGGGCACGCCGGCCGGGCCCCTGTCGAAGGGATTCGACGCGTGGAGCCCGTTCAACGTCGGCTTCCAGCTCGACCTCGTCTACAACCAGCTCGTCAAGGGCGCGCTGGGCGACACCTCGACGGGATGCGCGGGGCGTGCCGCCGCGGGCGCCCCCGCGGGCTCGCCCGACGCGGGGCTGGCGCTCGCGCGAAACGGCGTGCAGATCTTCCCGGGCGGGATCCCCGTCTATCGCGGCGACACGCTGGTGGGCGCGGTGGGAATTTCGGGCGACGGCGTGGACCAGGACGACATGGTGGCCTTCCTCGGCCTGGCCAACGCCGCGCGGGCCCTGGGGACGGGGCTCGCGAACGCGCCCGCGGCGCGGCGCGCCGACCAGCTCGCGCCGCAGGGCGTGCGGCTGCGCTACGTGCAGTGCCCGCAGTCGCCCTTCAACGACTCCACGCAGCAGGACGCCTGTGCGGGCCTCTGAGCGCGTCCATCCTCTCCCGGCCGTCGCCACCCTCGCGGTGCTGGCGGCGCTCGCGGGGCCGGCGCGGGCGCAGGAGGGGCTGAAGCCCCCGGTGAACGAGGACCGGAAGCTTCCGCCCGACCGCCCCGCCGACCGCGAGATCGGGCAGCGCCGCCCCGGCGACTCGAAGCCCCTGGAGTTCTTCCCGCCGCCGGCCGATCCCAGCCAGGTGCCGGGACCGCTGCCCGCCACGGCGCGGCAGACGCTGCCCGTGCCGGACCGCTGGCGGATCATGCAGGCGCTGGGCTTCAGGTTTCCGCTCACCGATCCCTACAACCAGAACGTCCTCAAGGGCGACCTGCCCATCGGCGACGATCCCTGGCTCAAGGAGCGCTTCCCCGACGTCGCGCGCCGGCTGTCGCCGGACTGGTTCTTCAGCCTCGGGGTGGTGTCCGACACGCTCGTCGAGGCGCGCAGGCTTCCCACGCCCGTCGGCGCGCAGTCCACGCAACGCGCCGGCGCCTACGACGTCTTTGGCCAGGGCAAGCAGACGACGGTGGCCGAGACCGTCGTCCTGTCCCTCGGGCTCATCAAGGGCAACACCACCTTCAAGCCGCCGGACTACGAGTTCCGCTTCGTCCCCGTCTTCAACGCGAACCGGACGCAAGCCGAGGAAGTGAGGGCGGTTCGCGCCGACCCGCGCGCGGGAACGAGCCGCACCGACAACCACGTGGGCGTGCAGGAGCTCTTCGCCGACGTGCACCTGCGAAACGTCTCCGCGCGCTACGACTTCGACTCGGTGCGCGTGGGCATCCAGCCCTTCACCTCGGACTTCCGCGGCTTCCTCTTCCAGGACGTGCCCTTCGGCATCCGCTTCTTCGGCACCCGCGACAACAACCAGTGGCAGTACAACCTCGGCTGGTTCCGGCGCCTGGAGAAGGACACCAACTCGGGGCTGAACGACGTGGGCGCGCGCATGCGAAGCGACGACCTGTTCGTGGCCAACGCCTACCGCCAGGACTTTCCCGTGCCCGGCTTCACGTCCCAGGCGACCGCGATCCTGGACGTGAACCGCGAGGGCAAGGGCGCCTGGTACAACAACAACGGCTTCCTCGAGCGCCCCTCGTCCCTGGGCGACGAGCGGCCGCGCGACTACACCGTCGGCTACCTCGGCTGGAACGGCGACGGCCACTTCGGGACCTGGAACCTGCAGGCGAGCGTGTACGCGGCCGTCGGCCGCGACGAGCGCCACCCCCTCGCGGGGCGTTCCCAGGACATCCGCGCCGGCTTCGCCGCGGCCGAGCTCTCGCGCGACTTCAGCTGGGTGCGGCTGCGCCTGAACGCGCTCGCGGCCTCGGGGGACAAGGACCCGTTCGACGACAAGGCCACGGGCTTCGACGCGATCCTGGAGAACCCGCAGTTCGCCGGCGCCGACACGAGCTTCTGGATCCGGCAGGCCGTGCCCCTGGTCGGCGGGGGCGGGATCGGGCTCTCGGGGCGCAACGGCGTGCTGCCCAGCCTTCGCTCCTCGAAGGACCAGGGCCAGTCCAACTTCGTGAACCCGGGGCTCCTGCTGCTCGGCGTCGGCGCGGACGCGGACCTCACGCCCGAGCTGCGCGCGAGCGCGAACCTCTCCTGGCTGCGCTTCCAGGACACGACGGTGCTGGGCGTGCTGCGGGCCCAGGCGCCTCCCGACCGCGAGATCGGCTGGGACGTCTCCGCCTCGGTGCAATACCGCCCGTTCATGAGCCAGAACGTGGTCCTCAACGCCTCGGCCGCGGCGCTGGTGCCCGGCAAGGGGATGAAGCAGCTCTACGACGAGGACCGGCGCGGCCCCCAGTACTCGATCCTCGTGAACCTCCTCCTCACCTACTGACGCCATGACGAGACGCCCGCTAATCGCCTTCGCCGCCATCGCCCTGGCGGCGGCCGTGCACGCCGACTCGGGGAGCGAGAAGCCCGTGGCGCGCACCTACGCCGCCCGGGCCCCGGCACCGGAAAGGCAGACGGTGGCCCAGGCCGAGGCCAAGAGCGCCGGCTGCATGAGCTGCCACTCGGCGACCGACCGCCACACCATGCACCAGAACCCCGGGGTGGTGCTGGGTTGCACCGATTGCCACGGCGGCGACGCGCAGGCGGAGAAGCCCGCGGGCTCGCAGCGCCAGGACGCCGCCTACCGGACCGCGCTGGAGCGCGCGCACGTGCTGCCGCGCTACCCGCTGGCGTGGAAGTGGCCCTCGAGCGCGAATCCCGAGGGCAGCTACACGCTCCTCAACCGCGAGGCTCCCGAATACATCCGCTTCGTGAATCCCGGCGACCTGCGCGTGGCCCGCGAGGCCTGCGGGGCGTGCCACCTCGCCATCATCCAGGCCTCCGAGCGAAGCCTCATGGCCACCTCCGCGATGCTGTGGGGTGGCGCCGCCTACAACAACGGCATCCTGCCCTTCAAGCGCTACATCCTCGGCGAGGCCTACACGCGCGAGGGCGTGGGGGCCACGCTCGTGAATCCGGTGAAGCCCACGGACTTCCTCGTGGCCAAGGGGATCCTGCCCAGCGTCACCGCGCTGCCCTCGTGGGAGACGATTCCCCCGGCCGACGTCTTCCGCGTCTTCGAGCGCGGCGGGCGCGTGATCTCCTCGCAGTTCCCGGAGATCGGCCTGCCCAACAACTCGGGGGTGCTGCAGAGGCTGGACGAGCCGGGTCGCCCGGACATCCGGCAGTCCAACCGCGGCCCCGGCACGGGAAGCCGCATCGCGGTGCCGGTGATCAACATCACCAAGACGCGGCTCAACGATCCGCACCTCTGGTTCCTGGGAACCGGCGAGCAGCCGGGCGACTACCGCTCCTCGGGCTGCAGCGCCTGCCACGCGGTGTACGCCAACGACCGCGACCGCTCGCACGCGGGCATCTACGCGAGGTACGGCCACACCGGGCAGACGGCGACGGCCGATCCCACCATCCCCAAGGGCGAGTCGGGGCACCCCATCCGGCACGAGTTCACGCGCGCCATCCCCTCCTCGCAGTGCATGGTCTGCCACATGCACCAGCCCAACGTGTTCGTGAACTCCTACTACGGCACGATCATGTGGGACTACGAGGCTGACGCCCCCTTCATGTGGCCGGAGAAGCAGAAGTACCCGACCCACGAGGAGGCGAGGAAGATCCTGGACCGCAACCCCGAGGAGGCCGCCATCCGCGGCAAGTGGAGCGACCCTGAGTTCCTCAAGGAGGTCTCGAGCCTCAACCCGAAGCTCAAGGACACGCAGTTCGCCGACTACCACGGGCACGGCTGGAACTTCCGCGCCGTCTTCAAGCGCGACCGCAAGGGCACGCTCCTCGACAAGGACGGCAAGCCCGTCTCCGACGACGATCCCCGGAAGTTCAAGAAGGCGGTGCACCTCACCTCCATCCACCTCGACGCGGGATTCCACTGCGTCGACTGCCACTTCTCGCAGGACATGCACGGCAACGGGCACATCTACGGCGAGGTGGCGGCGGCCGTCGAGATCGACTGCCGCGACTGCCACGGCACGGCCACGAGCTACCCGACGCTTCGCACCTCGGGGCCGGCGGCGCGCCCCGGCGGGATGGACATGACGCTGCTTCGCACCCAGGACGGGCGCAAGCGCTTCGAGTGGCGCGAGGGCAGGCTCTTCCAGCGCTCCGCGATCTACCCGGACCTGGAGTGGGAGATGTCGCTCGTGAAGGACACGGTGACGCCGGGCAACCCGCACTACAACGAGAAGGCGGCGCGCGCCAAGCTCATGCACACCGGGGAGTCCGGGCGCAAGGGCGAGTGGGGCCCGGGGGCGAAGGACTACGCCCACGCCGACGAGAAGATGACCTGCTTCACCTGCCACCTCTCGTGGACCACGAGCTGCGGCGGCTGCCACCTGCCCATCCAGGCCAACTGGAAGACCGAGCGCCACCACTACGAGGGCGGCGAGACGAGGAACTACGCCACCTACAACCCGCAGGTCGCGCGCGACGAGATGTTCCAGCTCGGCAAGCACGGGCCCGTGAAGGGCGGGCGCATCGCGCCCATCCGCTCCTCCTCGGCGCTGGTCCTCTCGTCGACCAACATCAACCGCGAGCGCATCTACATCCAGCAGGCGCCCGTGGCCGCGAGCGGCTTCTCCTCGCAGGCCTTCGCGCCGCACTACCCGCACACCGAGAGGAAGACCGAGACCAAGGGCTGCTCCGACTGCCACGTCTCGGACAAGGGCGACAACAACGCGATCATGGCCCAGCTGCTGCTGCAGGGGACCAACTTCGTGAACTTCGTGGGCTTCAACGCCTGGCTGGGCGAGGAGCGCCACGTCGAGGCGGTCCAGGTGACCGAGTGGGAGGAGCCGCAGGCCGTCATCGGCAGCTACCTGCATCGCCACGCCTACCCGGATTGGTACGCCGAACACGAGAAGCGCGGGCGCACGCTTCCCGAGGCGCACGACCACGCCTCGGGCGGACCGGCCGGGTGCGTCGCGCTTCGCGGGGAGTACTTCTACTCGGCGGAAGGGCCCGGGGGGCTGCGCGTCTACGACGTGGCCTCCATCGCCAACAAGGGCGTCTCGCAGCGCATCGTCACCGCCCCGTATTCCCCGCTGGGGCAGGACACGCGCGTTCCCTCGCCGGAAGCCACCTGCGTGGCGCTTCCCACCAACCAGCCCATCGCCCCGGAGCGCAACAAGGGCGAGCTCATGCGCGTCACCAACCAGGAGCAGCCCTTCCACCCGATCTACAACTACGCGCTGGTCACCGACGCCCGGGAGGGGCTCATCCTGGTCGACGTGAACACGCTCGCCGACGGGGAGCCGCGCAACAACTTCCTCAAGCGCGCGGCGACGTGGAACGAAGGCGGGATCCTCAAGGGCGCGCGCCACCTCGCCATCGGCGGGCGCTACGTCTACGTGGCCGCGGATGCGGGCATCGTGGTGCTCGACCTCGACGACCCGCTCAAGCCCCGGCGCGTGGCGGTGGTCCCGCTCAAGGGGGCGCGGGCCTCGGCCCTGCAGTTCCGCTACCTCTTCGCCGTGGACGAGGAGGGCCTGCACGTGATCGACGTCACCGTGCCGGAGAAGGCGCGCCGCGTCGAGGGCGCGAGCGTGCGGCTGGCCGATGCCCGGCGCGTCTACGTGGCGCGCACCTACGCCTACGTCGCCGGCGGGCGCGAGGGCCTGGTGATCGTGGACGTGGAGAAGCCCGCCTCGCCGCGCGTCTACGCTCGCTTCGACGACGGCGGCAGGCTCAACGACGCGCGCGACGTGGTCGTCGCCTCGACCAACGCCTCGGCCTTCGCCTACGTGGCCGACGGCGCCAACGGGCTGAAGGTGCTGCAGCTCACCTCGCCCGAGATCCAGCCGAAGTTCTACGGCTTCAGCCCGGAGCCGAAGCCGCGCGTGATCGCGCGGCGCGAGACGCGCTCGCCCGCGATCTCGCTCGCCAAGGGCCTGGACCGCGACCGCGGCGTCGACGAGACCGGGGGGCAGATCGCCGTCTTCGGGCGCATCGGCTCGCGGCCCTTCACCCGCGAGGAACAGCAGAGGTTCTACCTGCGGCCCGACGGCGGCGTCTGGACCGTGAGCGACACCGGCGAGCCCGGGGACTTCCGCGACGCGCGGCCCCCGGCGAACACGAGGAAGGCGGAGGCCCGATGAGACGACTCCTGGCGCTGGGGCTCGCGGCGGCGGCCCTCACGGCGGGGGCGGCGGAGGCGCCGCCGCTGCCCTACGAGACGAAAGCGAAGCACCTGGGCGTGGTGAATTGCGCCTCGAGCCTGTGCCACGGCTCGATCGGCGAGTGGAAGGGCTCCAACGTCCTGCAGAACGAGTACGTCACCTGGTCGCGCGTGGACAAGCACGCGCTGCGCGCCGGCCAGGTCCTGAGGAACGAGCGCAGCCGGCGCATCGCGGCCAACCTCGGCCTCAAGCAGCCGGCCCACGAGGCGAAGATCTGCGTCGACTGCCACGGCCACAACCCGCCGGCCGAGCAGCGCGGCGAGCGCTTCAAGGCGTCCGACGGAATCGGCTGCGAGGCCTGCCACGGGCCGGCCGAGAACTGGATCAGGTCCCACGTCGCCCCGGGCGCCACGCACGCGGACAACGTGAAGAACGGCCTCTACCCGACGGACGATCCGGTCGCCCTCGCGCGCCTGTGCCTGTCGTGCCACTTCGGCAACAAGGACAAGTTCGTCACCCACCGCATCATGGGGGCGGGGCATCCGCGCATCAGCTTCGAGCTCGACACCTTCACCCAGACGCAGCCACCGCACTTCGTCGTCGACGAGGACTGGCAGAAGCGCAAGGGGCGCTGGGACGGCGTGCGCGTGTGGGCAATCGGGCAGGCGCTGGCCGCCCGGGAGCAGCTCGACGTGGTGCTCGACCCGAAGCGAGGCCGCGACGGGCTCTTCCCGGAGCTCGTGGTCTTCGACTGCCACGCCTGCCACCACCCCATGTCCGACACGCGCTGGAAGCCGCGCGTGGGGACGCGGCCGGGGACGATCCGCTTCAACGACTCGAACCTGCTGATGCTGCGCCAGATCGTGCGCCGCACCTTCCCGGCGGAGTCGGGTGTCTTCGACGACCTCGTGGCGCAGCTGCACCGCGCGGTGGCGGGCGAGGGCGGGGACGCGATGGAGGCCGCGAAGCGCCTGCGGCAGGGGCTCGACGCCGTGGTGCGCAAGCTCCGCGACCGCGCCTTCGACGACGCCGACCTGCGGGCGATCCTCGCGGGGCTCGTCGACGACGGCATCGCCGGCGGCTACGGCGACTACGCGGGCGCCGAGCAGGCGGCCATGGCGATGGCGAGCGTGCTCGACTTCCTGGCCCGGCGCGGGGCGCTCGCCGACGTGCGCGGGGCCAACGCGGCCCTCGACCGGCTCTTCGAGACGGTCCGGGACGACGAGAAGTACCGGGCCGAGCGCTTCCAGGCGGCGCTCGCCTCCCTCAGGACCTTCGTGGCGAGGTGACGGGCATGTCCTCCCAGTTCGACGAACGCACCGAATTCCGCTGGTTCAAGGTGGGCATCATCGGCTCGGGTCCCGCCGGGCTCTCGGCGGCGGCGCACGCCGCGGAGCTGGGCGTCTCGCACGTCCTGCTCGAGGCCGAGGAGCACGCCTCCAACACGATCTACAAGTACCAGAAGGGCAAGCACGTGATGGCCGAGCCGCAGATCCTGCCGCTGCGAAGCCCCATGAGCTTTTCCGCCGGCAGGCGCGAGGAGATCCTCGAGCGCTGGAACGAGGAGCTGGAAAGGCTCGAGGTCGACATCCGCTACGGCCAGGAGGTCTCGGCCATCACCGGCGAGGACAACCGCTTCGAGGTGAAGACGCGGCAGGGCGAGGTGTACTTCTGCCGCAAGATCGTGCTCGCCATCGGCCTGCAGGGGAACCTGCGCAAGCTCGGCGTGGAGGGCGAGGACCTCGAGGGGGTGCAGTACCAGCTCGACGACCCGAAGGAGTACGAGGACGAGACGATCGTGGTCGTCGGGGCGGGGGACGCGGCCATCGAGAACGCGCTCGCGCTGGCCGAGCAGAACCGGGTGATCCTCGTCAACCGCAACGAGGAGTTCACGCGCTGCAAGGAAGGCAACCTCACGCTCATCCTGGACGCCATCAAGGAAGGGCGCGTCGAGGTCCGCTACGGCACGTCGGCGGCCCGCGTGGAGCGTCCCGGGGGCGAGGTTCCGCTGCGCTTCCACGTGAAGAGCCCCGACGGCCCCGACGCGATCGAATGCCACCGCATCATCGCGCGGTTGGGCGCCATCCCGCCGCGAAAGCTCGTCGAGAGCTTCGGCGTGAAGTTCCCGTCGGCCGATCCCAACGCGGTGCCCGCGCTCTCCGACACCTACGAGTCCAACGTGAAGGGGCTCTACGTCGTGGGCGCCCTGGGCGGCTACCCCCTCATCAAGCAGGCGATGAACCAGGGCTACGAGGTGGTGGAATCCGCCCTGGGCCGCGCCGTGGAGCCCGCCGACGAGCCGTTGCTCGCGAAGAAGTTCGCCGGCTTCTCGCGCAGGAAGACCGTCTCCCAGGTCCTCGACACGATCCAGGGCCAGGTGCCGCTTCTGTCCTCCGTGAACCGGCTGCAGCTGCGCGAATTCATGCTGGAAAGCGACCTCGTGACGCCCCGCGAGGGCGAGGTGCTCTTCCAGCGCAACGACTACACCAACTCCTTCTACATGGTGGTTGCGGGCGAGGTGCTGGTCGAGGGCGAGGGCGGCAAGCGCTTCCCGCTGGGCGCCGGCGAGTTCTTCGGCGAGCTGGGCCTCATCTCCGGGCGCCGGCGGTCGAGCACGGTGCGCGCGGGCGCCAACTGCGTGCTCGTCGAGGCGCCCCGGCGCGCCATGCTCAAGCTGCTGGCTTCCGTCGAGCCCGCGCGCCGGCTCGTCGACGCGACCTTCCTCAAACGCGCGGTGCGGGCCTACCTCGCCCCGATGCTGCCCGAGGAGGAGCTCGCCGAGCTCGTGGCGAGCGGCGTCGAGGTGCGGCGCTACGGCGGCGGCGAGACCCTGTTCCGCGAGGGCGACGCTCCCGACGGCCTCTACCTTGTCCGCCGCGGCTCGGTGATGGTGTCGCGCAGCATCGCGGGACGCGACGTGGTCCTCTCCTACCTTTCCGCCGGCGGCTACGTGGGCGAGATGGCGCTTCTCACCGACACGCCGCGCTCGGCCACCGTGCGCGCCGCCGTGACGACCGAGGCGGTGGTCCTCGACGCCGGCGCCTTCAAGCGCGTGCTGGGGCGCAACCCGAAGTGGCGCGAGGAGATGGAGGCGCGCTTCCTCGACCGCCTGCGCGTGAACGCGGCGATGGAGGCCGCCCCCGACCCCGGCAACGTCATCGCCTTCCTGCTGCAGCAGGGCGTGGGCGAGGCCACCGACGTGCTCCTCATCGACGAGTCGCTGTGCGTGCGCTGCGACAACTGCGAGAAGGCCTGCGCCGACGTGCACGACGGCACCTCGCGCCTGGACCGCGAGGCCGGGCCCACGTTCGCCGAGATCCACGTGCCGACCTCCTGCCGGCACTGCGAGCACCCGCACTGCATGAAGGACTGCCCGCCCGACGCCATCCACCGCTCGCCGAGCGGCGAGGTGTTCGTGAACGACTCCTGCATCGGCTGCGGCAACTGCGAGAGGAACTGCCCCTACGGCGTGATCCAGCTCGCGCCCGTCGACCCCGCGCGCCGGCGGCCGAGCCTGTGGTCCTGGCTCGTCCTGGGCATCGGGCCGGAGCCGGGGATGGAGCCCAAGCCCAAGGGCAAGGACATCCCCAAGAAGGCCGTGAAGTGCGACATGTGCAAGGACCTTCCCGGCGGCGCCGCGTGCGTCCGTGCCTGTCCCACGGGCGCCGCCATCCGCGTGAGCCCCGACGAGTTCCTCGGCTACGCCGCCACCGAGGCGTAGCGAGCGCAAGAGGCGAAAGCGCGGCGAAGACGCAGGGCAGGCGCCGTATGGGAAACGGCTTTGCGAATCCGGGGCTCGCAAGCGTGACCGTCCGGATGGGTGCCCAAAAAATCGGGGCCCGCCAAACACGTCGTGCCCCGATTTTTTACCCATCCAATG
>JAHCLE010000006.1 GCA_026125445.1 Burkholderiales bacterium
TCCCATCACGAGATTGATCACGAAGAACGGGAACGCGGGCACCAGCCGCAGCGCGAAGAGGTAGAAGGCGCCCTCCTTCGCGATGCCTTCGTTCACGGGTCTCAACTTGTCGCCGAACTTCGCCTGCACCCAGTCGCGCAGCACGAAGCGCGAGGCGAGGAAGGCGAGGGTCGCCCCGATCGTCGAGGCGAAGGAGATGATCACCGTGCCCCAGAGGAGCCCGAAGACCGCGCCGCCCGCGAGCGTGAGGATCGCCGCCCCGGGCAGCGACAGTCCCGTCACGGCGACGTAGACGGCGAAGTACGCGGCGGCGGCCTGGAAGGGGTTCGCCCGCACGTACGCCTCGATGGCCGCCTGCTGCGACCGGAAGTACTCGAGCGACAGGAAGCGCCCCAGGTCGAAGGCGAAGTACGCGGCCGCGAGCGCCGCGATCACGGCCAGCAGGGCGAGGCGCCCGCCTTTCATCTCACGCCGCCTTCGGCAGGGCGCGTTCGCGCGCGAAGGCCGGGCCCTCGGCGATGCGGCGGAAGTAGGCCCGGTGCGCGGCCGACCCTTCCGGCCAGCTCGCGAGGAAGCGCCGCTGCCACGCGGCCGCGTCGTAGCGCACGGCGAGCGCGTCGACGAAGGCGCCGGCCACGCGCGTGCCGTAGAGCGCGCCCTGCGCCGGGCGCACCGAGACGCGCGTCAGCACGCCGAAGCGCTCGCCCGGGAAGTTGGGCATGCCCGCCGCGCCGTTGTTGGCCACCGCCACTTCGCCGCGGCCGAAGTCGAAGGCGCGCAGCGCCGGCAGGCACGTGTGGCTGCTCGCGAAGACGTCCACGCGCGCATCGGCGAAGGCGCTCTCCAGCCAGCGGCGGTGGCCGGGATCGTCGAGGGCGCCGTGCGCGAAGCCCCAGCCCGCGAGCGAGGACGCGTCGCCGTGCACGATGCCCACCTTCGCATCGCCCACCCGCGCCACGAGGTTCATGGGCAGCCGCCCGAGCGCAGCCCGGGCGGCGGGGAAGCCGCGCGCCGTCTCGCGAAGCCGCGCCAGGATCTCGTTGGAGCGCGCGACCTCGGCGTCGGTCACGTCGGCGGGATAGGCACAGCCGCAGCCCGCGCCGGAGTCCTCGCCGGCGATCTCGGTCTCCACGTTGCCGCGGATGGCCGCGTGCCGCGCCACCTCCTCCGTCACGCGCCGGAAGTCGTCGGCGGCCGTGTCGAACCAGTGGAAGTCGCCGTTGAAAGCGAGGGCCACGGGCCCCGCCTCCCGCGCCGCCACGGCGAGGACCTCCTGCAGCGCCTCGACGTTTCCGTAGAGCCCCCCCACCACGAGGAGCGTGTCGGCCACGAGCTCGGGCTCGCGGTCGAGCGAGCGCGGGGGATAGCGATAGGTCGTCGGGCAGCTTCGACCGGGCCCGGCGTCGGCGGCCCTCATCCGGCGAGTGCCCCGCCGCAGGAGGAGCCCTGGCCGGCCGTGCAGCCGTAGCAGTGGTCGCGCACGACGATGGGGTTGCCCTCGAGGTCGCGGCCGAGGACGTCCTTGAGGTGCGGGCGCGCCTTGCCGGCCACCCGCAGGGGAAGCCCCAGCATCTGGTTGAAGTCGCAGTCGTGGAGGTAGCCCCGCCAGTCCACGCTCACCAGCGTGCGGCACATCACGGTGTCGAGGTTCTCGTCGCGGTGCGCCCCGCGCAGCAGTTGCATGTAGGCGTTGAACTGCCCCTTGGTGACGAGCGTCGAGCCGAAGCGCTGGATCGGCATGTTGGCGATCGTGAAGAGCGCGTTGAAGGCGATGCCGAAGGCCTCGCCCAGGATGCGCTTGTAGTCGGCCTCGAGCCTCGCCTGCGCCGGCGGCAGGGTCGGCCCCTGCGGGTTGTAGACGAGGTTCAGCACCAGCCCCGAGCCCTCGCGGCCGTAGCCCAGCTCGTTCAGGCGGCGGATGGCGCGGATGCTCTTCTCGTAGACGCCCTTGCCGCGCTGGCGGTCGACGAGCTCCTCCGTGTAGCAGGGGAGCGAGGCCACGATCTCCACGCCCTGCGCGGCCAGGAACCGCGCGAGGTCCTCCTGGCCCGGCTCCTCCAGGATGGTGAGGTTGCAGCGGTCGATCACGCGCGCGCCCAGCGTGCGGGCGCGGCGCACCAGGTCGCGGAAGTGCGGGTTGAGCTCGGGCGCGCCGCCGGTGAGGTCCAGCGTCCGCGCGCCGCTCGCGGCGAGGAACTCGAGCACCTGCGCGACGGTTTCCGGCGCCATCGACTCGGTTCGCGTGGGGCCCGCGTTCACGTGGCAATGCAGGCAGGTCTGGTTGCACGCGTACCCCAGGTTCACCTGGAGGGTCTCGAGCCGCCGCCTCGCCAGGGGCGGGAAGTCGGTGCCCAGCAGGAGGGGAAGCGTGGCGCGCATGGCAGGTGGTATTTCGCTCCCCGGGTGGTTTCGGTTACGCGCCAGCGCGGGCCGCGGTGCCCCGGCGGCAAGGGACGGCAAATGGTAGCAAATGGCCGGCCGCGGACGGAGGTTCCGCGCGGCGGGCTTCAGGCCCGCACGTAGATCCAGCCGGCGCGCAGGCGCTCGACCACCTCGTGCAGAGCCGAGGTGGCGACCTTCGTCCCCGCCACGAGCTCGACCGCCTGGCCGGCGGCGCGACGGCGCTCGATCGTCTGCCCGCAGGCGACGAACGACACGCCGGGATGCTCGCGGCGGATCGCCGCCAGGCGCGCGGCGAGCGCCGCGTCGCCCGCGCGGAAGAGGTCGAGTCCCGGGCCATTGGCCACGATCTCGAGCTCGATCGGCCGGCCGTTGGCGGCGGCGTCGCGCAGCAGGTCCTCCACCTCGTCGAGCGCCGAGGAGAGCGCCTCGCGCCCGGCGGAGCTCACGTGCACGAGGACCTTGCCCTCCTTGAGCGAGCCCCAGTCGCTGCGAAGCGAGTGCCAGTCCCCGCTCAGGGCGTAGGCCGAGGCGGCGTCCAGCGCCGGCGGGCGGTTGAGCGCCGCGTGGCCGAACCAGCCCGCCACCGCAAAAACGAGGCTGGAGGCCACGAGCGCGAGCCACCCGGGCATCCGGCGCCGCGAGCGCGGCCGGCCGGCCGGGGGGATGACGGCGTAGGCGTGCCGCACCTTCTCCTTCAGCGCCCGCATCCGGCACACCTCCTCGCGCAGCCACGCGTCGCCTTCGACCGCCTGCGCCACGCTCGCCCACTCCGCGCCGTCGAGCTGGCCGTCGACGAACGCGCCCAGCATCTCTTCCGAAACCTTGGGTTCCAGGCTCATTTCACGCTCCGCAATCGCATTCCCAGCGCGTCCTTGGCGACGGGCTCGAGCGCGTCGCGAAGCGCGCGCCGCGCCCGGCACAGCCGGCTCATCACGGTGCCGATGGGGATCCCGAGCGCCTCCGCGGCCTCCGTGTAGCTCATTTCCTCCAGGTCGACCAGCGTGACCACCTGCCGCTGCGCGAGCGGAAGTCCCGCGACGGCGCTGCGAACCCGCGCCACGAGTTCGGCGTCGACGCGCGACTCCTCCGGCGTGGCGCCGTCGGCCGCCACGCTTTCCTCGATGGCCTCGATGTCGACGAAGTCGCGGGCTTCGCGCAGGTGGTCGCGAAGGCAGTTGGCGAGGATCTGCAGCAGCCACGCGCGCAGCCGCGCGGGGTCGCGCAGCTGGGCGCAGGCGCGAAGCCCCTTCTCCACCGCCGCCTGCGCGAGATCGTCGGCCAGGGCGCGGTCGTGGCACCAGGCGTAGGCCATGCGGCAGAGCATGTCGCGCGACCCCTCGATCTCGCGGCGCAGCGCCGGATCCCGCCCGAAAAGCACCTCGATTCCCATGGCCATGACACCGTTGACGCCGACGAGGCGACGATTATTCCCGCGGAAAGACCTTGTGGGAAGCGGGGGATCGGGAATAACGGCGGCGCCCCGCGCGTCCCATCACCGGAAGCGTCGACCCGCGGCGCCCCGAAACGACCGACAACGAACGGAGGAGCCGATGAACCGCAACCTGACAGCCACCTTACTTGCCGCGGCGATTCTCCTCGCCCCCGGCCTGGCGGGCGCCCAGTCCGCCGCCCACGCCTCCACGATGGGATCCGCCCGCCACCACGTGGTCATCCAGGTGAGCGACGCCGACCCCGCGAAGTGGAACCTCGCCCTCAACAACGCGCGCAACGTCCAGGAGGACCTCGGCATGGACAACGTGGACGTCGAGATCGTGGCCTACGGCCCGGGGCTGCCGATGCTCAAGACGGACTCGCCCGTGGCCCAGCGCGTGGCCAGCGCCACCGCGCAGGGCGTGACGCTCATCGCCTGCGAGAACACGATGAAGAACACCAAGGTGGAGCGCAGCCAGATCCTGCCCGGCGTGAAGTTCCAGGGCGCGGGCGTGGTGCACATCATGAAGCGCGAGAAGGAAGGCTGGGCCTACGTCCGGCCCTGACCCCGCGGGAGCGCGATAGACTGGGCGCCCCTGCCCGCAAGGGACGCGCCCATGCCCTCCGATACCTCCCGCGCCGACGGCGCCCGCCTCGATTTCGCGGGCGCCATGAGCTACGGCGACTACCTGCATCTCGACGCGGTCCTGGGCGCTCAGCACCCGCGCTCCGGGGACCACAACGAGATGCTCTTCATCGTGCAGCACCAGGCGAGCGAGCTGTGGATGAAGCTCGTGCTGCACGAGCTCCTCGCCGCCCGCTCGCGCGTGCGCGAGGCCGACCTGGCCCCGGCCGCCAAGATGCTCGCGCGCGTGGCCCGCATCATGGCGCAGCTCAACCAGTCCTGGGACGTGCTCTCGACGCTCACCCCGTCGGAATACTCGTCCTTCCGCGCGAGCCTGGGCAGCGCCTCCGGGTTCCAGTCGTGGCAGTACCGCATGATCGAGTTCGCGCTCGGTGCCAGGAGCGCGGTGATGATGGAGCCGCACCGCCACCGCCCGGACCTCGTCGCACCCCTGGAGGCGCTGCACCGCGAACCTTCCCTCTACGACGAGGCGGTGCGGCTGCTGGCGCGGCGGGGCTTCGCTCTCGCGCCGCAGGCCGTGGAGCGCGACTGGAGCGAGGCGCGCGCCTTCGACGAGACGGTGTGCGAGGCCTGGGTCCGCGTCTACCGCGACACGACTCGCCACTGGGACCTCTACGAGCTCGCCGAGAAGCTCGTGGACCTCGAGGACGCCTTCCGGCAGTGGCGCTTCCGGCACGCGACCACGGTGGAGCGCATCATCGGCTTCAAGCGCGGGACCGGCGGCACCTCCGGCGTGCAGTACCTCAGGCGCGTCCAGGAAGGCGTGCTCTTCCCCGAGCTCTGGCGCGCCCGCACCGCGCTCTGAGCCCCGCGCGCCGAGGTGGAAGGCCGCGCGATTCTTGCGTAGTGTGGAGGTGCGCGCTGCCCGCACTCCCATGGCGACCGAACCCCGAGAAACAGAACTGAAGCTCGTCCTCGCCCCCGGCGAGGGCGCGAGGGTGCCTCTCGTCGCCCCGCTCGCGGGCCTCGAGGGCCGCTCGAGCCGCTTCAGCGCCCTCTACTTCGACACGCCCACGCGCGAGCTCTCCCGCCACGGCCTGGGGCTCCGCCTGCGCCGCGAGGGGCGCCACTGGAGGGCCACGCTGAAGGCCTCCGGCGATTCGTCCGGGGGACTGCACCAGCGCCCCGAGTGGGAATACCCCATGCCCGGAGCGCAGCTGGATCTCTCGCGGTTCGCGAACACGCCGCTCGCGGAGCTGCCGGGCGCCGACACGCTGCACGAGCGGCTCTCGCCCATCCTCGCGACCGAGTTCCGGCGCACGCGCTGGCAGCTCGAGCCCCAGCCCGGGTCCCGGGTGGAAGTGGCGCTCGACCAGGGACGGATCGTGGCGCGCGGCCGCGAGTCCCCCATCGAGGAGGTCGAGATCGAGGTGCTGGAGGGGCCGGCTTCCGCGGCCTTCGCCGTGGCCGAGGCCCTCGCGAAGGGCGTGGCGATGCGCCCGGAGCCCGCCTCGAAGCTGGCCCGCGGCCTCACGCTCGCCTCGACGGCGCGGGCGCGTCCCGTCCACGCCGCCCGCCTTTCGATCGCCGACGCTCCCGACGCGCGCGAGGCCGCGCGCCGCATCGCCGCCGCGTGCCTCGCGCACGCGCAGGCCAACGAGTCCGGCGTCCTCGATTCGGCCGACGTGGAGTTCGTCCACCAGTTGCGGGTGGCGCTGCGCCGCCTGCGCTCGGCGATGCGCCTGTTCCGCGACGCGGTGCTGCCCGGCGAGGACGCCGCCTTCGCCGAGGACCTGCGCTGGGCGGCGGGGCTGCTCGGCCGCTGCCGGGACTGGGACGTGTTCGTGTCGGAAACGCTGCCCCCCCTCGTGGCCGCCCACGGCGATGCGGCTGCGGGCAAGGTCCTGCTCGCCCGCGCAAGGGCGCGCCAGCGCGAGGCCCGCCGCGCCGCGCGCGAGGCGATCGTCTCGCCGCGCTACGGCCTCGCCATGATCCGCCTCGCGCGCTGGGTTTCGGCGCCCGCCGAGCCCCCGGAAGGCGTGGAGCCCCTCGAGGACTTCGCCTCGCGCCGGCTGCGCAAGGGGGCGAAGCGCGTGTCGCAGGGCGCCACGGCCTTCCCCACGCTCGACGCGCCGGCCCGCCACCGCCTGCGCATCCTGGTCAAGCGCCAGCGCTACGCGGTCGAGTTCCTGGGCTCCCTCTTCAAGGCGCGCCCCGCGCGCCGCCATGTCCGGGCGCTTTCCCGGGTGCAGGACGCGCTCGGGCTCGCCAACGACTGCGCCAACGCCCTGGCCCACGTGCGCGAGCTCTCTCCCCCGCCCGAGTTCCTGGAATTCGCGCGCGGCTGGTTCGCGGCCCGGGAAGCGGCTGGCGTCG
Organism: Burkholderiales bacterium; assembly: GCA_026125445.1. GTDB lineage: Bacteria > Pseudomonadota > Gammaproteobacteria > Burkholderiales > Usitatibacteraceae > FEB-7. Next base: position 6,797 of record JAHCLE010000006.1, read on the forward strand.
AGGCCGCCGCCCGGGCCATTGCGCAAGCTTCGGGGGAACGCCGCTTCTGGCGCCGCAAGCCGGCGGCCGCCCCGGAAGTCCCTCCGCCCGCTTGATCCAAGACAAGGGACGCACCCCCCCGGGTGGGAGACTGGGGAGGCGCGCGCAGGCCCGCGACCCCCATGCGCCCTGTCACCCTCCCCGCCATCGCCCTCTGCACGCTCCTCGCGACGCCGGCCGCGGCCGGTGACGCGCTGCGCGGCCGTGCGCTGTACGAGGGCGGATGCACCGGATGCCACGCCGAGAGCGTGCACGGCCGGGCGCACCGGCAGGCGGCCGACTTCGAGTCGGTGCGCCGCTGGGTGCGGCGATGGAGCGAGAACCTGGGCCTGAAGTGGAACGAGGACGAGGTGAGCGACGTCGCCATCCACCTGAACGAGCGCTACTACCGGTTCGCCTGCCCGCCGGCGGACTGCAAGGCCACCGGGAGCCTCGACGCCGGCGCGAGCCGCCTCGCGTTGCGCGCGCGGCCCCGTTGAAGGTACCGTGACGGGCAGCGAGACCGCCGAAGGGAGAGTCCGCGATGTTCGAATCCGCCGAGATCGGCCACAAGCTCAAGAAGTCCGAATACAGGCGCGAAGAGCCGAAGCTGCGCCAGGCGCTCCTCAAGGCGCAGTACGATCTGCTCGACAACGGCAAGTTCCCCGTGATCATCCTGGTGAACGGCGTCGACGGCGCCGGCAAGGGCGAGACGGTGAACCTGTTCAACGAGTGGATGGACCCGCGCCACATCCACACCCACGCCTTCGGCGCCATGACCGACGTCGAGCGCGAGCAGCCCGAGATGTGGCGCTTCTGGCGCGCGCTGCCGCCCAAGGGGCACATCGGGATCCTCTTCGGCTCCTGGTACACCGACCCCATCCTCAAGCGCGTGATGGGCCACGAGAAGCGCGCGGTGTTCGAGCACCGCCTCGAGCGCATCCGCCACCACGAGCGCATGCTCGCCGCCGAGGGCGCGCTGATCCTAAAGCTCTGGTTCCACCTGTCGAAGCCCGCGCAGAAGAAGCGCTTCAAGGAGCTGCTCTCCAGCAGGAAGACGGCCTGGCGCGTGGGCGCCGGGGACTGGGAGCGCTGGAAGCACTACGACGAGTTCGTGGACGTCTGCGAGGACGCGCTGCGCGACACGAGCACGGGCGAGGCGCCCTGGCAGGTGATCGAGGGCTCCGACCCGCAGTACCGCTCGCTCACCGCCGGGCGGCTCCTGCTCGATGCGCTCACCGCGCGCCTCAAGGGGCCGCCGCCGAAGCTCTCGCCCTCGGCCCCGCCGCCCGAGCCGCCCATCGACAGGAGGAACGTCCTCAACAGCCTGGACTACACGAAGTCGCTCACGCCCAAGGCCTACGACAAGCGCCTGGAGAAGGCGCAGGCGCGCCTGAACCAGCTCACCCGCGACCGGAAGATGCAGGAGCGCTCGCTGGTGATGGTCTTCGAGGGCATGGACGCCGCCGGCAAGGGCAGCACGATCCGGCGCATGACGCGCGCCATGGACGCGCGCTTCTACCGCGTGATCCCGGTGGCGGCGCCCACCGACGAGGAGCGCGCGCAGCCCTACCTCTGGCGGTTCTGGCGCCACATCCCGGGCCACGGCAAGGCGGTGATCTTCGACCGTTCCTGGTACGGGCGCGTGCTCGTCGAGCGCGTCGAGGGCTTCTGCTCGGAAGCCGACTGGATGCGCGCCTACCACGAGATCAACGACTTCGAGGAGCAGCTCGCCGAGGCGGGGGCGATCGTGGCCAAGTTCTGGATGGCGGTCACCCCGCAGGAGCAGCTGCGCCGCTTCAAGGAGCGCGAGAAGATCGCCTACAAGCGGTTCAAGATCACCGACGAGGACTGGAGGAACCGCAAGAAGTGGCCCCAGTACGAGCGCGCGATCTGCGACATGATCGAGCGCACCTCGACGGAGGTCGGGCCGTGGAAGCTCGTCGCGGGCAACGACAAGCTGCACGCGCGCGTGACCGTGATCGAGTCGCTCTGCGACCACATCGAATCGGTGCTCTGAGGCCGGGTTGAGCGCGACGAGCCTCTTCCGCGCGGAGGTCGCCACCGCGATGGTGGTGGCCCTCGTGCTGGGGATCGTGCTGCTGGCGCTGCGCCCGAAGGACCGGGCCAGCACGCGCAACGCCCTCATCCTGCTCGTCTTCTGCGCCATCGCCGCGGCGGCGGACACCGCCATCGGCACGATGGGCGGACGGACGTTCGCCGGCATCCTCGCCGACGCCTCCACCGTGCTCGTGGGCGTGGTGCTCATCCGCATGGTGGGCATCCTCCTGTTCCGCGTCCTCCTGCCCGCGGTGCGCGTGAACCCGGCGCGCATCGTCGAGGACCTGGTGGTCACGGGCCTCGCGATCGCCTGGGGCCTCGTGTGGCTGCGGGTGGCGGGCGTGGACCTCGGCAGCCTCGTCGCGACCTCGGCGGTGATCACGGGCGTGGTCGCCTTCTCGATGCAGGAGACGCTGGGCAACATCCTGGGCGGCGTGGTGCTGCAGCTCGACCAGTCGATCCGCGTGGGCGACTGGATGAAGGTGGAGGAGACGAGCGGCAAGGTGGTCGAGATCCGCTGGCGCTACACCGCCGTCGAGACCCGCAACCGCGAGACGGTCGTGATCCCCAACGGCTGGCTGATGAAGAACCGCTTCACGCTCATCGGCTCGCGCGCGGACCCCTCCCCCCTGTGGCGGCGCTGGCTGTGGTTCGACCTCGACATCTCGAACCCGCCGCAGCGCGTCTGCGAGGTGCTCGTGAAGGCGGTGACGGACGCCGAGATCCCGAACGTCGCGCGCGACCCGGGGCCCACGGCCGTGCTGATGAAGGTGGAGTACGGCATCGGCCGCTACGCGCTTCGCTACTTCCTCGACGACCCGCGCCCCGACGACGTGACCGACTCGGTGGTGCGCGCCCACGTGCTCGCCTCCCTCACCCGGCACGGCATGGAGGTCGTCGTGCCGCGCGAGGAGCGCCTCATGGTCAAGGAGAACGAGGCCTGGCGCCTGGCGCAGCACCAGAAGGAGATCGGGCGCCGCCAGGCCGCGCTCGCCAAGGTGGACCTCTTCGCCACGCTCTCGGACGCGGAGCGCGCCGAGCTCGCGGAGCACCTCGTCGACGCGCCCTTCGTCAAGGGCGACACCATCACGCGCCAGGGCGCCGTGGCCCACTGGCTCTACCTCATCGTGGGCGGCGAGGCGGACGTCTGGCACGAGGCGGGCGGCGAGCGCACGCACGTGGCGACGCTCCTCGCGGGCAACGTCTTCGGCGAGATGGGCATGATGACGGGCGAGCCGCGGCGGGCGACGATCGTCGCGCGCACCGACGTGCAGTGCTACCGGCTGGACAAGGCCGGCTTCGAGAAGGTGCTGCGCTCGCGGCCGGACATCGCCGACGAGATGTCGCGCACCCTCGCAGCCCGCACGAGCGAGCTCTCCGGGCGCCTCGAGTCGGCCGAGGGCGGCAAGCGCGCCGCGCCCCACGACGACATCCTCGCCAAGATCCGCAGCTTCTTCGGCCTCGACGCCTGACAAGGTGAAATGGGGTCAGGTTACTTTGCACAATTCTTGTGCAAAGTAACCTGACCCCATTTCACCTCCTTTTCACCTTTTCAGGCGGGCAGGGCGAGGCGGATGCGGTTGCGCCCGAACAGGTAGGCGTACTCGTTGGCGGTCGTGAGGCCGTGGGCGAGCAGCACGCCGAGCCCGCCCTCGCGGCGGGTGGGCGCGAGCGCCTCGAGCAGCTCCCGGGTGCCGGGGGCGAAGGGGTTGAAGGCGGGCGCCTGGTCCTCGTAGGTCAGGCGGACCTCCCCTTCCTGGGCCTCGATGGTGATCCAGACCGGGGCGTCCGCCCCCCCGCGGTGGCCGTGCTTCACGGTGTTGAGGAAGAGCTCCTCGACCACGAGGTTCAACTTCAGGCAGGCCTGGCGGGGGACCCCGGCGCCCTCGCAGAACCCCTCGAGGAACGCGCGCGCGTCCCGGAGGGACTCCTGCCGGGACGGAAACATACCCACTCGCGTTGTGATCGCGTTCACAGTCGGGCCTTTTCGGGCATTATAGAGTGGTTCCACAGGCATTCGCCCGCGCTCCAAGGAGAATGAAATGCGCAAATCGTGGATTCTCGTCCTGGCCCTCGCCTTCGCGGCCCCCGCCGTCGCGAACGACATCGGCCAGATCAAGGTCGCCAAGGGCGCCGTGCAGGTCGAGCGCGAGGGCAAGCGCGTGCCCGCGACGGTCGGCATGCCGGTGCGCACCGCCGACGTCCTGGTCACCGGCGCCGACGGCTCGGCCGGCGTCACCTTCTCCGACAACAGCCTCGTCTCCGTGGGCCCCAACAGCGTCTTCGCGATCGACAAGTACCGCTTCGACAGCACGACCCACGTCGGCGAGTTCGAGGGGTCGCTGCGCAAGGGCAAGCTCGCCGCGGTCTCCGGCAAGATGGTCAAGCAGACGCCGGAATCCATGAAGATCCGCACGCCCTCCTCGGTGATGGCCGTCCGCGGCACCGAGTTCGTCGTGCAGGTCGACGAGCCCGCCGCCCGCTGAACGACGGGTCGCCGATGCGTCTCGCGGCCGCCGCCCTCGTCGTGCTCGCCGCTGCGGGATGCGCACAGGCGCCCAAGGCGCCCCGCAACACCGGGCCAGAGCTCTTCGCCGTCATTCCCGGCCCGACGGGCCACGTGGGCACGATCGTGGTGCGCGCCGACGGCACCGAGCAGGTCCTGGACCAGGCCTACGCGGCCAGCCGGGTGAACCCCGAGGGGCATGCCGCGGCCGCCAGGGTCTCGCCCGACGAGGTCAGGCGCGACTTCGGCGGCACGCTCGAGGCGCTTCCCGGCCGGCCGGCGTCGTTCACGCTCTACTTCCTGGAGGGCCGCGACGAGCTCACGCCCGCCTCGCGCCTCGAGATGGAGAAGGTCTTCGCCGAGCTCAAGCGCCGCCCCGCTCCCGACATCGTCGTGATCGGGCACACCGACACGGTGGGCAACCTCGCCTACAACGACAAGCTCTCTCTCGCCCGCGCCGAGCGCATGCGCGAGCTCATGATCGGCCTGGGGATCGCTCCCGAGCGCATCCAGGCGGCCGGCCGCGGCAAGCGCGAGCTCCTGGTGCCCACCGAGGACAACGTCTCCGAGCCGCGCAACCGCCGCGTCGAGATCAGCGTCCGCTGACCGCGTCGGCCGGCCCGATCCAGCGGATCGCGAGCAGCGTCAGGTCGTCGGCGGGCTCCGCGCCAGCCGAGAATCGCCGCACGTCGTCGCGCACGCGGGTCACGATCGCGACCGCCTCGGGCGCGTCTCCCAGCCAACCCAGGGACGTGCCCAGGCGCTCCGCCCCGAAGAACTCCTTGGCCGGGTTCATCGCCTCCGTGGCCCCGTCGGAAAGCGCCAGCAGCCACTCGCCGCGCTGCAGCGTGCGCCGCGTCGAGGGATAGCTGTACATGTCGAGCACGCACAGCGGCGGCCCGCCCGAGGCGTCCAGGCGCTCGGGCTTCCCGTGCGGCTGGTGCGACCACGCGGGCTCGTGGCCGGCGTTGGCGTACTCGAGCCCGCCGGTCTCCAGGTCGAGCACGCAGGCGAGCGCCGTCACGAAGAGCGATTCCGGGTTCTCGCGGTGGATCTCGTCCTGGGCGCGCGCGAGCACCCCGCCCAGCGACCCCTCGACGGTGAGCGCCGCGCTCTTGATGATCGACTTGACCGAGGCCATGAACAGCGAGGCCGGCAGGCCCTTGCCGGAGACGTCGGCCACGACGAAGAAGAGCCTGCGCTCGTCGAGCATGAAGCAGTCGTAGAAGTCGCCGCCGACGGTGCGCGCCGGCTCGAGGAGGGCGGCGACGTCCACGCGCCGCTCCGCGGAGAGGACCTCGCGCGGATCGGGCAGCAGCCCCATCTGGATGCGCTTGGCGGCGTCGAGCTCGCCCGCCATGCGCGCGGCCTGCTCGCGCAGCTGCTGGCGCTGGCGCTGCGCCTCGGCGAGAGAGCCCGCCTGCATCACGCCGAAGACGGCGATGGCCCCGAGCACCGGTCCGACGGGGTCGAAGAGCAGGCCCGCGAACCGGAACGCCGCGGCGCCGGCGGCGATGAGCGCCACGCTCCCGGCGGCGAGGGTCGCCGCGGAGCGCTGCGCGTTCGTGCGCGGCACGAGGACGAAGAGCCCCAGCCCGAAGGCCACGAGGAGGGCCGCCTCGATGCGGGGCGCAAGGCCGATGCGGCGCAGGAACTGGCCTTCGAGGATCGCCTCGGCCGTCTGGGCGTGCGTCTCCACGCCGAACACCGTCTCGCCCAGCGGAGTGGCCACGATGTCGACGAGGCCCAGGCCGGTGAAACCCACGATGACGAGCTTCTCGTGGAGTTGCGAAACGTCGAAGGAGCCGTCGAGGATCCGGGCCGCCGACACGTAGCGGCCCGGGTCGGCGTGGCCGTAGCGCAGGTAGGCCCTCCCGTCGGACTGGATCGGGACGACGTACTCGCCGAAGCGCATCTCCAGCGTCCCGCCGAACGAGGGCGCGATGGTGAGCGGCGCCTGCAGGGCCACGCGGATCATCTCCACCGCGAGCGTGGGCACCGTCGCCTGGTCGAAGCGAGCCACCATCTGGATCCTGCGCGCCACCCCGCCCTCGAGGTCGTTGCTGTACAGGCCGTGGCCCGCAGCGCCCGCATCGATTTCCGGAACATTCCGCAGGTGGCCGGGATAGGAGCGCAGGTTCTCGCCGGCGCCGTCCAGGAAGCGCACGAGCGGCGAGCGCGGCGGGCCCGCGAAACGCGGGTCCCGGTTCTCGAGTCCGGCGACTCCCAGTACCGAGGGCATGGTGGCCAGGGCCTTTCCGAGCAGCGCGTCGTTGGACGGCATTCCCTTCAGGCGCGCGGCGATGTCGGGAGCGTTGCCCTCCAGGCGGCCCGCGATGACACCCGGCGAGTAGCGGTCGGGTTCCGGGAAGAACATGTCCAGGCCGAGCACGTCCGGCCTGCCTTTCGCGATGCGCCCCACGAGGTCTGCCACGAGGTCGCGCGGCCACGGCCACTGGCCGTGGATGGCGAGCGCCCTCTCGTCGATGGCGACCACGACCACCGTGTCGGAGAGGCGCTCCCGCGGCATCATGCGCTGCCAGCCGTCGAAGACGAGGCTGCGGAAGCGCTCCACCGGCAGCGGCGAGGCAGCCAGGAAGAGCGACAGCGCGGCGAGCAGCGCGAGGGCGGCGACGCGGAACGCGCCCGACGCGCTCAGGGCTCGATCTCCAAGCCGTCGTAGGCGGCGGAGACCTTCAGGGGCTCCCCGGAGCGGGTGAGCTCCTCGAAGCGGCGCGCCTCCTTGAGCAGGCCGTCGAGCGTGGCGTCGTCGTTGGCGGGCTCGTGGTGGAAGAGGACGAGGTGGCGGGCGTTGGCCATCTGGCACAGCTCCACGCCCACGATGTTGCTCGAGTGGCCCCAGTCGGCCTTCACGCTGATCGCGTCCGCCAGCGCGTACATCGCGTCGAAGATGACGACGTCGGCGTCGCGGAAGAAGGCGGCGAAGCTCTCGGCCTCGGCGCGGTTCTCGAGCTTGTGCTCCGAGTCGGTCGAGTAGACGACGCGCTTGCCGTCCTTCTCGAAGCGGAAGCCGTAGGAATCGCCCGAATGAAGCTGCAGGTGCGGCGTGACGGTGAGCCCGGAGACGTCGTGGGGCCTGTCGGGCTCGAGCTTCACGAACTCGATGGAGGCCGCGAGCTGCGAGAAGTCCACCGGGAAGCAGGGCGCGGCCTGCTGCAGGCGGAAGGCGTGCTCGCACACGTCGTGGCAGGAGTGGATGCGGATCTTCGTCCCGGGAACGTAGGCGGGTCCGAAGAAGGGGAAGCCCATGATGTGGTCCCAGTGCACGTGCGACATGAACACGTTCACCGTGGCCGGGCGCCGCGCCTGCCTCGCCAGCACGTGCACGCCGAAGGGTCGCGCGCCGCTGCCCATGTCGCAGACGAAGTACTCCTCGCCCCCCAGGTCCAGCTCCACGCACGGCGTGTGCCCGCCGAACGTGTGGGTGATCGACAGGTCGAGCTCGGTGGAGGCGAAGGCGTGCGCCTCCTCGTAGGAGGCGAAGGTGCGGCCCGAGGCCTCGACGAGCGCGCGCGCGAGCTTGTCGCGGATGTCGAAGGCGGTGAGCGCCACGGGGATCGAGCCGCGGGTGCCCCAGAACCGGATTCTCATCGCCATGGTGTCCTTTGCGCCGGCTGCGGGCCGCCTCAGCCCTTGTCGAAGGCCAGGGCGGCCTCGGCGGACGAGGCCGCGAGGGCCTCGCGGACCGTCGGGAAGACCTGGAAGACGAGGTTGAAGTGGCTGATCTCGAAGATCTCGGCCACCATCGGCTGCAGCGCCGCCACGTAGATGCGGCCGTGCTGCGCCTTCGCCTGCCGCGAGGCGAGCATGAAGCAGCGCAGTCCCGCGCTGGAGACGTACTCGAGCCCGCCCAGGTCGAGGATCACCGTGCCGCCTTCGTGGGCGGAGCGTTCGACGTGCGCCATGAGGTCGGACCGGAAGGCGTCGCAGTTGTCCTGGTCGAGCCTGCCGGCCACCCCAAGGACCACCGCGTTCGCGTAACTGCGTGCCGGGATCGCCATGTTGTGGTTATTGGGCGGTATGACCCCCTATTGTCGGGGACGGCCGGGGCGACGGCAAGCAGGCCTCCCCGGGCCCCCGCTCGCAGTAACATGGGCACCCGCCCTCCCCGGAGGCTTCCCGCGGATGCCTTCCCGTCGCCAGGCCCTGGCCGCCCTCGCCCTTCCGGCCGCCCTGCCCCTGGCCGGCTGCTGGGAAAAGGTGGGCCTGCTCAACCCCTGCGCCAACGCCGGCGACCCCGGCCACCGCGTCGATCCCCGGCTGGCGGCGCGGGCGTGGGCGGGGCTGGATCCCTCCCGGGTCCTCGACCTGCACGTCCACGTCGCCGGGGAGGGCAGCGGGCCGGGCGAGCCGTGGGTGAACCCGGCGATGACGTCCCTCGCCAACCCCTTCTCCTACGCGCACTTCGCCCTCATGGCCAACGCGGCCTGCCTCGGCGACGACCCGGCCAACTGGAGCCGCCGCTACGTGCGCCGCCTCGAGGCGCTCGCCGACGAGTTCCCCTCCGGGGCGCGCTTCCTGCTGCTGGCCCTGGACGGCTACCACGGCGAGGATGGCCGGCTGGACCGGCACCGGACCGTCTTCCTGGTACCCGACGAGTACGTGGCCGGCATCGCGCGCGCGGCGCCGGAGCGCTTCCTCTGGTGCGCCTCGGTCCACCCGTACCGCGAGGACGCGATCGAGCGGCTGCGCGCCGCGGCCTCCCACGGCGCGCGCGCGGTGAAGTGGATCCCCTACTTCATGGGCATCGATCCCGCGAGCCCGCGCTGCCGCGCGTTCTACCGCGAGCTCGCGCGCCTGCGCCTGCCGCTCATCTCGCACGGCGGCTGGGAGCACGAGCTGGTCGACGGCGGCGTGCAGGACTACGGCAATCCCCTCAGGCTGCGCTCGCCGCTCGAGGAGGGGGTCACGGTCGTCGTGGCGCACTGCGGGATGCAGGGCGACTTCCCGGACCTCGACAGCCCGGGCTCTCGCAAGGCGAGGCCGAGCTTCGAGTACTTCGCGCGCCTCATGGACACGCCCTCCCATCGAGGCCGGATCTACGGCGACCTCTCGGCGGTGGTCCTGGGGGGGCGCCAGCCGGGCGCGCTCGCCACGCTCATTTCCCGCTTCGAGTGGCACCCGTGGCTCGTCAACGGCTCCGACTACCCGGGGCCGGGCATCGTCGCGGTGATGGGGATGAAGGGGCTGGTGGACGAAGGCGTGCTCGCGGCGGCCGACGCGGAGAAGCTCGCGCACATCCAGCAGCACAACCCGCTGCTCTTCGACTTCTACCTCAAGCGCTGCCTCGCCTGGAAGGGAGAGCGCTGGCCCGCCTCGGTCTTCGAGTCGGCGCGGGTGCTGCGCCCCTAGGCGGGGTCAGATCTCCTCGGGCACCATGCGGATGGCGCCGCAGGGGCACTCGGCGGCGCAGACGCCGCAGCCCTTGCAGTAGTCGTAGTTGAAGCGGAAGCGGTTGCCGGGCCCCAGCTTCACCACCGCGTTGTCGGGGCACACGCCGTAGCAGTTGTCGCACTCGAAGCAGTTGCCGCACGAGAGGCAGCGGCGCGCCTCGAAGAGCGCGGTGGTCTCGTCGAGCGCCATCACCACCTCGTCGAAGGAGGTGACGCGCTTCTGCAGGTCCAGCATCGGGCGCACCGTCTTGGAGGCGTCCGAGTAGTACCAGGTGTTGAGCTTCGCGTACTCCGCGATCTCGTGCTTCGGCCCCGGGTCGTAGGCGCCGCCCCTGAGCCAGGCGTCGATGTGGCGCGCGGCCTTCTTGCCGTGCCCGATGGCCACCGTCACCGTGCGCTCCGCGGGCACCATGTCGCCGCCCGCGAAGATGCCCTCGTGCGAGGTCATCATGTTGGGGCCCACCTTCACCACGCCGCCCTCGATCTCCAGGCCCGGCACGCGGTCCAGGAGCGAGAGGTCCACGTCCTGTCCCAGCGCCATCACCACGGAGTCGGCTTCGAGCGTCTCGAATTCCCCGGTGGGCTGCGGCACGCCCCTCTCGTCGAGCTGCATCTTCTCGACCGTGATCGCGCCCTCGCCCGCCTCCTTGATGGTGGACAGCCACTTGATGAGCACGCCCTCCTCGATCGCGTCCTGCACCTCGAAGTCGTGCGCCGGCATCTTCTCGCGCGTGCGGCGGTAGACGATCATCGCCTCCTCCGCACCCAGGCGCTTGGCGGTGCGCGCCACGTCGATGGCGGTGTTGCCGCCGCCGTAGACGACCACGCGCCGGCCGAGCAGGGGCTTGGATTCCCCCTCCATGCCGCGCAGCACCTGCACCGCGTCCATGATCTTCGCCGCCTCGTTGGCCGGGATGTAGGCGCGCTTGGCGATGTGCGCCCCCACGGCGAGGAAAACGGCGTCGAACCCGCCCGCCTTCCTCGTGGCCATCACGTCGTCGACCTTGGCATCGAGCCTGAGCTCCACGCCCAGGTCGAGGATGCGCTTCACCTCGCCGTCCAGGACCTCCCGCGGCAGGCGGTAGGCCGGGATGCCGAAACGCATCATGCCGCCCGCCATGGGCCCGGCCTCGTGGATCACGACCTTGTGGCCCAGGCGCGCGAGGTGGTAGGCCGCCGAGAGCCCCGAGGGCCCGGCGCCCACGACCAGAACCCTCTTGCCGGTGGGCGGCGCCGGCGGGTCGAACTTCCAGCCGCGCTTGAGCGCCTCGTCGCCGAGGAAGTGCTCGACGGAGTTGATGCCCACGGACGAGTCGAGGTGCGCGCGGTTGCACGCCCCCTCGCAGGGGTGGTAGCACACGCGCCCCATCACGGCGGGCATCGGGTTGTTCTGCACCAGCGAGCGCCACGCGGCCTCGTAGTCGCCGCTTTCGGCGTGGAAGAGCCAGCCCTGGATGTTCTCGCCCGCGGGGCAGGCGTTGTTGCAGGGCGGCAGGCGGTCGACGTACTCGGGCCGCAGCGTGCGCCACGACCCGGTGTGGTTGGCGAGGCTGGAGCCGGGGTCCAGCGTGATGGCGAAGGGCTTTCTCATGATTCTTCCAGCAGGCGGAACTTGCGGACGTTGCGGTCGGCCTGCTCCTGGATGCGGCGGATCACGTCCTCCCGCGGCCTGGGCGAGAAGAGGTGCGCGTAGCGCTTCTGGGGCTTCAGGTATTCCTCGACCGGGAGCTTGCGGCGGATCTTCGCGACGCCCGTGACCTCGCCGTTCTCGGCCTCGAAGACGGGGAAGATGCCGGTCTCGTGCGCCAGGCGCGCCATGCGGATGGTGAGCGAGGAGTCGTGGCCCCAGCCCAGCGGGCAGGGCACCAGGATGTGCAGGTAGCGGGCGCCGCGGAACTCCATCGCGCGCCGGACCTTGGCCTCCAGGTCTCGCAGCTCCGAGACCGTGGCCGTGGCGACGTACGGGATGTTGTGCGCCATCGCGATGGCCGGCAGGTCCTTGCCCTGCCCGAAGGTGTTGCCGGGCGTGGTGCCCACCGCGGCCGTGGTCGCCGTGCGCGCCGCCGGCGGCGTGGCCGACGAGCGCTGCACGCCGGTGTTCATGTAGGCGCCGTTGTCGTAGCAGATGTAGAGGACGTCGTCGTTCCTCTCGAACATGCCCGACAGGCACCCGAAGCCGATGTCGGTCGTTCCGCCGTCGCCGCCCTGCGCGACCACGCGCACGTCCTCGCGGCCCTTCACGCGCAGCGCCGCGGCGATGCCCGTGGCGACGGCCGCCGTGTTGCCGAATAGGGAGTGGATCCACGGCACCTGCCAGGATGTCTCGGGGTACGGCGTCGAGAAGACCTCGAGGCATCCCGTGGCGTTGGCCGCGATCAGCTGGCCGTTGGTGGCCTCCATCGCCGCGTCGATCGCGTAGCGGGCGCCCAGGGCCTCGCCGCATCCCTGGCAGGCGCGGTGGCCGGAGTTGAGCGAGTTGGTGCGCCGCAGCGTCGACTGCACCGAGCGCTCGTTGTCGGGGAGCAGGCGGTTGCCGACCGTGAAGGTCCCCGTCTGGTAGAACTTGACCGGCTGGAAGCTCATTGTTTTCTCACTTGACGGCTCGTTCCTCGACCACGTGGGGTCCTCAGCGCAGCTGGGCCGTGACGAGGCCCACGTCGCGCACCACGGCCTCCGCGATGGGGCCGCTGCGGCGATGCTCGCGCTCGCGCGCGAGCGCGCGATCGACGGCCGCCTGGTTGAGGTCGAGGAAGGTGAGCGCCGGGAGCTTGCCCTCCGCGCACTGCAGGAAGACCCGCGACAGCGACTCGATGGTGATGGGACGGCCTCCGAGGCCCGCGATCACGGTGTACACGTCGTCCAGCGAGCCGGCGTAGGAGGTGCGCACGTTGGCCGAGACGATGCCGCCCAGGCCGACGCCGAAGGCCTTCTCCACGACGATCACCTTCTTCGCGCCGGCCAGCGCCTCGCGGATGGCCTCCGTGGGCCACGGGCGGAAGCAGGTGATGCCCAGCACGCCGATGCGGTGGCCCTTCTCGCGCAGCCCGTCCACGGTGTCCTTGATCGTGCCCAGCACGGAGCCCAGCGCGACCACCACGGTGTCGGCGTCCTCCATGCGGTAGCCGTGCATGAGCCCGCCGGAGTCGCGCCCGAAGGCCTCGCGGAACTGCGCGGCCCAGCCCGGGATGAGTTCCAGCGCCTGCATCTGCTTCACGTGCGCGAGGTAGCGCACCTCGGTGAAGGCCTCGGGGCCGACCATGGCGCCCATCGACACGGGCTCCTGCGGGTCGAGCACCTGGCGCGGCTGGAAGGGCGGCAGGAACGCGTCCACCTGCTCCTGCGCGGGCATGTCCACGCGCTCGTAGGCGTGGGTGAGGATGAAGCCGTCCATGCACACCATCACCGGGATCGAGAGCTCCTCCGCCAGCCGGAAGGCCTGGATGTGCAGGTCGAGCGCCTCCTGGTTGGTCTCCGCGAAGAGCTGGATCCAGCCGCAGTCGCGCTGGCTCATCGAGTCGGTGTGGTCGTTCCAGATGTTGATGGGGGCGCCGATGGCGCGGTTGGCCACCGTCATCACGATGGGAAGCCCCATGCCGGCCGCGTTGAAGACGGCCTCGGCCATGAAGAGCAGCCCCTGGCTCGCGGTGGCGGTGTAGGCGCGCGCGCCGGCGGCCGAAGCCCCGATCGCCACGCTCATGGCCGCGAACTCGCTCTCGACGTTGATGAACTCGCACGGCGTGAGGCTGCCCTCCTTCACCATCTCGCCCAGGCCTTCGACGATGTGGGTCTGGGGGGAGATGGGGTAGGCGCAGATCACCTCGGGGCGGCACAGGGCCACCGCCTCGGCGACCGCCTTGGAACCTTCAATCTGCTTGAGCATGGTGTTTGGCTCCGGCCTCCTGGCGCACGTGCTTGAAGGCGTCGGAGGCGGCCAGGATGTTGCCCTCCGCGATCTTGGCGGGGAATTTCTCCCGGATGGCCTTGCCCACGGACTCGAGCGAGATGAGCCCCGTGGCGGCCGCGAAGGCGCCGAGCAGCGCCGCGTTGGGCACCGGGCGCCCCACGCGCTTCATCGCGATCTCGGTGGCGGGCACGGTGTGCAGGTGCTGCGCCGGGAAGTCCTTCACGAACTCCGCGAGCCCCAGGGCGCGGAAGCTGCGCGCGGTGTTGATGAGGATGTAGCCGTCGCGCCTCAGTCCCCCGAAGACGTCGACCTGGTTGAGCAGCGTCGGGTCCTGGATGAGGATCGCGTCGGGCTGCAGGATGGGCTCGCGCAGGCGGATCTCGCGGTCGTCGAGGCGGCAGTAGGCCACCACGGGCGCGCCGGTGCGCTCGGAGCCGAAGCTGGGGAATGCCTGGGCGTGGCGTCCTTCGAGGAAGGCCGCGACGGAGAGCATTTCCGCCGCCGTGACCACCCCCTGGCCGCCGCGTCCGTGAATCCGGATCTGGAACAAGCGGGCCTCCTCCTCAAGAGCCCCCATCCTAGGGGCTCCGGGGGCGAGCGCCTTTGCGATTGATTAAATGGCGGCTACTTGGACGGAGGCGGGCCCTTGCGCAGGCGCCGCTCGCCGCCGAGGGCGAGCCCCGGGCCGCCGCCGGCGGCCAGGAGGGAATCCCAGTCCACGCCGTCGGCACGCACGTACTCCATCGCCCGGGTCACCCACTGCACGTGCTCGGCCTCCTCGCGGGCCATCTCCTCGGCGAGCTCGTGGATCTCGCCGTTGGCCGTCGTCCCCGCCACCCACTCGAAGAAGCGCTTGGCGCCCCTCTCGGCCTTGAGGGCGATCTCCAGGAGCTCGCGCGGGGTGGCCAGGCGGAACACCACCTCGCAGTCGGCCGATTCCGGGGGGCCCGCCTCGAGCCATCGGTAACGGTCGGGGGGCAACTCGGGGAGGGTGAGCCTTCCGGCGCGCTCCAGCAGGAGCTGGTGGTGCTCCTCCTCGAAGCGGGCGAGGTTGCCGCTCAGGCCCGCGAGCACCTCCTCGCCCCGGTCGGCGAAGTGCTCCTGGTAGCGGCGCCAGCAGCGGGCGGCCTCCCCTTCGATCGCGAGCGCGTGGGCGTAGAACTCCTCGACGCTTCCGATGGGTTCGAGCATGGCGGACACCTCCTCAGGCTCCACGATGCGCCAAGGCTGCAAGGGCCCGTTGACATGGGTCAACGGCGCGGACCGCTCCCGCCCTGCCCCCGGGAGGGGCTCCCCCGACCGTCAGGGCCTCGCGCCTGCCAACCGCGCCAGGTCCCCGCGGACCCGGTCCAGCACCCCGGTCCAGTCTCCCGCGCGCTCCTGCCGGTAGAGCTTCGCCGACGGATACCAGGGGCTGTCGTCCCGGTCGAGCAGCCAGCGCCAGTCGGGAACGTGCGCGAGCAGGATCCACGTCGGCTTGCCGAGCGCTCCGCCGAGGTGCGGGACGCTCGTGCACGTGCTGACGACGAGGTCCACGCACTCGACCAGGGCCGCCGTGTCGCCGAAATCGGCGAGCTCGTCCCCGAAGAACCGGATGCCGGGCCGCGACTCGAGGTCCTGGCGGTCCCCGGGCTTGATCTCCTTCTGCAGGCACACGACCTCGATCCCGCTCTCCGGCAGGGCCCTGGCGAACTCGGCGAGCCGCATGCTCCTGACGCCGTCGCGCGTGAAGGCCGACGTGCTGCTCCAGGCCACGCCCACGCGAAGGCCCCTGCGGGGACCGAGCCGCTCCTGCCAGTGCGCGAGCCGCCGGGGGTCTGCCGCGAGGTACCGTTCCGGCGCGGGGATCGTGGCGAGGTCGGTGCGGAACGCCCGCGGCAGGCTGAGCAGCGGGCAGCGCAGGTCGACGGCGGGAATCGTCTCGCCCGCCGCGACCACGGTCTCCACGCCCGCGAGGCTCTTCATCAGGGGCACCAGCGGGCGCTGAACCTCCAGGACCACCTTCGCGCCGAGCCGGGCGACCATCGGCGCGTAGCGGCAGAACTGGATCGCGTCTCCGAGCCCCTGCTCGCCATGCAGCAGGATCGACCTGCCCGCGAGCGGCTCGGCGCCGACCCACAGGGGCTGCGGGTGCTCGCGCCGGAGGTGGGCGAAGGCATCCAGCTTCCAGCGCCACTCGTAGAGCTCCCACCCCGCCGCGAAGTCACCCCCCAGCAGCAGCGCGAGCGACTTGTTCCACCAGGCATCCCCGTAGCCGGGATCGAGCGCGATGGCGCGATCGAATTCGGCGATCGCGTCCCCGACCTGCCGCAGCTCCACCAACGCCCTGCCGCGGTTGACGAGGGCCTCCACGTAGTCCGGCTTCAGGGCCAGGGCCCGGTCGTAGGCGGCCACCGCATCGGCGGGACGGCGCAGCCGCAGCAGGGCGTTGCCGAGGTTGTTCAGGGGCTGCACGAACCCCGGCTTGAGCGCGACGGCCCGCTCGTAGCTCTCCACGGCGGCATCGAGGTCGCCGAGACCCGCGAGCATGACGCCGCGGTTGTAGTGGGCCTCCGCGAAGTCCGGCTCCAGGGAGACGGCGCGATCGTAGCTCGCGACGGCAGCCTCCCTTCGCCCGAGACCCTCGAGCGCGACGCCGCGGTTGTACCAGGCCTTGGCGTAGTCAGGCTTCAGGGCGACCGCGCGGTCGTAGGCCGCGATCGCCTCCTCCGCACGACCAAGCGCGGCGAGGGTGCCGCCCCGGTTGTAATGGGCCTCGGCGTAACGCGGCTGGATCGCGAGCGCCCGGTCGTAGGACGCGAGGGCCTCGTCCAGGCGCGCAAGGCTCTTGAGCACGTTCGCCAGGTTGTTGTGCGCGGAAGCATCCGACGGCCTTGCCGCCACGGCCCGGCGCAGCAGTTCGGCGGCCTCCGGCAGCCGCTGCGTCTGCGCGGCGATGATGCCGAGGAGGTTCAGCGCATCGAAGTCGCCCGCCCGGGCCGCGAGCACCTGCCGGCACGACGCCTCGGAGCCCGCCCAGTCGCCGCGCTGGTAGGCGGCGATCGCCTGCTGCAGGGCGAGCTGCGGGTTCGGCACGCCGCTATTCATGGGCGAAAAAGCCCGCGCGGGGCGGGCTCGGGGGAATTTGGTGGCCTGGGGCGGAATTGAACCACCGACACAAGGATTTTCAGTCCTCTGCTCTACCAACTGAGCTACCAGGCCGTTGTTTCCGGCCGGGAAGCGCGCTGCAGGCCGGGAAAGCCCGGAATTATAGCGTTTCCGGGCTTCCCGGGCCAAGCATCTATTTGAAGGAGTACGCGAGGCTCCCGTAGACGAAGCGGGCGCGGGGGTCGTAGTAGGAGGGATCGAAGCCGACCTGGAAGGAGTTGCCCTGGTTCGACTGCGGCGGGTCGGTGTCGAGCAGGTTCTTCACCCCCAGCGTGAGCGTGAGGTTGCGCCACCCCTTGTAGTTCGCCTGCAGGTCCCACAGGCTCATCGAGCTCACGCGGCGCAGGTTGCCCTCGCCGTCGGTCTGCACGTCCACGTAGCTCGACTGGTAGGTATTGCCCAGCGTGGCAGACCACGGGCCGGAATCCCAGGTGAGCGCCGCGTAGTGCTTCCAGCGCGGCACCACGCCCGTGATGACGGCACCGTACTGGTTGGACACGAACCCCGTGTAGCTGCCGTCGAGGTTCTGCACGTCGTAGCGGATGTAGTAGGTGCCCGAGACGTCCAGGCGCAGGCGCCCCCAGGAGGCCCTGCGCGTGCCGGTGTGGAACTCGACGTCCACGCCCTCGATGTGCACCGCGCCCAGGTTGATGTAGGTCTGGTCGATGTTGGTGATGCGGCCCGGCAGCCCGGGATAGGCGGGGTCGGGTGCGCCGCGCGTCACGAGATAGCCGTACTGGTCGAGGTCGCCCAGGATCGTGGCGTACGGGATGCCGTTGGTGATCGCGTCGTTGAGGCGGATCTTGAAGTAGTCCGCGCTGAAGGAGGTGCCGGCGACCGGCTCGAGGACGAAGCCCGCGCTCACGTTCTCGCTCGTCTCGGGCTGGAGCGCGGCGTTGCCGCCGAAGGTGATGGGGAACTGAGTCGAGCAGTCGAGCCCCGTGTCCTGGGTCACCGGGCAGCGGATCGGGTCCGTCTGCCCCGTGGCCGTCACGCTGGAGATGTTGGGCGTGTAGAGCTGGTAGAGCGACGGGGCGAGGAAGCCCTGCCCATAGGAGGCCCGCATCAGCACCGACTTGTGCGGCTCCCAGCGCAGGCTCACCTTCGGGTTGTTGGTGCGGCCGAAGTCGCTGTAGTGGTCGCTTCGCAGCGCCACGACCGCCTCGAGCCCCTTGGCGAGCGGGACGTTGGCCTCGGCGAACACGGCGAGGATGTCGCGCGAACCGTGCACGGGCAGGATGTTGCCGCCGAACCCGGAGAGGTCGCCGGTGGCGAGGACCGGCTCCGGAACCTGGTCCAGCGTCTCGCGCCGCAGCTCGGCGCCGAAGCCCACCGCCAGGGGCCCGGCGGGCAGCTTCGCGATCTCGCCCGACGCCCGAGCCTGCGCGCCGTAGCTCTTCGAGGTGCCGTTGAAGGTGTCGCCCACGTAGTTGGTGGCCTGCAGCTGCGCGACCACCTCCGGCGTGTTGGGCGCGAAGAGGTTCACCGTCCCGCCGTTGAGCAGCGGCAGCAGCTGCGAGAGCAGGGGGAAGCCGCCGTTCAGGTGGTTCCTGGTCGTGCCCCGGCTGTAGAAGCCCGAGGCGTCCCAGTCGAAGTCGCGCCAGACGCCCTTCACCCCGAAGACCGCCTGGCCGTTCACGTTGGTGTCGGTCGAATCGCGAAGCCCGTTC
The DNA here is from genome assembly GCA_026125445.1 of Burkholderiales bacterium. Taxonomy (GTDB): domain Bacteria; phylum Pseudomonadota; class Gammaproteobacteria; order Burkholderiales; family Usitatibacteraceae; genus FEB-7. Next base: position 25,517 of record JAHCLE010000006.1, read on the forward strand.
TCGACCGCCCGGTAGCGCACGTTGAGGACCTGCCCGCCCACGCCCGCGGCATCGGCGAGCGCGGTCGGGTAGAACGGGCTCGACGGCCCGATGGTGACCGTGGACGGGATGTCGCCGTCGGGACCGTAGAAGAAGAGGTTCGAGACCGGCACCGCCTGGATCACGAAGCGGTTCACGTCGCGCGAGCCGAGCACCGTGGCGTAGGCCTGCGTGGTGCCGTCGATCTGGTAGCGCGCCGAGCCGAAGAAGTTCCACTTCTCGTTGTCGGGGATCATCTGCACGCCCGCGATCGAGGAAGGGTCGTAGTAGCAGCCCTCGAGGTCGGCGAAGTACGTGGTGGGCGAGCAGTTGTTCGGCGTGCCCGGCACGCCGATGCCCCCGGTGGTGATGCGGCCGGGGAAGGAGTTGCTGGATATCGCCACGAGCCCCAGCTCCGGGCGATAGGACGTGTTGGAGAAGGCGCGGTCGCGCTGGTCGAGGCTCTTCTGCTTGTCGTAGGACACCGAGACCACGACGTTGTAGCGGTCGCTCGACAGGTCGCCGAAGCCGGCGGTGCCGTTGGCGCGGATCTGCTCGCCGCCGCCGGCCCGCGTCGGACTTCCGAAGTAGGCCATCGCCTCGCCGCCGCGGTAGTCGGAGCGCATGATGAAGTTGATGACCCCGCCGATCGCGTCCGAGCCGTACACGGCGGAGGCGCCGTCCTTGAGCACCTCGACGCGCTCGATGGCGGCGAACGGGATGACCGAAAGGTTCACCCCCTGCACGCCCTGCACCTCGCCCGAGAAGCCGTCGATGCGCTTGCCGTTCACCAGGACGAGGGTGCGCCCGCCGCCCAGGCCCCGCAGCGAGGCGGTCTGCGCCGAGAACGTGGTCGCGCCGATCACGTTGGCGAGCGAGACGTTGCCCAGGCTGTTGTTGGCGCTCACCAGGCTGAGCAGCTCCATCGGCGTGGTGGCGCCGGTGCGCTCGATGTCCTCGCGGGTGAACACCGTCACCGGGAGCGAGCTCTCGCCCTCGATGCGCTTGATGTTGGAGCCGGTGACCTCGATCTTCTCGACCTTCTGCGCCGCGTCCTGCGCGCCGGCCTGTCCGGCCGCGGCCGCCGCGAACGCCACTCCCAAGGCCCGCGCCACGGCGGCGGCCAGTGCCTTCTTTCCGTTCTTCATGTCTCGCTCCCAGTGAGGTGGAACCGCTACCCACCGGGCGGACGCATCGCGGCCATTTATAGCGAACACGCGCTGCGAACACAATCGCGCCCGGGGGCGCGGCGCGCCTTTTTTTGTTGCGGCCTGTTCGCGCGGGACGCCCTGTCCCGCGTCCGCAACGTCCCGTCCCGCGCCTCAGGCCGGCGAGGCGTCGAGCAGGTAGCCGCGGCCGTGGATGCTGCGGATGCGGCGCGGGCGGCCGTCGAGCTGCACGAGCTTGCGGCGCAGCCGCGATATGCACGCGTCGACCGTGCGGTCGCGGATCGCGTCGGGCGCGCCGCGGCACATCGCCTCGCGCAGCCGCGCGCGGCTCACGATCGCGCCGGCCTCGCGGGCGAGGAGCCACGCGCAATCGAACTCGTGCGGGGTGAGCTCGATGCGCCGGTCTCCCGCGCGGGCCGCCAGCGCCCGGCGCTCGAGGACGAGGTCGCCGGCACGCACCGAGCCGGGCTCGCCTTCCGCCGCGCCGCCGGCCGGCGCCCGCCGCAGGAGGGCCCTCACCTGCGCCCAGAGCAGGCGCTCGGGCACGTCGCGGGGCAGGCACGCGTCGGCCCCGAGCTCGAGGCAGAGCACCTGCTCGACCTCGTCGTCCGTGGCGGCGAGCACCACCACCGGGGCGGTTCCGCCCCCGGCGCGCAGCCGCCGGCAGAACTCCGTCGCGGCGAGGCCCGGCGCGTCGGACTCGATCACGACGAGGCTCGCCTCCATCGCGCCGGCGCGGCCCAGCGCCGCGTCGCCGCGCTCCTGCCGCACCAGGGCGAGGGGCTGGCGCGAGAGGTAGTCGCCGACGCGGCGCGCGCGCCGCGCGTCATCGCCCACCACCAGCACGCGCGGCCGCGCCTCGCCGGCGTCGCGGAGATGGGCCGGAATGTCGAGAGGATTCATGCCCGTCCTTTCTGCGGTGTCGCCGGCCCCCGGAGCCCGCCGATGCGTCTCGCCCGTGTGGGTAACCAGGAAAAGAACACGGGCCCGGGTGCCGACGGGGCGAATGCTGGCCGCCGCCGCCGGCCGCGCGCCGGAAATGTGACGAGCTGTTCGCGTTCCGGGAGAAACGCGCGCGATCGCGAGACGAAAGCGGCGCGGGAACCGATGCGATCGCAACGGCGCGCCGCCGCACGCGACACAAGGCGCACGTTCGTAACATCTCGCAACCCACGCGCAACGGCCGCCCCAGCATGATCCGGCCATGGACGCTTACGCCCCCGCCATCGGAATCGTCGCGGGAGCGCCGCACCGGGAGCCCAGGAGGATGAAGCGACTGGCGTTGAAGGCAGGCTCCCGGACGGTGCTCGTGGACCTGGCCGCCATCGACTGGGTCGAGGCGGCCGGCAACTACCTCGTCTTCCACGTCGGTCGCGAGCGCTACACGGTGCGAAGCACGATGCAGGAGATGGAGTCGCGCCTTGCGGAGGTGAGCATCGTGCGCATCCACCGCTCGACCTTCGTGAACATCGAGCGCGTGAAGTCGATCGAGCCCATCCACGCCGGGGACCAGGCGGTCACGCTGGACGACGGCGTCGAGCTGGTGCTCTCGCGCACGTACCGCGACCGCGTGTACGCGCTGCTGTTCCCGGAGTGAGGCCTAGAGCCGCGCGAGGAACGTGCCCGGCAGCACGGCGATGAGGATGGAGCCCGCGAGGCAGATGAGGCTCGCGCCCATGGCGACCCCGCGCGAGGGCGCGTGCCCGCCGGACACGGCTTCCGGCGTCATGAACATGTACTGGATGACGCGCAGGTAGAAGTAGATCCCGAGGTAGCTGCCCACCAGGCCCAGCACCGCGTAGGTCGTGTAGCCGGCCGCCATCACGTTCTTGAAGATGAGGAACTTGCCCACGAAGCCCGGGAAGGGCGGGATGCCCGCGAGCGAGAGCATTGCCATGCCGATGAGCAGCGCCGCGAACGGGTGGGTGCGGAACAGGCCCTTCAGGTTCTCCAGCCTGTCGCGCTCGACGTCCTCGGGGTGCGAGGGCAGCGCCGTGAAGGCGAGGATGTTCATGACGCCGTAGGTGGCGAGGTAGAAGACCACCGCCTGGAAGCGCCCGGGACCGTCGCCCAGGAAGGCGAAGAAGAGGTAGCCGGCGTGCGCGATCGAGGAGTAGGCGATCATGCGGCGCAGCCCCGCCTGGCGCATCGCCGCGATGTTGCCCCAGACGATGGACACGAGCGGGAGGATCGCGAGCAGTCCCGCGAGGGGCTCGGCCACGGGGGCCTTGCCGAAGACGCGCGCGGCCGCCACCAGCACGCCCGCCTTCACCAGCACGGCCATGTAGGCGGTCGAGGGAACGCTCGCGGCCTCGTAGGCGTCCGGCGCCCAGCCGTGGAAGGGAACGATCGCGGCCTTGAGGAAGAACGCCGAGACGACCATCACGACGGCGGTGCCGGCCAGCAGCCGCGGGGAGCCCAGGGCGAGCGCGAAGCTCTCGAGCGCGAGCGACCCGGTGGAGCCGTACATGAGGGATGCGCCCATGAGGAACGAGGCGCTCGCGGTGCCGGAAAGCACCAGGTACTTCAGCGCCGCTTCCGCGCTCTCGGGGCGGCGGAAGCCCATCAGCACCAGCACGTACACCGGGATCGACATGAGCTCGATGCCCAGGAAGAGCGTGAGGAAGCTCTCCGCCGAGGCGAGCAGGCACACGCCGTAGAGCGAGGAGAGCACGAGCGGGTAGAACTCGCCCTTGCCGAAGTCGTCCTTGGAGGCGAGGAGCACCGGCACCGCGAGCGCCAGCACGATCGCCTTGGTGAAGGAGGCCGGCGGCGCGAGGTCGAACTGTCCCGGGAAGGGCGCGCCGGTCCAGCCGGTGAATCCCAGCCAGGCGGCCGCGGCGGACGCCGCCGCCACGAACACCACGGCGATCGGCAGGGCCGCCTTCGCCTTGTCGGAGGCGATCTCGAGGATGAGGAGCGTCACGATGCCGGCGAGCAGCAGGTGCTCGGGGGCCATCGCGATGGATACGGCGGTGAAGTTCATCGTGCCGCCTCCGCCGGGAGCGTCCCGGTCAGCTTCGTCGCCGCGGGGGTGCGCGGTGCGGCGACCAGTTCCTGGTACTCGCGCGCGGCGAGCTCGGTGCGCTTCATGGCCGAGTCGGGGAAGAGGCCGAGCCAGAACACCGCCGCCACGAGGATCACGAGGATCGACTTCTCGCGCAGGTTGAGGTCCGCCACCGGGCCGTGCGGCACGCGCTCGGCGCCGAAGAGGAAGCGCTGCGCGAACCACAGCATGTAGAGCGCGCCCAGCACCACGCCCGTGACCGCCACGCCCGCCACCCACACGGGGATCGTCACGGCGGCCGGCTTCCAGGCGGCGTTGAAGGCGCCCAGCAGCACGAGGAACTCGCCCGTGAAGCCGCTGGTCGTGGGCAGGCCCACGGAAGCGAGCGTGAGGATGAGGAAGAAGACGGAGTACACGGGCAGCACCTTGGCGAGGCCCCCGTAGGCCGCGAGCTCGCGGGTGTGGCAGCGCTCGTAGATCATCCCGACCATGAGGAAGAGCCCGCCGGCCACCAGGCCGTGGCTCACCATCTGCATGATGGCGCCCTGGATGCCCAGGAGGTCCAGGCTCACCAGCCCCAGCATCACGTAGCCCAGGTGGCTGATCGAGGAGTAGGCGATGATCTTCTTGATGTCGGTCTGCACCAGCGCGAGGCAGGCGCCGTAGACGATCGAGAGCACCGAGAGCATCGCGAGCATCGGCGCGGCCAGGCGCGTGGCGTCCGGGAAGAGCGGGAAGCCCAGCTTCATGAAGCCGTACGTGCCCATCTTGAGCAGCACCCCGGCCAGGATCACGGAGCCCGCGGTGGGCGCCTCCACGTGCGCGTCCGGCAGCCACGTGTGGAAGGGCACCATCGGCACCTTGATCGCGAAGGACAGCGCGAAGGCCGCGAGCAGCCACTTCTGCGTCTCCAGCGGCAGCCTCGCCTTGTAGAGGTCGGCGAAGGCGAAGGAGGTGATGCCGGCCGTGCTCCACAGCGACCACACGAGGTAGATCACCGCCGCCAGCATCAGGATGCTGCCGAAGGCCGTGTAGAGGAAGAACTTGATCGTCGCGTAGATGCGCCGCTCTCCGCCCCAGATGCCGATGATGAGGAACATCGGGATCAGCATCGCTTCCCAGAAGAGGTAGAAGAGGAAGAGATCCTGCGCGACGAACGTCCCCAGCATCGCGAACTGGATGAGGAAGACCATCGCGTAGAAGAGCTTCACCTCCTTCGTGACCGCGCTGAAGGCGCCGGCCGTGACCAGCGGCCCGAGGAAGGTGGTGAGGATCACCAGCAGGATGTTGTAGCCGTCCAGGCCGATGATGTAGCTCACGCCCCAGGCCGGGATCCACGGCAGCCGCGTGGCGGCCTGCAGTCCGGGCGCGGCCGGATCGAAGTGGGCGTAGAGGACGAGAGAGAGCAGGAACTGGACGACCATCACGGCGAGCGTGAACGCGCGCACGGCGCCGTCGCGCCCCGCGGGGATGGCCGCGATGGCGAGCATGCCCGCGAGCGGCAGGTAGAGGACCAGCGAGAGGACCGTTGCGTCAGCCATTGCGCCACATCCAGACGAGGCTCGCCACCATGCCGACGAGGACCATGAACGCGTACTTGTGCAGGCTTCCCGTCTGCACGCGGGAGAGACGGCCGGCCGTCCGCTGCGCGACGGAGGCGAGCCCGTTCAGCGTGCCGTCGATGAGCAGGCGGTCGCCGAGCTTGAGGAACACCGCCTCCGAGACCCACAGCAGCGGACGGTTGATGAACCGGTCGTAGAGCTCGTCCACGTAGTACTTGTTGTTGAGCACGCGGTAGGCGCCGGCGAACGACGCCTTCACCTTCGCCGCGCGGGCGGCGTCACCTCCGAAGAAATAGGCAGCGCCCACGAGGCCGGCCAAGGCGATGGCGATCGAGCCGCCGACCACGAAGTAGTGGAACGCGTCCATGCCGGGCCGCACGGCCGGGAGCGCCACCAGGGGCTCGAGGAAGTGCGGGATGGACAGGAACCCGCCCACGGCCGAGAGGATGGCCAGGATCACGAGCACGCCCGTCATCGACGGCGGCGACTCGTGGATGTGGTGCTCGACCTCCTTGATCATGCGGGGCTTGCCGAAGAACGTGAGCCACAGCAGGCGGAACATGTAGAAGGCGGTGAGCAGCGCCGTGAAGGCCATCACGCCCAGGAGCAGCCACGAGCCGCCGCGCCCGCTCGCGAGCGCGTACCAGAGGATCTCGTCCTTGGAGAAGAAGCCCGAGAGCGGCGGGATGCCGGCGATGGCCGCGGTGGCGAGCGCGAAGGTGAAGAAGGTGACGGGGATCTTCTTCGCGAGCCCGCCCATCTTCTTGATGTCCTGCTCGCCCGACATGGCGTGGATGACGCTGCCGGCGCCGAGGAAGAGGCAGGCCTTGAAGAACGCGTGCGTGTAGACGTGGAAGACCGCCACGCCGTAGGCGCCCACGCCCAGGGCCACGAACATGAACCCGAGCTGCGAGACCGTGGAGTAGGCGAGCACCTTCTTGATGTCGTCCTGGGCGAGCGCGATGGTCGCCGCCATGAGGGCGGTGAGCGCGCCCACGGCGGCGATGACCGTCGAGGCCTCGGGCGCGTTGAGGTAGATGCCCGACATGCGCGCCACCAGGTACACGCCCGCCGTCACCATCGTGGCCGCGTGGATGAGGGCGGAGACGGGCGTCGGGCCCGCCATGGCGTCGGGCAGCCAGACGTAGAGCGGGATCTGCGCCGACTTGCCCGTGGCGCCGATGAAAAGGAGGATTCCCACGAGGCTCGCCGACACCGCGGGCGCCGCCCCGCTCGTGAACGCCTTGTTGATGTGCGGCATGTCCAGCGTGCCCACGGCCGAGTAGATCACGAACATCCCCAGCAGGAAGCCCGCGTCGCCGATGCGGTTCACGATGAAGGCCTTCTTGCCGGCGGCGGCCTTCTCCATGTCCCCGAACCAGAAGCCGATGAGGAGGTAGGAGGCGAGCCCCACGCCCTCCCAGCCCACGAAGAGCACCAGCAACGACTTGCCCAGCACCAGCAGCAGCATGAAGAAGAGGAAGAGGTTCAGGTACGCGAAGTAGCGCGCGTAGCTCTTGTCCTCGTGCATGTAGCCGGTGGAGTAGACGTGGATGAGCGTGCCCACGCCGGTCACGATGAGCGCCATCACCGCGGTGAGGCGGTCGAACCAGAAGGCGATCTCGAAGCTGTCCTGGCCGACCATCGTCCAGACGTAGGCCGTCTCGGCGATCGGCGCCCAGCCGGCGCCCTTCAGGTCCAGGAAGCACTTGACCGCCGCCGCGAAGGCGATGGCCGGCAGGCCGCAGCCCACGGCGGAGACGAAGCCCTTGCCCAGGCGGTTGCCCAGGAGGCCGTTCACGACGAAGCCCAGCAGCGGCAGGACGACGATGAGGGTGAGCAGTCCCATGGCGCGCGTCCTAGCCCTTGAGGTCCGAGTAGGACTCGATGTCCAGCGTGCGCTTGCGCCGCACGAGGAGCAGCACGATGGGGATGGCGATCGCGATCTCGGCGGCCGCCACGACGAAGATCAGGAAGACGAGCACGGCGCCGACGGCCGAGCCCATGGTGTGCGCGAAGGTCGCGAGGCTCAGGTTCACGCCGTTGAGCATCAGCTCCATGCACATGAGCATCACGAGCACGTTGCGCCGGATGATGACGCCGGTGAGTCCCAGGGCGAAGAGCGAGGCCGCCAGGACCTGGAGCATCATGACCTTATCCATGGTCGTGCCTCCGGTTTTCCTTGATGACGGCCAGCGCCGCTACCACGGCCGCGAGGAGCAGCACCGAGGTGAGCTCGAAGTGCAGCCAGTACTCCGACAGGAAGGCCTGCGAGAAGCGGATCATGTCGAAGGGCTCGCCGGCGGCGCCGCGCGGCGCCGGGGGAAGGTCGCTCCAGTAGCCCACCGCCAGGGCCTCCGCGAGCAGCGACAGGCCGATGATCCCGGGCCAGAGGAGCTTCGAGAACTTCTCCCCGCCGGATTCGTCGCGCGGGTCGAGCAGCATGATGGCGTAGACCATGAACACCATCACCGCGCCCACGTAGATGAGGACCTGGAAGGCGGCGATGAAGTGCAGCCCCAGCAGGCCGTACACCCCGCCCAGGAACACCATGCAGGACACGAGCGCGATGGCCACGCGCATGGGCTGGCGCAGCACCAGCATGAGGGCCGCGCTCACGAACGCGCAGCCGGCGAACGCCCAGAGGAGCAGCGTGTCGAGGTGGGCGAGGAAGTCCGTCATCCGCGTTCTCCGTCGGGCACGCGCGCCGGCGCCGGGGGATAGGGCTTGGCGACGTCGGACTGCGGCTGCCAGTCGAGGAGCTCCTCCTTGGCGAGCCACATGCTCCAGCGGTCGCCGGAGGGCAGGTTCGGCACCTCCTTCGCCATGCGGATCGCGTCCTCGGGGCAGGCCTCCACGCACAGGCCGCAGAAGACGCAGCGCGAGTAGTCGATCTCGAAGCGCACCGGGTACTTCGGGTGGGCGGCGTCGGCCGGGTCGAAGCCCGCCTCGATCTCGATCACCTTGGCCGGGCACACCGTCGCGCACATGTTGCAGGCCACGCACTGCGGCGTGCCGTCGGGGCGGCGGGTGAGAACGTGCTTGCCGCGGTTGGCCTGCGCGTAGTCCCAGCGCGTCTCCTCGGGGTAGTAGGTGGTCAGCGCCCCCTTGCGGCCCGTCACCCACTTGCCCATGTTGCGCAGGAAGATCGATCCGGTGATCCACAGCCCGCGCAGGATCTCGGGCAGGTACGCCTTCTCCCAGAGCCCCATCTCGGGCTCGTTCCAGTACTGCTTGCGGACGTGGGGCCTGCGGCTCATGCGCGCACCGCCCAGACGACGACCGCCGTGACGCACAGGTTCGCGAGCGCCAGCGGGAACATGAACTTCCAGGCGAACATCAGCACCTGGTCGTAGCGGAAGCGCGGCAGCGTCCAGCGGATGAGGATCTGGAAGCTGCACACCAGGAAGACCTTGAGGAGGAACGTCCCGAGCTGGGTCACCACCACCGCGCCGTGCGGCAAGGCGAGCGCCGCGCCGCCCGGGAAGGCGAAGCCGGCGTCGCTCATGTAGGGCAGGTTGTAGCCGCCCAGGAAGAGGGTCGTGAAGAGCGCGCCGATGATCGCGATCTCGATGAACTCCGCGAACATGAAGAGGCCCATCTTCATCGCGCTGTACTCGGTGAAGTAGCCCGCGATGAGCTCGCTCTCGGCCTCCGGCAGGTCGAAGGGGATGCGCTTGTTCTCGGCGATGGCCGCGGCCAGGAAGAGGGTCGCCGCGAAGGGCTGGTAGACGATGCCCCAGGCCGGCAGGAAGCCGAGCACGATCCCCGACTGCTGGCGCACCATCGCGTCGAGGTTCACGGTGCCGTAGACGAGGATGAGGCCGAGCACCGTGAGGCCCAGCACCAGCTCGTAGGAGATCATCTGCGAGCCCGCGCGCAGCGCCCCCAGGAGCGAGAACTTGTTGGACGAGGACCAGCCGGCGAGCATCGCGCCGATGATCGTGAGCCCGCTGAAGGCGAAGACGATGAGGATGCCCGCGTCGAGCGTGGCGATCTGCATCGGCCAGGTCTTGTCGCCGAAGAAGGCGGAGAGCGGCTCCCAGAGCCTGGCGGGCGTGAGCGAGCCGCCGAAGGGGATCACGGCGAAGACGAGGAGCACCGGCGTGAACACGACCCACGGCGCCACCGCGTAGGCGTACCAGTCGTACGTGCGCGGCTTGAAGTCCTCCTTGAGGAGCATCTTCAGGCCGTCGGCCATGCCGTGGAAGAGGCCCAGCCAGACGAGCTTCACCTGCGTGCCCGGGATGCGGATGTAGGCCCGGTTGGCCCCGATGCGGTCGCTCATCACGGCGGCCTGCTTGCGCTCCACCCAGGTGAGGATGGTGCCGAAGCCCATCAGGACGCTGATCGCGTAGCCGATGAAGACGAGCGAGATGACGAGGTCGGCGATCATGGCGCGCCTCCGCCCGCGGCCGCGAGCGCCGGGAAGAGCGTCTCGGCGTCCGCCACGCCCGCGGGCTTCGCGAAGCACTTCGAGAAGGCGCTCGTGACGCCGGCGAAGTTGGTGTAGTGCCCGTCGCGCTCCGTCTGGATGCTCGTCGGGATGAAGACGTCGGCGTGCCCGTTCTCGGGCTGCAGCCAGGCGTTGAGGTAGACGATCTTCGCCGCCGGCGGGATGAGGCCGAAGTCGAGGCCCTCGCCCCAGACGAGGACGAGGTCGGCGTCCTTCGGGATCGCGGGCGCGCGATCGCCGAAGAGGGCCGTCGCCCCCGCGGTGTTGGGGTTCTTGTCGGCGCGGATGAGGAGCGAATCCTCGACCACCTCGCCCGGCTCGGGCAGGTGGTCGGCCTTGACGAAGGCCTCCAGCCGCGTGCCGAAGGCCGCCTTGAAGGCCGCGAGCTCCTCGTTGGAGCCCCAGCTCGAGACGATGGCCACGGGGCGGCGCGCGGCGGCGACGAGGCTCCTCGCCTGGGCGATGGCGCCGGGGAGATCGGCGGGCTTGCCCTTGAGCATGGCCACCTCGGCGCGGGCGCGGCCCAGCAGCTTCGGCAGGTCGCGTCCCTTGTTGCAGATCCACGGGCCGTTGACCGCCGGGTTCTCGAGCGGCGTGACGCGGTCGACCGAGGCGTTGGCCGCCTGCATGCCGGGCGCCTTGAGGCGCCATTCGGGCCGGCGGTGCCAGAGGTTCACGGTGCAGCCGCGCGAGCAGCCGGGGCACACCGAGGCCGTGGGCTCCAGGTACCAGACCCGCGCCTTGTGCAGGAAGGAGCGCGACAGGAGCGCGCCCACCGGGCAGATGTCGATCACGTTGTCGGAGTACGCGTCGTTCGCGAAGGACCCGTCCTCGGCGGCGCGCACCAGCGAGTGGTCGGCGCGGTTCACCAGCCCCAAGCCGTTGGACTTCGAGATCTCGCGCGTGAAGCGCACGCAGCGCGTGCACTGGATGCAGCGCTCGTTGTCCAGCACGATGCGGTTGGAGAGCGCGTAGTGCTTGGTCGCGTGCACCTTGGCGTCGACCGAGACCGAGCGCTCGCCGTTGTACTCGTAGTGGTAGTCCTGCAGCGTGCACTCGCCCGCCTTGTCGCAGATGCCGCAGTCGACCGGGTGGTTGAGCGTGATGAACTGCATCGTGGCCTTGCGGCGCGCGCGCACCTTCTCGGAGTTGGTGAAGACCACCATCCCCTCGGAGACGGGCATGTTGCAGGCGATCTCCACCCACTCGCCGCCGTCCTTTTCCGCCACCCCCACCACGCAGATGCGGCAGTTGCCGGGCACGGAGAGCTTCGGGTGCCAGCAGAAGTACGGGATGAAGATCCCGTGCTCGGTGGCCGCCTCCATGACGGTCTGGCCGGCCTTCGCCTCTATCTCGCGGCCGTCGATGGTCAGGCGAGGCATTCGAGCCTCCCGTCGAACTTCGAGCGCTTGTTCTGGATGAAGTACTCGAACTCGTCGCGGTACTTGTTGAGGATGCCCACCGTGGCGTAGCCGGCGGCGTCGCCCATGCCGCAGATCGTCGTGCCGTCGTTGGCGTGCGAGATCGCGTAGAGGCGCTCGATGTCCTCCGGCACGCCCTGGCCCGCCACGATGCGGTCGATGATCTTGTGCATCCAGCCCATGCCCTCGCGGCACGGCGTGCACTGGCCGCAGGACTCGTGGTGGTAGAAGCGCAGCAGCACCTGCAGGAACCGCACCATGCAGGTGCCCTCCGCCACGGCGATCATGCCGCCGGAGCCCAGGCCGGAGCCGGCCGGGTTCACGGATTCGTGGCTGAGCGTGAGCGGCTCGATCTCGGCGCGCGTGAGCACCTTGGTGGAGATCCCGCCGGGGACGACGCACTTCAACTTCGCGCCGTGCAGCATGCCGCCGCAGTCCTCGTCGAGGAACTTCGCCCAGGGGTAGCCGTACTCGACCTCGTAGACGCCGGGCTTCGCGATGTGGCCGGAGATCGACACGAGCTGCGTGCCCGGGCTCTTGGGCGTGCCCACCTTGCGGAACTCCTCGGCGCCCATGCGGATGATGCCGGTGATGTTGGCGAGCGACTCCACGTTGTTGATGACCGTGGGCTTCTGGAAGAGGCCGCGGACGGTGAGGCGCGGCGGGCGGTTCCTCGGGTAGGGCTTCCGGCCCTCGATCGAGGTGATGAGCCCGGAGGCCTCGCCGCAGACATAGGAACCCGCGCCGCGGTACACGACGAGGTCGAGCGCGAACTCGCTGCCGAAGACGGGCTTGCCCAGGAGCCCCGCGGCGTAGGCCTCGTCGACGGCGCCCTGGATGCGGCGGTAGGGAAGGTCGAACTCGCCGCGGATGTAGACGAAGGCGTGGCGCACGCCCAGCGCGTAGGAGGTGATGAGCATCGACTCGACGAGCAGGTGCGGCGCGTTCTCGAGGATCCAGCGGTCCTTGAACGTGCCGGGCTCGCCCTCGTCGGCGTTGGCGCACAGGTAGTGGATCTCGCCCGGGATGGGCTTCATCACGCCCCACTTCCGGCCGACCGGGAAGGCGGCGCCGCCGTGGCCCAGCAGGCCCGAGGCCGTGACCTCCTTCGTGACGTCCGCCGGCGCCATCTTCAGCGCCTTCTCGAGCGTCTGGTAGCCGCCGCGGGCCTTGTAGGCCTCGAGCGTGTGCGAGGTGGGGGTCACCTCGAAGGTCATGATGAGCTGCCGGCCGGGCATTATTTGCACTCCTCGATCAGCCGGTCCAGCTCCTGGAGCGTGAGGTTCTCGTGGTAGGCGTCGTTCACCATCATCACGGGCGCGGTGCCGCAGGAGCCCAGGCACTCGACGGTGGAGAGCGTGAACTTCCCGTCCGCGGTGGTCTCGCCCGGCTTCACGCCGAGCCTCTTGCAGGCGTGCTCGATCACGCCCTCGGCCCCGCGCATGGAGCAGGCGATGTTGCGGCAGACCTGCAGGTGGTGCCTTCCGATGCCCTCGCGCCGCAGCATCGTGTAGTAGGAGAGCACCTCCTCGACCTGCACGCGCGGCACGCCGAGGTAGGCGACCAGGCCGTCGATGTCCTCGTCGGCCACGAAGCCGCGGTCGGCCTGGATTCGGTGCAGGCAGGGCAGGACGAGGGAGGACTCGAACCCCGCGGGGAAGCGCTCCTTCATCTTCTCGAACTCGGGGATGAGGTGCTTCACCTGTCGCACTCCCCGCCGATCATGTTGATGGAGCCGAAGGTCGGCACGAGGTCGGCGAGCTGGTAGCCCTCGAGCATCTTGTGCGCCCCGCCCATGTGCACGAAGCTGGGCGCGCGGCAGTGCACCTTGTACGGGGTGCCCTCGCCGGTGGAGACGAGGTAGAAGCCGAGCTCGCCGTTGGCACCCTCGTGCGCCACGTAGATCTCGCCGGCGGGGACCTTCGGGCCCTCCATCACCAGCTTGAAGTGGTTGATGAGAGACTCGATCTCGCCGTAGACGAGGGGCTTCTCGGGGAAGCTGCAGCGGCGGTCGTCGACGTTGATCGGGCCGGGCTCGAGCATCTCGACGCACTGCCGGATCATGTGCACAGACTCGTCCATCTCGCGCATGCGGACGTAGTAGCGGTCGTAGTTGTCGCCCTTGATGCCGACGGGAACCTCGAAGTCCAGCTCGGGGTAGGCGAGGTAGGGCGTGTCCTTGCGCAGGTCGAGCGCGAGCCCCGTGGAGCGCAGCATCGGCCCGGTGTAGCCGTAGGAGAGCGCGTCGGCCTGGCTGAGGACGCCCACGTCGCGCATGCGGTCGATGAAGATGCGGTTCCTGTCCACCAGCCCGTGCACGCGGCCCACGAAGTCGTCGTACTGGACGAGGATCTCCTCCAGCCGCTCGAGCCAACCCGGGGGCAGGTCCCTCGCCAGCCCCCCGATGCGACCGTAGGAGTGCGTGACCCGGGCCCCGGTGAGCGCCGCGATGTGCTCGTACATGTAGTCGCGGATCATCACCATGTAGAGGAAGGCGGTCATCGCCCCCAGCTCCATCAGGCTCGCCGCGATGCAGGTGATGTGGTCGCACAGCCGCGAGTACTCCGACAGGAGCGTGCGCAGCACCACGGCCCGCCGCGTGATCTCCACGCCCATCAGCCGCTCGACCGCGTCGCAGTAGGCGAAGTCGTTGATGAGCGGCGAGCAGTAGTTCAGCCGGTCCATGTACGGGATGCAGTTGTGCCAGGTGTGCGCCTCGCACTCCTTCTCGAACCCGCGGTGCAGGTAGCCGCAGTGCACGTCGGCGCGGATGACGCGCTCGCCGGAGAGCTCCGCGAAGATCTGGATGGTGCCGTGGGTGGCCGGGTGCGACGGGCCGATCGAGACGACGACCGTGTCGTCGCGCTCGCCGGGGGCGAAGGCGGAGCGGACGGGGTTGGCGATGCGGGGGCCGGCGGCCATGGCTAGCCCCTCTCCCCGAGCTCGAAGCCCGGCCGGTAGGCGACGAGCGGCTGCTCGCGCTCCTTCGGGTAGTCCTTGCGCAGCGGGTGCCCGACGAAGCCCTCGTAGAGCAGGAGCGGGCGCAGGTCCGCGTTGCCCTCGAAGCCGATGCCGTACATCTCGTGGCACTCGCGCTCCATGAAGGCGGCCGAGCCGTAGAGCGGCGTGAGGGAGGGCACCGACGGGTTCGACTCCGGCACGCGCGTCTTCACGCGCACGCGCACCTTGTGCGAGGTCGAGTAGAAGTGCCAGACCACCTCGAAGCGCGGGTCCTGGCCGGGCCAGTCGACCGCCGTCACGTCGAGGAAGACGTCGAAGCCGAGCTCGTCGCGCAGCAGCCGCGCCGCGGCGAGGACACCGCCCGGCGCGAGGTTCGCGACCAGGATGCCGTGCGAGACCGCAACCTCCCCCTCCCTGTCGGACAGGCGGCTCGCGATCCGGTCGAAAACCTCTGCGGACGATTTCATGGTGACGGCTCGTTCCTCGACCACGGTCCCTAGAAGTCCTTCGTCACGATCACGTGCTTCTGGCGCGCGATCTTGTCCTGCAGCTGCATGATCCCGTCGATCACCATCTCGGGCCGCGGCGGGCAGCCGGGGATGTAGACGTCGACGGGGAGGATGCGGTCGATGCCGGGCACCGCCGCGTAGTTCTGGTAGAAGCCGCCGCTCGTGGCGCACACGCCGAAGGCCATGACCCACTTCGGCTCGCACATCTGCTCCCAGACCTTGAGCAGGATCGGCGCCTGCTTGTGCGTGACGGTGCCCACCACCATGAGCAGGTCGGACTGGCGCGGCGAGAAGCGCGGCAGGGCGGCGCCGAAGCGGTCCGTGTCGTAGGGCGTGGAGCTCACCGCCATGAACTCCATGGCGCAGCAGGCGGTGACGAACGGGTACGGGAAGATGGAGAACTTGCGCGCCCAGCCGATGAGCTCGTCCTTGCGGGTTGAGATGTACTCGAAGGCCGCGCTCTTGCCGGGGCTGCCGGCCGGCTCGATGGGGATGATGCGGCGCTCGGCGCTCATTCGCGTACCGCCTCCAGGAGCCGCGCCTTGTACACGTAGAGGAGGATGAGGACGAGGAGCGCCACGAAGATCCCGAGCGTGAAGATCATGAACCCGGTCAAGGGCTTGGCGCCCAGGGCCCAGATGAAGAGGAAGACGGTCTCGAGGTCGAACAGGATGAAGATGATGGCGACCGCGTAGTACTTGATGGGCACCGCCTTCACGTTGTGGGTGTCCACCGGCGTGGCGCCGCACTCGAAGGGCTCGAGCTTCACCTCGGTGTCCTGCGGCTTGGGCCCCAGGAACTTGTTGAGGAAGAGCATGAGGGCCACGACGCCGAGGATCGCGGCCATGTACAGGAGGAAGACTACATAGGGGTTCATTGTCGGCTCGGGGCGGCCCGCGCGGCTGCCGCTTTTTCCTGCACGGGCAGATTAGCCTTTCGTCCAATGCCCTCTTTGACGCACGTCAACCCGGACCGAGCACGGGAAAGAGCGCCTTTCGCGGGCAACGGGCAAAATGCGGGCCATGGATCGACGACGACTCGCCGCCATCGCCGGGGCGCTGGCGGTGTGCACGGCGGGCGGCGCGCTCTGCGCCTGGCTGCGCACGCCACTTCCGTGGATGATCGGGCCGCTCGTCGGCATGGCGATCCTGCAGTTCGGCGGCGCGAGCCTCGAGGCGCCGCCCGGCGGCCGCCAGGCGGGCCAGCTGACCATCGGCGTGGCGCTGGGTCTCTACTTCACCCCCGCCGTCGCGCGCGAGGTCGTGGCCAACGCACCCGCGCTCTTCGCCGCCGCCGCCGGGGTGTTCCTGATCGGGGTGGCGACGAGCCTCGTCCTCGAGCGGGCCGCGCGCACCGACCACGCCACGGCCTTCTTCTCCACCGCCATCGGCGGCGCCCAGGAGATGGTGGTGCTCGCCGACCGCCACGCGGCGCTGGCCGACCGGGTGGCGCTCGCGCACTCGCTGCGGCTGCTCGTCGTCCTGACCAGCGTCCCCGTGGCCATCACGCTGCTGGGCCAGACGGGCACCGACGACTACCGGCCGGTCGCGGTGCCCTTCGACCCGGCGGGGCTCGCGCTCCTGGCGGCCCTCGCGCTCGGCGCGGCCTTCGCCTGGCAGCGCACGCGACTTCCCAACCCGTTCATGATGGGCCCGCTCGCGCTGGTGATCGCCCTCACGGTGGCGGGGCTGCAGTTCTCCTCGATCCCCTCGTGGCTCACCAACGCCGCGCAGCTCCTGCTCGGCTGCAGCCTCGGCGCGCGCTTCCAGCAGAGCTTCCTGCGCGAGGCGCCGCGCTTCGTGGCCGCCGTCCTCGTCTCGGTGGCCGTGATGCTCGCCCTGTGCACCGCGCTCGCCTTCGGCGTGGCCTGGTCGATGGGACTGCTGCCCGCCACGATCCTGCTCGCCTGCGCCCCCGGCGGCATCGCCGAGATGGCCATCACCGCCAAGGTCCTGCGCGTGGGCGTGGCCTTCGTCACCGCCGCGCACGTGATCCGCTTCGCCATCGTGATGCTCCTCACGGAGCCCGCCTACAAGCTCCTCGCGAGGCGAAGGGCCGCGGAGGAAGGCGGAGGAAACCCCTCTTGATGCAATGAGCGGTTGGGGCCGGGATATGATTCACGGGATGGAGGAGAGGCCATGACCGCCCGCAGGAAGAAGCCCGAGGAGCTGCGCAGCCACCGCTGGTACGGGGTGGACGACATGCGCTCCTTCGGCCACCGCTCGCGCACCGCGCAGATGGGGTTCCACCGCGCCGACTACGCGGGCAAGCCCGTGATCGCGATCCTCAACACCTGGAGCGACATCAACCCCTGCCACACGCACTTCCGGAGCCGCGCGGAGGAGGTGAAGCGCGGGATCTGGCAGGCGGGCGGCTTCCCGGTCGAGATGCCCGCGCTCTCGCTCTCCGAGCCCTTCCAGAAGCCCACGACGATGCTCTACCGCAACCTGCTGGCCATGGAGACCGAGGAGCTGCTGCGCAGCTACCCCGCCGACGGCTGCGTGCTCATGGGCGGCTGCGACAAGACCACGCCGGCCCTGGTCATGGGCGCGCTCGCCATGAACCTGCCGACGATCTTCCTGCCCGCGGGACCGATGCTGCGCGGCGACTTCCGTGGCCAGCCCCTGGGCAGCGGCAGCGACACCTGGAAGTACTGGGCCGAGCTGCGGGCCGGCAACATCACCGGGGAGGACTGGAAGGAGGTCGAGGCCGGCATCGCGCGCTCGCCCGGGCACTGCATGACCATGGGGACCGCCTCGACGATGACGAGCGCGGCCGAGGCCATGGGCCTCACGCTTCCCGGCGCCGCCTCGATCCCCGCCGCCGACTCCCGCCACGCCCAGATGGCTTCCCTCACGGGCCGGCGCATCGTCGACATGGTGTGGGAGGACCTGAAGATCCGCGACGTGGTCGACGCGCGCGCGATCGACAACGCCGTCACCACGGTGCTGGCGCTCGGCGGCTCGACCAACGCGATCGTGCACCTCATCGCCGTGGCCCGCCGGGCGGGCGTCGCGCTCGACCTCGCGCGCTTCGACGCGCTGGCGCGCAAGACCCCCGTGCTCGCCGACGTGCGCCCGTCGGGCCGCTTCCTGATGGAGGACTTCTTCTATGCGGGGGGCTTGCGCGGCCTGCTCTCGCGCATCGCGGACCTCCTGGACGGCACGGCGCGCACGGTGAACGGCCGAACGCTTTCCGAGAACCTCGCCGGCGCGCGCGTATGGAACGACGAGGTGATCCGGCCGCGCGAGCGGCCGCTCGTGGCCGGCG
This sequence comes from Burkholderiales bacterium, assembly GCA_026125445.1. Lineage (GTDB taxonomy): Bacteria > Pseudomonadota > Gammaproteobacteria > Burkholderiales > Usitatibacteraceae > FEB-7. The sequence goes on from JAHCLE010000006.1 coordinate 43,890, forward strand.
ACGGGCTCGCGGTGCTCACCGGCAACCTCGCTCCCCGCGGCGCCGTCATCAAGCCGCCGGCCATGGAGGCGCGGCTGCACAAGCATGAAGGCCCCGCCGTGGTGTTCTCCAGCTACGAGGACATGGCCGCGCGCATCGACGACCCCGCGCTCCCGGTGAGCGCCGACTCGGTGATCGTGCTGCAGGGCGCCGGGCCCCAGGGCGCGCCCGGCATGCCGGAGTGGGGCCAGCTCCCCATCCCGAAGAAGCTCCTGAGAGAGGGCGTTCGCGACATGGTGCGCATCTCGGACGCGCGCATGAGCGGCACGAGCTACGGCGCCTGCGTGCTGCACGTGGCCCCCGAGTCGCACGTGGGCGGGCCGCTGGCGCTGGTGCGCGACGGCGACCGTATCGCCCTCGACGTGCCCGGCCGGCGTCTCGAGCTGCGCGTAAGCGAGGAGGAGCTCGCCGCCCGGCGCGCCGCGTGGAAGCCGCCCGCGCCGCGCTACGAGCGCGGCTTCGGCGCGCTGTATCTCGAGCACGTCAGCCAGGCCGACGAGGGCTGCGATTTCGACTTCCTCGAGGAGGGCAAGCCCACGCCCGACCCCGAGATCCACTGAAGGGGCAGGCGATGAAGCGCAACTGGATAGGCGGCCAATGGGTCGAGGGCGAGCGTCCCTCCCCGAACATCAATCCCTCGGACACGACCGACGTCGTCGGCGACTACGCGCAGGCCGGGGAGGCGCACGCCCGTGCGGCCATCGCCGCGGCGCGCGAGGCCTTCCCGAAGTGGGCGGCGGCCACGCCGCAGGCGCGCGCGGACGCCCTCGACTTCATCGGCACCGAGATCCTGGCGCGCAAGGCCGAGCTCGGCGACCTGCTGGCCCGCGAGGAGGGGAAGACTCTTCCCGAGGCCATCGGCGAGGCAGGGCGCGCCGGGCAGATCTTCAAGTTCTTCGCCGGCGAGGCGCTTCGCGTGCCCGGCGAGCGGCTCGCCTCCGTGCGCCCCGGGCTCGACGTCGAGATCACCCGCGAGCCCCTGGGCGTGGTCGCCGCGATCACGCCCTGGAACTTCCCCATCGCCATGATCACGCGCAAATGCGCGCCCGGCTGGGCCGCCGGCTGCACCGGCGTGGTGCGGCCCGCCTCGCAGACGCCGTTTTCCGCGCTGGAGCTCGCCGTGCTGGCCGAGCGCGCCGGCATGCCGCCCGGCGTCTTCAACGTCATCACCGGCAAGTCCGGCGAACTCGGCCCCGAGCTCACCTCCAACCCGAGCGTGCGCAAGCTCACGTTCACGGGCTCGACCGAGGTCGGCAAGTTCTTCCTCGGCTACTCCGCCCAGTCGAACATGAAGCAGGTGTGGCTCGAATGCGGCGGCAAGAGCCCCAACCTCGTGTTCGCCGACTGCGACGACCTCGAAGCGGCGGCCGACGCCTCGGCCTTCGGCATCTGGGGCAACCAGGGTGAGGTGTGCTCGGCTAACTCCAGGCTCCTGGTCGAGCGCAAGATCAAGGACCAGTTCCTCGATATGCTGAAGTCCCGCGCCGGCGGCTTCCAGCCAGGCGACCCGCTCGATCCCGAGACCGCCATGGGCTCGATCGTCGAGAAGCGGCAGACCGAGAAGATCATGGGCTACATCTCCAAGGGCAAGAAGCTCGCCAAGCTCGTCGAGGGCGGCAAGCAACTCAAGATGAACGGCTCCGACAACTACGTGACGCCCACCATCTTCGACGAGGTGAGGAACGACATGGTGATCGCGCGCGAGGAGATCTTCGGGCCGGTGCTCTCGGTCATCCCGTTCGAGAGCGAGGAGGAGGCGGTCGGGATCGCCAACGACCCGATCTACGGGCTCGCGGCCTCGATCTGGTCCAACGACCTGAAGCGCGTCCACCGGCTGGCGGACGCCATCCAGGCCGGCACCGTTTCGGTCAACTGC
>JAHCLE010000060.1 GCA_026125445.1 Burkholderiales bacterium
CCGTAGCCGCAGACCACCGCGACCTTGCCGGCGACCATCACGTCCGTGGCGCGCTTGATGCCGTCCACGAGCGACTCGCGGCAGCCGTAGAGGTTGTCGAACTTGCTCTTGGTCACCGAGTCGTTCACGTTGATGGCCGGGAACTTGAGGGTGCCGTCCTTCGCCATCTGGTAGAGGCGGTGCACGCCAGTCGTGGTCTCCTCGGTCACGCCCTTCACCTTCGCCAGGCGAGTGGAGTACCACTTCGGGTCCTTCGCGAGCTTCGCCTTGATCGAGGCGTAGAGGAATTTCTCCTCCTCGCTGCCGGGATTGGCGATGACCTTCGCGTCGGACTCCGCGCGCGCGCCCAGGTGCAGCAGGAGCGTGGCGTCGCCGCCGTCGTCGAGGATCATGTTGGAGAACCCGCCGTCGGGCCACTCGAAGATGCGGTGCGTGTAGTCCCAGTACTGCTCGAGCGTCTCGCCCTTCACGGCGAAGACGGCCGTGCCGCCCCTGGCGATGGCGGCGGCGGCGTGGTCCTGCGTCGAGTAGATGTTGCAGGAGGCCCAGCGCACCTCGGCGCCCAGCGCCTTCAGCGTCTCGATGAGGACCGCGGTCTGGATCGTCATGTGCAGCGACCCGGTGATGCGGGCGCCCTTGAGGGGCTTCGAGGCGGCGTATTCCTCGCGGATCGCCATGAGCCCGGGCATCTCGGTCTCGGCGATGGCGATCTCCTTGCGGCCCCAGTCGGCGAGGGCAAGGTCGGCGACGACATGGTCGGCGGCGTTCGGTTTCAGGACGGCGTTCATCGTTCTCTCCAGGTTCGGGTGAAGGATGCCGCTGTGGGGAACGGGCGCTTCTCACCCGGTCCTGCACAGTCGGGTGAGCGCCGTTGCGGTGGGAAATCCGAGCCTGGCGGGGCGGGCGCCCCGTTGCAACGCTCCTCGGACAGGAAGGATTATACAGGCCCTTTCCCCGACCGACCACGAGAGGCCCGCCATGCCCACGCCGCCCGCCCGTCCCCTCCTCCTCGGCTCCAAGGGATGCGGGAACGCGATCGTCGAGTTCGCCTTCGCGCTCGCCGGCCTGCCCCTCGACTGCGAGGAGGTCGACTACTCGCCCGGAAGCCCGACGCGCGAGCGCCTGGTGTCGGTCAATCCCCTCGGGCAGGTGCCGGCGCTCGTGCTCCCCGAGGGCCAGGTCCTCACGGAGAGCCTCGCGATGCTGCACTACGTGGACGACCGCGCCCCGCAGGCCGGGCTCGTCCCGCCGCCGGGCCACGCCGCACGGGAGGCCTTCCACCGCTGGGCCGTCTTCCTCGTGGCGGCGGTCTACCCGACCTTCACGTACGGCGACGATTCCCTGAAATGGGTCCCCGACGAGACGGGGGCGAAGCAGCTGCGCGAGAGCACCAACCGGCACCGCGAGGCCCTCTACCGGCAGATGGAGGCGGCGGCCTCCTCGCCGTGGTTCCTGGGCGATGCCTTCAGCGCGATCGACTTCTACCTGCTCGCGATGACGCACTGGCGTCCCGGCAGGAAATGGTTCGAGGCCAACGCACCCCGCCTCCTTGCGGCGGCGGATCGTGCCGGGGCCCTCGCGCCCGTGGCACCGGTCGTCGCCCGTCACTTCGGATAGTGGCGGCCGCGGTCCGCTTGCGGTCGGGCGCCCCGGCTTGCTAGCGTTGGGTTCCCGAACAGGAACAAGCCGCGCACGCCTCCAGGAGCCTTTCATGACCCGCCCCGCCGCCGCCCCGCTCGCCCTCGCCGTCTGCCTCGCCTTCGCCGCCCCCGCCATCGCGCAATCGAAGGCCGCGCCCGCGAAGACCCCCATCGCCAACTACTGGATGGACGTCGCCACCGTCCACCTCGCGATCCCCGGCGCGGAGGAGGCGGCCGACATGCCGCTCCTCGGCGGCCTCATGGGCAACATGTTCGGTGGCTCGAAGATGGGCGTCATGCCGGGCAAGTGGCTGGACCTCTCGCTCTACACGCGCCAGAAGCCCGGCGGTACCCTGGGCACGCACGCCATCCCGCCGGGCCAGAACATGGGACCCAGCCTGCCGCTCGAGCCGGTGGCGAGACCGAAGCCGGGCGGCACGGCGCAGGACACCCCGACCGACTACGAGAAGCCCAAGGGACGCCTGCTGCTCTACTGGGGCTGCGGCCCGACCGTGCGGCAGGGACAGCCGCGAATCCTCGACATGGCCACCGCCGGCCCGCAGGACTTCGCGAGGTTCTTCGTCGGCCGCTACGCCCCCGAGCGCGGGGCCACCAGCCGCCCGGGCCACGCGATCTGGCCCAACGAGAAGGACAACCAGCGCGTGCCGAAGAACGCCTCGCTCGTGGGCGAGCACGCCGTCTCCGGCGAGGGCGTGCCGCCCACCCTCAAGTTCGCGCTCGGCGAGCGGCAGGACTTCATGGAGCGCCTGAACCTCGCCGCGCCCGGCGACCCGAAGGCCTCGATCGCCTCGACGTGGAACGCCGTGCCGAACGCGCGCGCCTATTTCCTCTCGGCGATGGGCGGCGACGGCAACGACATGATCCTGTGGAGCTCGAGCGAATTGCCGGAGGCGGGCCTCGGCCTCATGGACTACCTCTCGCACGCGCAGATCGACCAGTGGGTCAAGGACAAGGTGCTGCTGCCGGCGACGACCACGCAGTGCGCGATCCCGCCGGGCATCTTCGGCACCGCCGGCGGCGCGATGCTTCGCGGGATCGCCTACGGCAACGAGCTGAACCTCGTGCATCCGCCGCGCCCGACGGACGCGAAGCTGCTGGCGGCGTGGAACCCGGAGTGGTCGCTGCGCGTGCGCGTGAAGTCCACCGCGATGACCATGCTGGGGCAGGAGGCGCAGGCCCCGCGCGAGAAGAAGAAGGAAGAGCCCGCGAACCCGCTCGACATCCTCAAGAAGGGGATCTTCGGCCGCTAGGGCCTGAACCAGCCGCGCTTCGAGGCGTGGTAGGCGGCGATGCCGTAGATCACGGCCACGCCCACGTGCACCACGGTGAAGGCGGCGGTGGTGAGGAGCACGAAGCGGCCCACGCGCTCCTCGCCCGCCTCGCGGCTCGAGAGCGCGAGCTCCGCGCCCGCCAGGAAGAGGATCACGCCCAGCACCGGCTCCGGGAAGAAGCGCAGCAGGATATGCACGGAGTCGGCGAAGAAGAGCGCCAGCACCGTGAGCAGCACGCCCACCATCACGGTGGCCCCGCCCGTGCGCGCCCCGAACTTCACGTGTCCCGCCATGCCCCCGGCGCCGTGGCACATGGGCACGCCGCCGAGCGCGCTGGACCAGGCGTTGGCGAGCCCCGTGGAGATCGCCACGCCGCGCTCCGTGACGGGGCGGTCGGGAAACAGCCGGTTGTTCTCGCTGGTCACGGCGAGGAGCGCGTTGCCGAAGGTGAGCGGGAGCTGCGGCAGCGCGAGGAGCACCGCGCCCGTCCAGACGTCGGCCGCGGAGATCCCCGGCCAGCCGAGATCGGGCAGCCGGAAGTCCGGACGCACGAGCGCGGCCTGCGCGCCGAGCGACGGGTCGTTCCACAGCGTGATGCCCACGCCCGCGGCGAGGAGGAGGAGCATCACCGGCAGCCGCGACTGCGCGAGGAGCGCGAAGGCAAGGAGCGCCGCGGCGAGCCAGCTGCTGGAGGACATCATGCGGATGCCCTCCAGCATGAAGGAGAAGCCCAGTCCCAGGACGACGCCGAGGAGCGCCGGCTTCGGGATCCATTCGGCGATGCGCCGGGCGAGCCCCGTGGCGCCGAGGAAGAGCCAGATGGCCGCGGTGGCCACGCCTGCGCCGACGACGATCGCCGGCGTGACCGCCACCCCGGCCGCGCTGGTGGCGGCCGCCGCGCCGATGGCCTTCATCGGCTGCACCGGGAACGGCGTGCGGTACCAGAGTCCCGCGGCAATCATCGCGCCGCCGAAGCCCAGCAGCACGCCCGCCGGGTTCATCTTCACGATCGCGAGGTAGGCGACCACGAAGGGCACGAGCGTCCCCAGGTCGCCGAAGGCCCCCGAGAGCTCGGCGAGGTCGTAGCGGTTGCGTGCCTTCGCGGCGATGGGCCCGGCGCTCATGGACCCGATGATAGCCGTGCGCGGCGCCTTTCCGCTAAAGTCGACCGACTCCATGCGCCGATCGGACCGATGCCATGCGCCCCTCCGCCCTCGCCCTCGTCCTCGCCCCGGTCGCCGCGGCCGGCTGCGTCTCGATCAGCGCCACGCACCAGGCCGCCCACTCGTCCGCGCCGCCCGACGGCCGCGTCGAGGTCGTCTTTCCCGAGCCGCTGCGCACGCACACGCTGGCCAACATGCGCGACCACCTCCTCGCGCTGCAGGAGATCCAGCAGGCGCTCGCCGCGGGCGCCCACGACCGCGCGGCGGACCTGGCCGAGAGGCGCCTGGGGATGACCTCCCTCGCGGCGCACGGCGCCCACGACGTGGCGAAGTTCATGCCCGGGGGAATGCAGGCGGCGGGCACCGCGATGCACCGTTCCGCGAGCCGCTTCGCGGTCGAGGCCGCCAACGCCGGCGCGACGGGCGACACGAGGAAAGCGCTCGCCGCCCTGGCGGACGTGACCGCGCAATGCGTCGCGTGCCACGCCGCCTACCGCATGAAATGAAAACGGGCGGCAGCGCCGCCCGTTGATCCTCACCCCGGCCCTCTTGCGAGGGAGAGGGAGGTCTTCAGTCCGCCGTCGTCGCGACGTGCTTCGGCGCGCCCTTGAGGCCGGCGGCATCGCGCAGGAACGCCGCCTTGTCCGTGCCTTCCCAGGTGAACTCGGGTTCCTCGCGGCCGAAGTGGCCGTAGGCCGCCGTCTTCTGGTAGATGGGGCGCAGGAGGTCGAGCATGGTGACGATGCCCTTCGGGCGCAGGTCGAAGTGCTCCGTGACGAGCTTGGCGATCTTGTCGTCGGGAATGACGCCCGTGCCCTCGGTGTAGACCGTGACGTTCATGGGCCTGGCCACCCCGATGGCGTAGGCCACCTGCACCTGGCACTGGCGCGCGAGCCCCGCCGCGACCACGTTCTTCGCGACGTAGCGGGCCGCATAGGCCGCGGAGCGGTCGACCTTGGAGGGATCCTTGCCGGAGAACGCGCCGCCGCCGTGCGGGCAGGCCCCGCCGTAGGTGTCGACGATGATCTTGCGGCCGGTCAGGCCGCAGTCGCCCTGGGGGCCGCCGACGACGAAGCGGCCGGTCGGGTTGATGAGGTACTTGGTCTCGGCCGTGAGCCACTCCTTGGGCAGCACGGGCTTGATGATCTCCTCGCGCACGGCCTCGTAGAACTGGTCCGTCATCTTGTGGCCCAGGCTCTGCTCCGGCGAGTGCTGCGTGGAAAGCACGACCGTGTCGATGCTGTGCGGCCTGCCGTCCACGTAGCGCATCGTGACCTGGCTCTTGGCGTCGGGGCGCAGGAAGGGCATGCGGCCGTCCTTGCGCAGCTGGGCCTGGCGCTCCACGAGCCGGTGCGCGTAGTAGATCGGGGCCGGCATGAGCACCGGCGTCTCGTCGCACGCGTAGCCGAACATGAGGCCCTGGTCGCCCGCGCCGGTATTCAGGTGGTCGTCGCTCGCGTGATCGACGCCCTGGGCGATGTCGTTGCTCTGCTTGTCGTAGCAGACCATGACGGCGCAGCCCTTGTAGTCGATGCCGTAATCGGTGTTGTCGTAGCCGATGCGCTTGATCGTGTCGCGCGCCACCTGGATGTAGTCCACGTGCGCGTTGGTCGTGATCTCGCCGGCCATCACCACCAGGCCCGTGTTGCACAGCGTCTCCGCCGCGACTCGCGAGCGGGGGTCCTGCGCTAGAATGGCGTCGAGAACGGCGTCGGAGATCTGGTCGGCCACCTTGTCCGGGTGACCCTCGGAGACCGATTCCGAGGTGAAGAGGTAGTTCGATTTCATCGGGTTTCGCCCTGCAGTCGCGGTTGAACCCGCGATTTTAGCAAATTTTCCGCTCCCGCCGGCCGCGGCGGCCCCGCCTTGAGACTCCTGCTCCGGTTCCTCGCCTGGCTGGACCTCCCCGCGAACCACCGCCTGGGCGCGGCCGCGGGCCGGCTTGTCTATCTCCTGTCGACCCGCTTCCGGCTGCGCACCCTCGAGAACCTCAGGAACGCCGGCATCGCGCCCGACGACCGGTCCCTGCGCGATCTCGCGCGGGCGAACGCCGCGGAGATCGGCAAGGGCGCCGCCGAACTCGCCTGGGCCCTGTTCCGCCCCGCGGAGCAGGTTGCGGGCCTGGTGCGGGAGCTCGACGGCTGGGAGGCCGTCGAGCGGCTGCGCTCGTCGGGGCGCCCCATCGTCTTCGTCACGCCCCACCTGGGCGGCTACGACATCGCCGGTCGCTACCTCTGGACGCGCCTGCCCATCATGGCGATGTACCGCCCGCACAAGCTGGGCTGGCTGGACGAGGTGATCCGCGAGGGCCGCAACCGGGGCGCCGCGCCCGACGGCTCCAACGTGGCGCCGGCCACCCTCGCCGGCGTGCGCATGCTCCTTCGCCACCTGAAGAAGGGCGGCTGCACCGTGATCCTGCCCGACCAGGTTCCTGGCGAAGGCGAGGGCGAGTGGGTCGATTTCTTCGGCCGCCCGGCGTACACGATGACCCTCACGGGGCGCCTGCAGGAGTCCTCCGGGGCCGCGCTCGTGTTCTGCTTCGCCGAGCGGCTGCCCGAGGGGCGCGGCTTCCGCCTGCACCTGCGCGCGCGCGAGGAGCCGCTGCCGGCCGACCGCCGCGAGGCCGCGCTGGCCGTGAACCGCGGCGTGGAGGAGCTCATCCGGGTCGCGCCGGCGCAGTACCTGTGGGGCTACAACCGCTACAAGCGGCCGGCGGGCGCGCCGCCCGCGCCGGGGGCGATCCGGTGGTGATCCTTCGCCGCCTGGGCTCGTGGCTCGCGGTGGCCGTGCTGTGGCTGCTGCACTGGCTTCCCGCGCCTGCCCTCGCGGCCCTGGGGCGCGGCGCGGGGAGGCTGCTCTACCGCTTCGGGCGAGGGCGCGTCACCGACGTGAACCTCGCGTTGTGCTTCCCCGACATGCCGGCCGAGGAACGCAAGGCCCTCGCGATCCGCCACTTCGAGGCCCTCGGCCGCAACGCGCTCGAGCTGGGCGTGCTGTGGTTCGGCAGCGACGCGCGACTGAAGGCCATGGTGAAGCTCGTCGGCGCGGAGAACCTCGAGGGCTGGCGCGACAAGCCGGTCATCATCTTCGCGCCCCACTTCGTCGGCGTCGACATCTGCGGCGTTCGCATCGCGTGGGAGCTGACGCGCACCGCCAGCATCTACAGCCGCCAGAGGAATCCCGTGCTCGACCGCTTCCTGCTGCGCGGGCGCATGCGCGCGGGCTCGCCGCTCATGCTTTCCCGCCAGGACGGCATGCGCCCCATCGTGAAGGCCCTGCGCGAGGGGCGCGCGCTCTATTTCCTCCCGGACATGGATTTCGGCGCCCGCGACGCGATCTTCACGCCCTTCTTCGGCGTGCCGGCCGCCACGGTCACGGCCCTGCCGCGGCTGGCGCAGCTCGGGCGCGCCAGGGTGCTGCCGGTGGTCGCCCGGCAGACGCCCGAGGGCTACGAGGTGCGGGTCTACCCGGCGTGGACGGACTACCCGGGAGGCGACCTCGAGGCGGACGTGCGGCGCATGAACGCCTTCATCGAGGAGCGCGTGCGCGAGGCGCCGGAGCAGTACTTCTGGGCCCACAAGCGCTTCAAGACGCGACCGCCCGGCGAGCCCTCCCCTTATCGGCGAAAATGACGCCCATGCGGCTACGCTTCGCCAAGATGCACGGCCAGGGCAACGACTTCGTCGTCCTCGACGGCGTTCGCCAGGCCGTCGCCCTCACCGCCTCGCAGGTGCGCGCGCTGGCCGACCGCCATTTCGGCGTCGGCTGCGACCAGGTGCTGGTCGTGGAGGCGCCGCGCGAGCCCGGCAACGACTTCCGCTACCGCATCTGGAACGCCGACGGCGGCGAGGTCGAGCAGTGCGGCAACGGCGCCCGCTGCTTCGCGCGCTTCGTTCGCGACGAGGGACTCTCGGCCAAGGAGGAGCTGCGCGTGGAGACCGCGCGCGGCGTGATCCGGCCCAGGATCGAGGCCGACGGCCGCGTGACGGTGGACATGGGCCCGCCCGTCTTCGAGCCCGCGCGCGTTCCCTTCGACGCGCCCGGCGAGAGGCGCACCTATGCCATCGAGGTGCAGGGCCGGTCCGTGGAGGTGAGCGTCCTGTCGATGGGCAACCCGCACGCGGTGCAGGTGGTGCCCGACGTCGACTCGGCACCCGTGGCCACCCAGGGGCCGCTCATCGAGCACCACCCGGCCTTCCCCAACCGCGTGAACGCGGGCTACATGCAGGTGGTCGCGCGCGACCGCGTGCGCCTGCGCGTCTGGGAGCGCGGCGCCGGCGAGACGCTCGCGTGCGGCACCGGCGCCTGCGCGGCGGTCGTGGCCGGCATCCGGCTGGGGCTCCTCGACCCGCGAGTGCGCGTGGGCACGCGCGGCGGCGAGCTCGCCATCGCCTGGGCGGGCACGCCCGACATGACGCCCCCCCTGCCTCCCGTTATGATGACGGGCGACGCGGTGCGCGTTTTCGAGGGCGAGTTCGACCTTCCGGCGCCCGGCCCCCAGGAGAATCCCGCTTGCTGACCCCCGACCAAGTCGCCGACTACCTTCGCCAGAACCCCGGATTCTTCGAGCAGAACGTCGACCTGCTGGTCAACCTGCACGTCCCGCACCCGCACGGCGGGCGCGCCGTGTCCATCGGCGAGCGCCAGCTGGTGGCGGTCCGCGAGAAGACCCGGCTCCTCGAGGAGAAGCTGCGCGAGCTGATCGGCTTCGGCGAGGAGAACGACGTCGTCTCCGGCAAGGTCCACCGGCTCGCCTGCCGGCTGCTGGCCACCAACGGCCTCGACGCCGCCCTCGACGCCGCCTACCTCGACCTCCTCGACCACTTCGCCGTCCCGCACGTGGCCGTGCGGCTCTGGGGCGTGGCCGAGAGCGATCCCGCCACCAAGGAATTCGGCGAGGTCGCCGCCGAGATGCGCGACTTCGTTGCCCAGATGGGCGCGCCCTACTGCGGCGGCCACGCGGTCTACGAGAGCCAGGCCTGGTTCGGCGAGTCGGCGCCGCACCTGCGCTCCTTCGCCCTGGTGGCGCTGCGCGACGGCGATCACTGCTTCGGGGTGCTCGCGATGGCATCCGAGGACGCGCAGCGCTTCTATCCCGAGATGGGCACGCTCTACCTCGAGCGCATCGGCGAGCTCCTCGCCTGCGCGCTCAGGCGCCACCTCACCCCCGTCCGTGAGCCCGCCGGCTAGCGCGACCCGGCGCTACCTCGACTTCCTGCGTCACGAGCGGCGGCTGGCCGCCCACACGCTCGCGGCCTACTCGCGCGACGCGGCGCTGCTGGAGAAGCTCTCGGCCGGCCGCGACCCGCGCGAGCTGGGCGCCGCGGACATCCGGCGCTTCGTGGCGTCCCTGCACGGCGGCGGGCTGTCGCCGCGCTCGCTGGCGCGCCTGCTGTCCGCCTGGCGCGGCTTCTTCGACTGGCTGGCGAAGCACCGCGAGGTGGCCGCCAACCCCTGCAAGGGCATACGCGCCCCGCGCGCGGCGCGCACGCTTCCCGAGGCGCTGTCGCCCGACGACGCGTCGCGGCTCGTGGCGCTGGAGGACGGCTCCGACGCCGGCATCCGCGACCGCGCCCTCTTCGAGCTGGCGTATTCCTGCGGCCTGCGCGTCTCGGAACTCACCGGGCTCGACGTGGGATCGGTGGACGCCGCCTCGGGAGAGGCGCGCGTCACGGGCAAGGGCTCGAAGACGCGCATCGTGCCCGTGGGCGGCCCGGCCCTCGAGGCCCTGGCACGGTGGCTCCCGGTGCGCGCGCGCCTGGCGGCGGCCGGCGAGCCCGCCCTCTTCGTGGGGCGCACGGGCAAGCGCCTCTCCCCGCGCGAGGTCCAGCGGCGCATCAAGCGCCGCGCCGCGGCGGCGGGGCTCGGCGTCGACGTCCACCCGCACATGCTGCGCCACTCCTTCGCCTCGCACGTGCTGCAGTCGTCGGGCGACCTGCGGGCCGTCCAGGAGATGCTGGGCCACGCGAGCATCGCCTCCACCCAGGTCTACACCCACCTCGACTTCCAGCACCTCGCCAAGGTCTACGACGCCGCGCACCCGCGCGCGCGGCGCAAGCGCTGAGCCCGGCGCAACCGGATTGCATCTGCGCCGGCTCGCTCCCGGTAGAATGGCGCCATGGACCGCCGCCCCCTGCGCCCCGCCGCGAAGGCCGCCGCCGCCCGGCGCCTGATCCGCGCCGCCGGAGAGCGCCTGACGGCCCCGCGCGCGGCCGTGCTGGCGGTCCTCCTCGAGGCGAGGAGCGCGCTCACCCACCACGAGATCGAGGCGACGCTGGCAACCACGTTCCCCGTGGACCGCGTGACCGTCTACCGCGTCCTCGACTGGCTCGTGGCGCTGGGCCTCGCGCACCGCATCCCCGGCGAGGACCGCTCCTGGCGCTTCGGCGCGAGCCGCGCCCCGGCGCACGGCCCGCACGCGCACTTCACCTGCACTCGCTGCGGCACGACCGTTTGCCTCGAGGACGTGGCCGTCCCCCCCGCCGTGAAGCTCCCCCGCGGTTTCCGGCCCCAGAAGGTGGAGCTCACCGTGCAGGGGCTCTGCGCCGCCTGCCGCTAGCCGCGCCGCCATGACCGCCACCTCCGTCACGCCCGTGACGCTCCTCACCGGCTTCCTCGGCAGCGGCAAGACGACGCTGCTCAACCGCCTCGTCGGCCACCCCGCGGCCGGCGACTGCGCCGTCATCGTGAACGAGTTCGGGCCGGTGGCCATCGACCACGCGCTGGTGCGCACGGCCTCCGAGAACATCGTGCTGCTGCCCAGCGGTTGCGTGTGCTGCCAGGTGGCGGGCGATCTCGTGCAGGCGATGCGCGACCTGTACTTCAAGCGCGCGGCCGGCGAGGTTCCCGACTTCCGCCGCGCCATCGTGGAAACCACCGGGCTCGCCGATCCCGCCCCGCTCGCGCGCACGCTGATCGAGCTGCCGCTCGTGGCCGCCCGCTATTCCCTGTCGGGCATCGTCGCCACCGTCGACGGCACCCACGGGCTGGCCCAGCTCGACGCGCACCCCGAGGCGGCGAAGCAGGCTGCCGTGGCCGACCGGCTGGTCATCACCAAGGCCGACCTCGCCACCCCCGAGCAGCTCGACGCCCTGGAGGAACGCCTCGCGGCCCTCAACCCCGGCGCCCCCCGGCTGCGAAGCTCGCACGGCGACGCGGACCCCGCGCGCCTGCTGGACACGGGCCTCTACCAGGGCGCCGGGAGGCTTGCGAACCCCGATTCCTGGCTCAACGCCGGCGCCTACCGCCGGGCGGGCGAGGCGCTGCCCGCGCGGCATGATCCGCGGGTGCGCGCCTTCGCCTGGTACGCCGAGGCGCCCGTCGACTGGCCCGCCTTCGAGGACGGGCTGGCCACGCTCCTGGAGCTCGCCGGGGATAGGATCCTGCGCCTGAAGGGCCTGGTGAACTGCGCCGGCGCGGAAGGCCCGGTCGCGGTGCACGCCGTCCAGCACACGCTCTACCCCCCGGCGCGGCTGCCGGCATGGCCCTACGCCGACCGGCGCACGCGCCTCGTGTTCATCGTCCGCGACCTTGAAGAATCGTTCGTCGCCCACACCTTGGATTCCTTCGTCCCCGCCCCCGCCGAGAGGTAGCGCATGGCCGCCGTCCCGAACCCCGACAAGGACCTCATCCCCGTCACCATCCTCACCGGCTTCCTGGGGGCGGGAAAGACCACGCTCCTCAACCGCATCCTCACCGAGAAGCACGGCGAGAAGATCGCCGTCATCGAGAACGAGTTCGGCGAGACGGGCGTGGACAACGAGATCCTCGTCGAGGACCGCGAGGAGCAGATCGTCGAGATGAACAACGGTTGCCTGTGCTGCACCGTGCGCGGCGACCTCGTGCGCATCCTCGGGGACCTCGGGAAGAAGCGCCGCCAGGGCAAGCTCAGGTTCGACCGCGTGCTGATCGAGACGACGGGGCTCGCCAATCCCGGCCCGGTGGCGCAGACCTTCTTCATGGACGAGGACGTCCACAAGGAGTACCTCCTCGACGCGGTGATCACCGTGGTGGACGCGAAGCACGGCCAGCGCCAGCTCGACGAGCACGACGAGGCGCGCGCCCAGGTGGGCTTCGCCGACCGCATCCTCCTTTCCAAGACCGACCTCGTCGCCGAGGACGAGCTCGCCGACCTCATGGACCGCCTGCGCGACATGAACCCGCGCGCGCAGCAGAAGAAGGTCCACTTCGGCGAGGCCGACATCCGGGAGATCCTCGACATCCGCGGCTTCAACCTCAGCGCGGCCCTGGAGATCGACCCCGCCTTCCTCGAGGAGGGCCACCACCACCACGACGACGACGTGAAGAGCTTCGTCTGGAAGGACCCGCGCCCCCTGCACATGGAGAAGATCGAGACTTTCCTGTCGCTCATGGTGCAGAACTACGGCGAGGACCTGCTGCGCTACAAGGGCATCCTCAACATCCAGGGCGAGCCGCGGCGCATGATCTTCCAGGGCGTGCACATGCTCATGGGGGGCACGCCCGGCAAGCCCTGGGCGGACGGCGAGACGCGCGAGAGCGTGATGGTGTTCATCGGGCGCCGCATCCCGCGCCGCCTCTTCGAGGAGGGCCTCGCGTACTGCGTGGCCTGACGGGGACCTCCCGCCGATGCTCGAGATCCGCGGGCTGCGCCACGACTACGACGGGCGCACCGTCCTCTCCGTGCCGTCGTGGGACGTCGCGCGGGGCGACTCGAGCCTCGTCCTGGGACCCTCGGGCAGCGGCAAGACGACCCTCCTCCACGTGATCGCGGGCCTGGCCACGCCGACGGCCGGGACGGTGCGCGTGGCCGGCGAGGAGATCACGCGCCTCTCCCCGGCCGCGCGCGACGCCTTCCGCGCCCGCCGGGTGGGCCTCGTGCTGCAGACGCTGCACCTCATCGGCGTGGTCTCCGTGCGCGAGAACCTGCGCCTCGCGCAGCGCCTGGCCGGGGCGAAGGTCGACGACGCGCGCATCGACGAGGTCCTCGCGGGCCTCGCCATCCCGGCGCTCTCCGGCGCGCACGCGCGCGACATCTCGGTCGGGGAGGCGCAGCGCGTGGCCATCGCGCGCGCCGTCGTGAACCGCCCGGCCCTCATCCTCGCCGACGAGCCCACCTCCGCGCTCGACGACGGCAACTGCGAGAAGGCCCTGGCGCTGCTCCTCGAGCAGGCCGCCGCCTGCGGCGCCACGCTCCTGGTCGCCACGCACGACAACCGCGTCCGGGGCCGGTTCGCGCGGAGGCTCGAGCTTTGACGATCCCGCGACTCGCCCTCGCCTACCTCGCGAGCCGGCCCCTCCTCACCGCGCTCAACACCGCCATGCTGGCGCTCGGCGTGGCCACGATCGCCTTCCTGCTGCTCGTCACCGGGCAGGCCGAGGACCGGCTCACCCGCGACGCGAAGGCCGTCGACCTCGTGGTCGGCGCCAAGGGAAGCCCGCTGCAGCTCATCCTGTCGACCGTCTTCCACGCCGACGTTCCCACCGGCAACATCGGCCTGGAGGAATCGCGGCCCGTGGCGACGAACCCGATGGTGGCCTCCGCCACGCCGCTCGCCCTCGGGGACTCCTTCCGCGGCCACCGCATCGTGGGCACCGACGCCTCCTTCCTCGACCTCTACGACGCGAAGCTCGCGCAGGGCGCGATGTTCGCCGGCGAAATGGAGGCGGTCGTGGGCTCGGAGGTCGCGCGCCGCCACGGCATCGCGCCGGGCGCGCAGCTCACGGGCGCGCACGGGCTCGCGGCCTCGGGCCCGGCCCACGGCGAGCACCCCTACAAGGTCGTCGGCGTGCTCGCGCCGACGGGCGCGGTGGTGGACCGGCTCGTCCTCACCCCGGTCGAGAGCGTCTGGCACGTGCACGAGGAGCACGCGCCGGGGCGCAAGGAAATCACGGCGCTCCTCATCCGCTACCGCACGCCACTCGCCGCCGCGATGCTGCCGCGCGCGATCAACTCGGGCACCGCGATGCAGGCCGCCTCGCCGGCCTACGAGGCCGCGCGCCTGCTCGAACTCGTGGGCGCCGGCGTGCAGACCCTGCAGTGGTTCGCCGTGGTGCTCATGGCGAGCGCGGCCCTCTCCCTTTTCGTCGCGCTCTCCTCGGCGCTCCAGGAGCGGCGCTACGATCTCGCCCTGCTGCGCACGCTCGGGGCGAGCCCCGCCTCCCTGGCGGCGCTCACGCTGGCCGAAGGCGTGACGCTCCTCGTGGCGGGCGCTATACTGGGACTCGCTCTCGGACACGGTGCGGTGCACGCTCTGGGGCTGTGGCTCTCGGCCTCCGGCTCGTGGCCGCTCACGGGGCTCGCGTGGGCACAGGGCGAGGCGATCCTCGCCGCCGCCGTCCTCGGGATCGGGGCGCTCACCTGCCTCGTGCCCGCACTCCAGGCCTACGCCAGCGATCCGGCGAGCCTCCTCGCGAAACGGTAACCTAGTCAATCCATGGTCTCCTCCGCCTCCCTTCGCCGCACCCTCGCCGCCTTCGCCGCGGCGCTCGCGGCCACGCTCGCCTCGGCGGTCCAGCCGCAGGATCCGGCGAAGTCGCCCGCGCAGGGAGGCTTCTGGATCGGAGGCGACCCGGCCCCGGCCGGCACGATCCCGTGGCAGCTCCTGCAGTCGACGAAGACGGTGCAGAAGCCCGACAAGAAGTTCGGCCCCGTCTTCCCCAAGGAGGTGAAGGAGCTCGACAAGCAGCAGGTGAAGCTCTACGGCTTCATGATGCCGCTCGACCAGGCGAAGAAGCAGAAGCGCTTCCTCCTGTCGGCCTACCCGCCGCATTGCTCCTTCTGCCTGACCGGCGGGCCCGAGTCGCTCGTCGAGGTGCTCGCCGACCCGCCCATCGAGTTCACGTTCGAGCCCGTCGTGATCTCGGGACGCCTCGCGGTCCTGGACAACGACGTCGTCTACTACCGGCTCACCAACGCGGCCGCGGCCAAGCCCTGAGGAGCGAAGCGACCGTGGCCGCGACCGCCTCTTCCGGCCAGCCCAGGCCCGTCCCCCGCGCGCCGGGACGCATCGGCAGCGAGGAATACCACTCCGCGCCGCTGCCGCCGGCGCAGGAGGCGGCGGTCCTGTACGCCGCGAACATGCCGGGTCCCGCCGAGGCGATCCTCAAGGGGCTCACGCGCGATCCCGCGAGCCGCACCAACAAGCAGCCCTGGCTCATGCTCTTCGACCTCTTCGAGGTCACCCAGAACCGTTCCGAGTTCGAGGCGCTCTCGCTCCTCTACACGGTGCGGTTCGAGCAATCCCCGCCCGTCTGGGCAGGCGGCGCCGAGGCGGCCTCCGACCCGCGGCGCGCCCAGAGCCGCGAGCGCAAGGACTTCTTCGCGCTCAAGCCCAACAGCCTGGGCGAGCTCGGCCCCGAGATCGAGAAGCTCGTCGCCTTCGCCGAGTCCATGGGGACGGTGCGCATCGACTTCGCCAAGATCACGGCGATCACGGCCTCCGAGGCCGCCCTCCTGGCCGCGGCCCTGCAGCGGCTGCGCCGCGGCGGAATGCCCATGTGGTTCAACAACGCCGAAGTCCTGGAGAAGGTGCTGCGCGCGGCGTTCAACGAGCGCGCCTCGGACGCCATCCGCAGCTTCTGGCTGCTGCTCTTCGAGCTCTTCGTGATCCAGGGCAAGAGCGAGCCCTTCGAGGAGCTCGGCCTCGAGTATGCCGTCGCCTTCGAGATCTCGCCGCCCAACTGGGAGGTCTACGTGAACTCCGTGGCCGAGGCCGCCTCCCGCGCCCCGGCAGCGCCGGCAGCCGCGCCGCACCCCGCCGCGGCCGCGGGCTTCGCGATGAAGGGCGTCATCTCCACCGCGAGCCAGAACCAGTTCGCCGATCTCGCCGCCCACGCCGCCTCCGGCACCGAGGTCGCCGTGGACATGGGCAAGGTCCTGCGCATCGACTTCGCCGCGTGCGCCCAGTTCTTCGAGGTGGTGAAGGCGATCCAGCTCGCGGGCAAGCGGGTAATCCTTTCCAATCTCTCGGAATTGAACGCGGCGCTCCTGGAGGCGTTCGGGTTCAATCGCCACGCGATCCTCATCCGCCGCAAGGCGAACTAGAGCCGCCATGGCCGAAGACTCCTTCCACGGCACCACCATCGTCAGCGTGCGGCGCGGCGGGCGCGTCGCCATGGGCGGCGACGGGCAGGTGACCCTGGGCAACGTCGTGGTGAAGGCCACGGCCCGCAAGGTCCGCCGCCTCTACGGCGACCGCATCCTCGCCGGGTTCGCCGGCGCCACGGCCGACGCCTTCACGCTGTTCGAGCGCTTCGAGGCGAAGCTCGAGAAGCACCAGGGCAACCTCCTGCGCTCGGCGGTCGAGCTGGCCAAGGACTGGCGCACCGACCGGATGCTCCGCCGCCTGGAGGCCATGCTCGCCGTGGCCGACCGCGAATCCTCCCTCCTCATCACCGGCACCGGCGACGTCCTCGAGCCGGAGCGCGGCATCGTGGCGATGGGCAGCGGCGGCTCCTACGCCCAGGCCGCGGCGATCGCGCTGCTCGAGCACACGGACCTCGCCCCCGCCGACATCGTCAAGCGGTCGCTCGAGATCGCGGGCGACATCTGCATCTACACGAACCAGAACCACGTGGTGGAAACGCTCGAGGGCTAGCGCCCGGGCATCGCCACCGCGCCGCGAGGCCGCGACCATGATGACCCCGCAGGAGATCGTCCACGAGCTCGACAAGCACATCGTCGGGCAGGACGCCGCCAAGAAGGCCGTCGCCATCGCGCTCCGGAACCGCTGGCGCCGCTCGCAGGTGCCCGAGCCCCTGCGCGGCGAGATCACCCCCAAGAACATCCTCATGATCGGGCCCACGGGCGTGGGCAAGACCGAGATCGCGCGCCGTCTGGCGAGGCTCGCCAACGCCCCCTTCGTGAAGGTCGAGGCGACGAAGTTCACCGAGGTGGGCTACGTCGGCCGCGACGTCGACACGATCATCCGCGACCTGGCCGAGGTGGCGGTGAAGTCCACGCGCGAGCAGGAGACGACGAAGGTGCGCCCGCGCGCCGAGGACGCCGCCGAGGAGCGGATCCTGGACGCGCTCCTGCCGGGCGTGCCGTCCTCCGAGCAGCAGGAGGCCGGCTCCACGAGGCAGCGCTTCCGCAAGATGCTGCGCGAGGGAAAGCTCGACGACCGGGAGATCGAGATCGACGTGGCGCAGGGCGCCGCCTCCATGGAGATCATGGCCCCGCCCGGCATGGAGGAGCTCACGCAGCAGCTCCAGGGGATGTTCGCCAACCTGGGAGGCGGGCGGCGCCGGCCGCGCAAGCTCCCGATCCGCGAGGCCCTGCGCCTCCTCACCGACGAGGAGGCGGGCAAGCTCGTGAACGAGGAGGAGATCCGCGTGAAGGCGATGCGCGCCGTCGAGCAGAACGGCA
>JAHCLE010000061.1 GCA_026125445.1 Burkholderiales bacterium
GGGCAACGACGCGCAGAAGACGATCGGAATCATCTGGCTGCTGCTCATCGCGGCCGGCGTGTCCGGGCAGGGAGAGCCCGTTCCCCTGTGGGTCATCGTCGCCTGCTACGTCTCCATCGCGCTGGGCACCCTCCTCGGAGGCTGGCGCATCGTGAAGACCATGGGCCAGCGCATCACGAAGTTGAAGCCCGTGGGCGGCTTCTGCGCCGAGACCGGCGGGGCCATCACGCTCTTCGTGGCCACCGGCCTGGGCATTCCCGTGTCGACGACCCACACGATCACCGGCGCCATCGTGGGCGTGGGCGCCACCCGCAAGATGTCCGCCGTGCGCTGGGGCGTGGCCGGCGGAATCGTGTGGGCATGGATCTTCACCATTCCGGCCTCCGCCTTCATGGCGGCCGTGGCCTGGTGGGCGGGGGCCTCGCTCTTCTAGGCGCGCGGGCCGCCGTCGCGGCGCGGCGGGGGCTTCAGGTAGCGCGCGTCGTCGAAGGTCGCCATCCAGCGCGGCTCGTAGACCGTGAAGATCGCGGTGAGCAGCCCCGAGAGGAAGGCCTCGCCCCACGCGAGCAGGAGCCCGAAGGGCAGGAAGCCGTCGGCCAGTGCCGGCCAGTCGGCGGTCCCGGCCGCGTGGTGCGCCGCGAAGGCCGCGAGCACCGTGGCCACGTAGGCCGCTCCCGGCGAGAAGAATCCCGCGAGGAAGATGAAGGTGAAGGGGTTGCGCGGCACCCAGCGGTCGGCCGCGAGCCGCAGCGTCTCGAGGACCGATGCCGGAAGCCACGCGGCCAGGAGCCACGTCGCCCCCGCGCCTGTCCAGTCGCCCCCGTGCCACAGGAGCACGGCGGCGAGCGCCGGCACGGCGGCCACGACGGCGAGGTGGCGCCCGAACATCAGCGCCACGAGGGGAGTCAGGAGCAGGTGCAGCGAGAGCCCGCCCGCCAGCCGCGCCGACAGCAGCCACGCCAGCGCGATCGCGAAGACGGAGCCCAGCCAGCCGTGGAGGCGGAAATCCTCCGCGAGCAGCCCCCAGGGCGCGCGCCGCGCCGAGCGCGCCAGCAGGACCGCCGCGACGATCCACGTCGCGAGGGCCCAGCCGGCGGGCAGCGGGGTGGCCAGGAAGTCGATGGCGGCGTCAGGCGGCCACGAGTTCCCGCAGCACGAACGGCAGGATCCCGCCGTGCAGGTAGTAGTCCACCTCGATGGGCGTGTCGATGCGCAGCAGCACCGGGACTTCCTTGCGGCTGCCGTCCTTGCGGTGGATCACCAGGGTCACGTCCATCTGCGGGCGGATGCCGCCCTCGAGGCCGACCACGTCGATCGTCTCGTCGCCCCTGATGCCGAGCGACTCCGCGGAGTCCGTGCCCTTGAACTGGCAGGGCAGCACGCCCATTCCGACCAGGTTGGAGCGGTGGATGCGCTCGAAGCTCCTCGCCACCACCGCCTTCACGCCCAGCAGCTGCGTGCCCTTGGCCGCCCAGTCGCGCGACGACCCCGTGCCGTACTCCTCGCCCCCGAAGACCACCGTGGGCGTTCCGGCCGCGATGTACTTCATGGCGGCGTCGTAGATGGGCATCTGCTCGCCGGCGGGCTGCAGGAGCGTCACGCCCCCCTCGACGCGCGTGCCGTCGGCCTTCGGCGGGATCATGAGGTTCTTCACCCGCACGTTGGCGAAGGTGCCGCGCATCATGACCTCGTGGTTGCCGCGGCGCGCGCCGTAGCTGTTGAAGTCCGGCTTCATGACGTCGTTGCCGATGAGGTACTTGCCGGCCGGGGAGGTGTCCTTGATGGAGCCGGCGGGCGAGATGTGGTCGGTGGTGACGGAATCGCCGAAGATGCCCAGCACGCGCGCGCCCTTCACGTCCGCGGCCTTGCCCGCGCTCATGCCGAAGCCCTGGAAGAAGGGCGGCTCGGCGATGTAGGTCGACTTCGGCCAGTCGTAGACCTGGCCCGTGGCGCTCTTGATGCCGGCCCACAGCGGGTTGGCGTTGGCGAGGTTCGAGTACAGGCGGCCGAACGTGGCCGGATCCTGGGCGAACTTCATGAGGGACTGGACCTCGTCGGAGGTCGGCCAGATGTCCTTCAGGAACACCGGCCCGTCCTTGCCCTGGCCCACGGGGTCGCGCTCGAGGTCCTTCAACACGGTGCCGGCGATCGCGAAGGCGACCACGAGCGGCGGGGAGGCGAGGAAGTTGGCGCGGATGTTGGCGTGGATGCGGGCCTCGAAGTTGCGGTTGCCGGAGAGCACGGCGGCGCAAACGAGGTCGTTGTCCACGACCGCCTTCTCCACCGGCTCGGCCAGCGGCCCCGCGTTGCCGATGCAGGTCGTGCAGCCGTAGGCCGCCACGCTGAAGCCGAGCTTCTCGAGGTAGGGCAGGAGACCGCCCGCCTTCAGGTACTCCGTGACCACGCGCGAGCCCGGCGCGAGCGAGGTCTTGATGTGGGGCTTCACCGCCAGGCCCTTCTCGACCGCCTTCTTCGCGAGGAGACCCGCGGCGATGAGCACGCTCGGGTTCGAGGTGTTGGTGCACGAGGTGATGGCGGCGATGAGAACGTCGCCGGAGCCGAGGTCGGTGCCGTCGGAAGCCTTCACGCGCTTGCCGAGGTCCTCCGCCTTCTTGGCGAAGCCGTTCTCGGCCACGGGCCTGGAGAAGAGCTCGGTGAACTTCGCCTTCAGGTTCGGCAGGTCGATGCGGTCCTGCGGGCGCTTCGGCCCCGCGACCGAGGGCTTGATGGAGGAGAGGTCCAGCTCGAGGACGGTGGAGTAGTCGAGCTCGCCCTTCTTCGGCATGCCGTAGAGCCCCTGCGCCTTGAAGTAGGCCTCCAGCGCCGAGACCTCGTCGGCCGTGCGCCCGGTGTTGCGGAAGAACTCGATGGTCTTCGCGTCGACGGGGAAGAAGCCCATGGTGGCGCCGTACTCCGGCGCCATGTTGGCGATGGTGGCGCGGTCGGTCACGGCGAGCGTGCCGGCGCCCTCGCCGAAGAACTCGACGAACTTGCCCACGACCTTCGCCTTGCGCAGCATCTCCGTGACGGTGAGCGCGAAGTCCGTGGCCGTGACGCCCTCGCGCAGCCTCCCGGTCAGGTTCACGCCCACCACATCCGGGGTGAGGAAGTAGACCGGCTGGCCGAGCATGCCGGCCTCCGCCTCGATGCCGCCCACGCCCCAGCCCACCACGCCGATGCCGTTGATCATGGTGGTGTGGCTGTCGGTCCCCACCAGGGTGTCGGGGTAGTACACGCCCGCCTTCTGGTGCACGCCGCGCGCCAGGTACTCGAGGTTCACCTGGTGCACGATGCCGATGCCGGGGGGCACGACCTTGAAGGTGTCGAAGGCCTGCATGCCCCACTTCATGAACTCGTAGCGCTCGCGGTTCCTCTGGAACTCGAGCTTCATGTTGAGATCGAGCGCGTCCGGCCCGCCGTAGTGATCGATCTGGACGGAGTGGTCGACCACCAGGTCCACGGGCACCAGCGGCTCGATCACCTTGGGGTTCTTGCCCATCTTCGCGGCCACCCCGCGCATCGCGGCGAGGTCGGCGAGCAGCGGCACGCCAGTGAAGTCCTGCAGCACGATGCGCGCGAGCACGAACGGGATCTCGTCGGTGCGCGCGGCGTTGGCGCCCCAGTTGGCGAGCTGCCTCACGTGCTCCTCGGAGACCTTCTTGCCGTCGACGTTGCGCAGCACGGATTCCAGCACGATGCGGATCGACACCGGCAGGCGCTTCACGTTGGGAAATTTCTCCGCGAGCGCCGGCAGCGAGTAGAACTGGCCGGACTTGCCGGCGGCGGGCTGGAAGGTCTTGAGCGTGTCGAAGGCGTTGTGGGGCATCTTGGTCTCGTTCGGGTTCGTGGTCGGGTTGTGGGAAGGGGCCTAGGAAGCGGGCACCGGGCGGATCTGGACGTCGTAGGGGCGGCCGCGGTCGTCGTAGCACATGCCGCCGCCGGCGCGGCCGTAGCCTCCGCGCAGGTCGCAGCGCAGGCCCTCGCCGTCGGCCGAGCGCAGCAGCGCCTTCGCCTCGCCGCCAGACGGGTTGTCCACGGTGAAGAAGGAGCCGCCCATCGCCCAGCCGCGGTGGCCGGCGCCGACGCCGGCGGTGGCGTAGCCCTGGGAGCGGTCGGAGACCACCTCCACCCACGTGCCGGTGTAGGTGCGGTCCTCGATGGTCACGGTGATGGCGCCCTCGCGCGCGCCGGCGTCCTGCAGCGTGCCGTAGTACAGCACCCCGCTGTCCCGTGGCATCAGGGTGAGGTGGTAGGTCGAGGCGCAGCCGCCCAGCGTCAGGGCGGCCGCGATGATCGCGAATGTCTTCGTCATGTCGCCTCCAGGCGGCGGTCGGGGGCTCGTGGCCCGCTTCCGCCGCGATTCTCCTCCCCCTTAGACGGGGGCCCGGTCGCGCCCGCGACGGGCGGGCGAAGCCGGATTACATCATTGCCGCGCCGGCCGGGGCATTGACCCCGGTCGGGTGCGGCGCCGCCCTCCTCAGGTGGCCATCAGGTCGACGAACTCGTTGACCGGCGTGGCCTCCAGGCGCTTGGCGTCCAGGCACAGGTCCAGGATCGCCTTGCGCTGCTTCTCCGGGAAGCGGCGCGCGAGGTTCACCCGGAATTTCTCGACCAGCACCGGCATGCCCTCCTTGCGCCGGCGCTTGTGGCCGATGGGGTACTCGACCACGACCTCCTTGAGCTTCCTGCCGTCGGAGAGCTCGACCGTGAGGCCGTTGGCGATGGAGCGCTTGTCCGGGTCGTGGTAGTCCTTCGTGAACTTCGGGTCCTCCACGCACGCGATCCTGTCGCGAAGCGCGTCGATGCGCGGGTCCTTCGCGACCTCGTCCTCGTAGTCGGCGGCGGTGAGGCGGCCGAAGAGGAGCGGCACGGCCACCATGTACTGGATGCAGTGGTCGCGGTCGGCCGGGTTGTCCAGCGGTCCCTTCTTGTCGATGATGCGGATGCAGGCCTCGTGCGTGCGGATCGTGATGCGCTTGATGTCGGCCGCGGTCTTGCCGAGCTTGCCCAGCTCCTTGTGCAGCGTCATGGCGGCCTCGACGGCCGTCTGCGAGTGGAACTCGGCCGGGAAGGAGATCTTGAAGAGCACGTTCTCCATCACGTAGCTGCCGTACTTGCGCTGGAAGCGGAACGGGTTGCCCTTGAAGAGCACGTCGTAGAAGCCCCAGGTCTTCGCGGTGAGGACGGAGGGGTAGCCCATCTCGCCCGTCTTCGCGATGAGGGCCAGGCGAACGGCGCGGCTGGTGGCATCTCCCGCGGCCCAGCTCTTCCTCGAGCCGGTGTTGGGGGAGTGGCGGTAGGTGCGAAGCGACTGGCCGTCCACCCAGGCGAGCGAGACCGCGTTGACGATCTCGTCCCTCGTGAGGCCCAGCATCTCGGCCACCACCGCCGTGGAGGCCACCTTCACCAGCACCACGTGGTCCAGGCCCACCTTGTTGAAGCTGTTCTCGAGCGCGATGCAGCCCTGGATCTCGTGCGCCTTGATCATGCCCGTGAGGACGTCCTTCACCGTGAGCGGCTTCTTCCCGGCGGCCACGGCGTTCCGGGAGAGCCAGTCGGCCGTGGCGAGGATGCCGCCCAGGTTGTCCGAGGGGTGGCCCCACTCGGCGGCGAGCCAGGTGTCGTTGAAGTCGAGCCAGCGGATCATGGCGCCGATGTCGAAGGCGGCCTTCACC
Source organism: Burkholderiales bacterium (assembly GCA_026125445.1). GTDB lineage: Bacteria > Pseudomonadota > Gammaproteobacteria > Burkholderiales > Usitatibacteraceae > FEB-7. Next base: position 5,676 of record JAHCLE010000061.1, read on the forward strand.
GGGTCCATCTGGTAGGACGTGCCGGGCACCTTCGCGCCGTTGGGAACGACCGTGCCGGGGACGATGGGCCCCAGCATCTTGGTGCAGGCGGGGTACTCGAGCGCCTCGAAGCCGCAGCCCAGCGTGTCCATGAGGCAGTAGCGGGCGGTCTCGTAGGCCTCGGCGCTCTTCACCTTGTACTTGAGGACGTAGTCGGCGATGTCGACCAGGACCTGGTCGGGCTTGGGGCGGACGTTGGAGATATGTGCGGACACTTTGTCTTCCTTGCGGGTTAATGCGGGGAGCGCCGATGAACGCCGATGCCCCGCCGATTGCCGCCGATGAAGGGCTGTGCTTTCGTGATATCCGCGATCGGTCGTGAGTCGACGACGAGCGCGAACTCACCACTCCACTCAAGACCCATCTGCGGCAATCGGCGGGGCATCGGCGGCAATCGGCGTTTTCAACGCTTTACTTGCGCTTCTCGATCGGGACGAAGGCGAGGTCCTCGGGCCCGGTGTAGTTGGCGCTCGGGCGGATGATCTTGCCGTCGATGCGCTGCTCGATCACGTGCGCGCACCAGCCGGAGGTGCGCGAGATGACGAAGATCGGCGTGAACATCGAGGTCGGCACGCCCATCATGTGGTAGCTCGTGGCGCTGAACCAGTCGAGGTTCGGGAACATCTTCTTCTCGCGCCACATCACCTCCTCGATGCGCGCGGAGATGTCGAAGAGCTTCATGTTGCCCGCGTCCTTGGAGAGCGTCCGCGCGACCTCCTTGATGACCTGGTTGCGCGGGTCGGAGATCGTGTAGACGGGGTGCCCGAAGCCGATGATCACCTGCTTCTCGCCCACGCGCTTCACGATGTCGGCCTCGGCCTCGTCCGGGTTGTCGTAGCGGCCGATGGTGTCGAAGGCGAACTCGTTGGCGCCGCCGTGCTTCGGGCCCTTGAGCGCCCCGATGGCGGCGGTGATGGCCGAGTACATGTCGGAGTTGGTGCCCGCGACGACGCGCGCCGTGAAGGTGGAGGCGTTGAACTCGTGCTCGGCGTAGAGGATGAGGGAGGTGTGCATGGCGCGGACCCACAGCTCCGGGGGCTTCCGGCCGTGCAGCAGGTGCAGGAAGTGCCCGCCGATGGAGTCGTCGTCGGTCTCGACCTCGATGCGCCGTCCCGAGTGCGAGAAGTGGTACCAGTAGAGGAGCATCGAGCCGAACGAGGCCATCAGCCGGTCGGCGATGTCGCGCGAGGGCGCGAGCTTGTGGTCCTCGCCCTCGGGGAGGACCGCGCCCAGCGCGGAGCAGCCGGTGCGCAGCACGTCCATCGGGTGCGTGGAGGCGGGGATGCACTCGAGCACGTCCTGGACCGCGACCGGCAGGCCGCGAAGCCGCTGCAGCTTCGTCTTGTAGGCCTTGAGCTCGGCGGCGGTCGGCAGCTTCCCGTGCACGAGCAGGTGGGCCACTTCCTCGAACTCGCATTTCTCAGCCAGGTCCAGGATGTCGTATCCGCAATAGTGGAGATCGTTGCCCGTCCGGCCGACGGTGCACAGGGCGGTGTTGCCCGCGGTGACGCCCGAGAGGGCGACGGACTTCTTCGGCTTCGGGGCGGAGGGGGCGGCGGCTTCGGACATGGCGGATCCTCGGATGGCGGTTGGGGACGGGGGTTCGGGGCCGGAGCGCCCTCTACTTCGCCTTGGCGAAGAGGGCGTCGAGCTTCTTCTCGAATTCGTGATACCCCAGGTAGTGGTACAGCTCCTCGCGGGTCTGCATCGCGCCGACCACGGATTTCTGCGTGCCCTCCCTGCGCAGCGCCGCGTAGACGCCGAGCGCGGCCTTGTTCATCGCGCGGAAGGCCGAGAGCGGGTAGAGGGCGATATCGACGTTGGCGCTCGCGAGCTCCTGCACCGTGAAGAGCGGCGTCTGGCCGAACTCGGTGATGTTGGCGAGCACCGGGACCTTCACGGCGGCCTTGAACTCGCGGTACATCCCGAGGTCCGTGATGGCCTCGGGAAAGATGCCGTCGGCGCCGGCTTCCACGCACGCGCAGGCGCGGTCGATAGCCGCCTGCAGCCCCTCCACGGCCAGCGCGTCGGTGCGCGCCAGGATGAAGAAGTCGGCGTCGGTCTTCGCGTCGGCGGCACTCTTCACGCGGTCGACCATCTCCTGCTTCGAGACGAGCTCCTTGCCGGGACGGTGGCCGCAGCGCTTGGCGCCCACCTGGTCCTCGATGTGCAGGGCCGCGCCGCCCGCCTTGATGAGGTTCTTCACGGTGCGCGCCACGTTGAAGGCGCTGGACCCGAACCCGGTGTCCACGTCCACGAGCAGCGGCAGGTCGCACACGTCGGTGATGCGGCGCACGTCCGTGAGCACGTCGTCGAGGTTGGAGATGCCCAGGTCCGGAAGCCCCAGGGAGCCGGCGGCGACACCCCCGCCCGAGAGGTAGATCGCCTTGAAGCCCGAGGCCTTGGCGAGGTGGGCGTGGTAGGCGCAGATGGCCCCGGGGACCTGCAGCGGCTTCTCTTCCTTCAGGGCGGCGCGGAACCTCGCGCCGGGGGTCGTGGCGGTCATCGTTCTTCCCTCAGTCGAAGAAGGCCTGCGCGGCATCCTCGGGCATCTTGACGCCCGTGATGCGCGCCTTCTGGAGCAGCTCCCAGAAGTAGCGGTAGGTGGCGCGGTCGTGCAGCTCGCCGTCGAACTGGATGGGGCCCCAGTTCGCTTCCTGGGCCTCGAGGAGGATGGCCGCCGCGGTGGCGACCTCGTTCAGGTCGGGCTTCATGGCGTCGACGATGGGCTGCACCTGGGAGGGGTGGATGCTCCACATGCGCAGGAAGCCGAAGTCGTTCCTCGCGCGCCAGGCGTCGCGGAAGACGTTGTAGGCGTTCTTGAGGTCGAGCGACACGTTGTGCGCGGGCACCACGCCGTGGGCGAGCGCCGCGGCGACCACGTCGGACTTGGCACGGGCGACCAGCGGGTGCTCGAACTGGCCGGGCGAGCGCATATTGGAGGCGTGGATGGCGCCATGGTGGCCGCTCACGAAGTCCATCAGGCCGAAGTCGAGGACCTGCACGCCGGGAAGCTGCGCGATCTCCCAGGCGTCGTGAAGCGCCCCGTGCGTCTCGACCAGCACGTGGATCGGGACGACGCGCTTCAACCTCTTCTTCTTCGCCGTCGCCTGGATGTAGTCGATCATCGTGGCGGCCTGGGCCACGGAGGTGCACTTCGGGATCGTCACGTAGGCGATCACGGCGCCCGCGCCTCCCACGAGGATGTCGACGTCCTTCTTCCAGTGCTTGTGGGTGTAGTCGTGGATGCGCGCGCCGGCCATGGCGAAGCGGTTGGCCGGGGAGTGCAGGAGACCCACGATCATCTCCGCGTGCTCCTTCTCGCGGCCGGCCTCGGCCCCGTCCTCGCAGTCGCAGGTGATGTCGAAGACGGCGCCCAGTCGCTCCTGGAGGTCGAGGGCCTTGGTGATGAGCTTCTCGGATCCGGCGAAGTGCTCGCAGGCCGGGATCACGGGGAAGGGCTTCTCGCCGGCGAACAGGGCTTCCTTGGGGTGGACGGGGGCGGGCATGGGGAGGTTCTTCCGGAGGGGAGGATTCGTATTCTAGGCGCTAGCGGCGGCGCGGGACGAGGAGCGAGAGGTCGAGGTCGAGGACCACGGCCGGGTCCTTCGCCCCCGGCGCGGGCGTGGCGAGCCCGGCCAGGCGGACGTTCTTGGCGGCGAGCAGGCGCACGCGCAGCGCCCCCACGTCGTCGCGGCCCGGGATCTCGTCGCGGGAGGTGACCACGGAGCGGGCCGCGATCGTGTCGCCGGCGAACGTGGGGTTGGCGTGGACGCCGCCGTGGATGGCGGCGATGGCGAAGGCGTTCTCGAGCCCGTCGTGGGAGAGAGCGCGCGCGAGCGAGATCACGTGGCCTCCGTAGACCAGGCGCTTGCCGAACGGCCCCGATGCCGCCGAGAAGGCGTCGAAGTGCACGCGCGCCGTGTTCTGGTACAGGCGCGTGGCGAGCATGTGGTCGGCTTCCTCCACGGTGATGGCGCCCGGGTGGTCGATCGTCTCGCCGGGCGCGTAGTCCTCCCACAGGCGCGAGCCGCCCGTGGCGGCCGGATCGAGCGACCGGGGCCGCAGGAACGCCGGGATCGCGAAGCGCGCGGGCCCGACTTCCCCCGGCAGCTCCGGCACCACGGCCGCCGGGGCGGGGGCGGCGGCATCCCGCTTGTTCACCATGACCCAGCGCGCCCAGGAGATCACCTCGCGGCCGTGCTGGTTGAGCGCCCGCGAGCCGACCCAGACCACGCCGCTCGTGCCGCTGGAGTTCTGCTTCAGGCCGATCACCTGCGACTGCGCCGTGAGCGTGTCGCCGGCGTAGACGGGCTCGAGGAAGCGCAGGTCCGCGTAGCCCAGGTTCGCCACCGCGTTGTACGAGATGTCGGGCACGGTCTTGCCGAAGGCGACGTGGAAGGCGAGGAGGTCGTCCACGGGGCAGGACGGATGGCCCAGCGCGCGCGCCACGGGCTCGGCGCAGTGCACGGGCTGGCGCGCCCCGGTGAGCGCGATGTAGAGGGCGGCGTCGCCCGCGGTGATCGTTCGCGGCGTGGCGTGGCCGAAGCGCTGGCCGAGCGCGTAGTCCTCGAAGAACCAGCCCTCGCGCGGGCGCGAGCCGGGGGCGACGGCAACGCCCTCGCTCACTGGCCGGCCTCGAGGCTCTTGATCATGTCCGCGAGGGCCAGGAGCCGCCGCGCGGCCTTGAGGTGGTGGTGCTCGATGAGGCGGCCGTTCACGACCACGACGCCGCGCCCCTCGCGGTGCGCCTGCTCGAGGGCGCCGATGAGCTCCGTGGCGGAGGCGAGGTCGTGCGGCTTGGGCGTGAAGGCGTCGTTGCAGTAGGGCAGCTGGAAGGGGTGGACGAGGCTCTTGCCGTCGAAGCCCAGGTCGCGGGCGAGCCGGCAGGCGTACTCGAAGGACTGCATGTCCTTCAGGTCCGTGGAGATCCCGTCGACCACCGAGCGGTCGAAGGCGCGCGCCGCCAGCAGCACGCGCGAGAGGGAGTACTGCAGCGCGATGCGGTCGGGCGTGCGCCGGGCGTGCAGCTGGGTGATGAGGTCGGAGGTGGCCATCACCACGCAGGCGATGCGCTCGGAGGCGGCGGCGATCTCCTCCGCGCGCAGCACCGCGAGGGGGCTTTCCACCATCACCATGATGGGCAGGTGGCGGCCGCCCGCGGCGTCCAGGGCGGAGAGCGCCTGCTCGACGTCGGCCTTCGACTCGATGTTGGGGAAGAGGATGGCGTCGGCGCCGATGTTGGCCACGGCCTTCACGTCGTCGCGGCCCCACGGCGAGTCGAGGTCGTTCACGCGCACGACCACCTCGCGCCGGCCGTATCCCCCGGCGAGCACCGCCTCGACCACGTTGCGACGCGATTCCTCCTTCGCCTCCACCAGGATCGGGTCGCCCAGGTCCAGGATCACCGAGTCCACCTTGAGGGTGCGCGCCTTGTTGAGGTAGCGCGTGTTGCACCCGGGCACGTAGAGCATCGAGCGGCGCGGGCGGAAGTAGGGCGTCATGGCGGCAAGCCTCTGATTTTGCAGGAAAACAACTTGGGGCGCCTGGCCCGGCGAGGGCGCCGGAAAGCGCTTGCTGCTGCGCAGCATGCTACGCCGCGCCGCGGCGGGGTGTCAACAGGACTTGTATCTTATATAAGACAAAGGATCGGCCCCGTCCGTGGTAGGATCCGGGCATGTCCGAGACCCTGCCGTCGCCGTCCTTCCGGCCGCTCTACGAGCAGATCAAGATCCTGATCACGCAGAGCCTCGTGGCCGGCGAGTGGAAGCCCGGGGAGGCCATCCCCTCCGAGATCGAGCTCGCCGCGCGCTTCCGCGTGAGCCAGGGCACGGTGAGGAAGGCGATCGACGAGCTCGCGAGCGAGCACATCCTGGTGCGCCGACAGGGGAAGGGCACATTCGTCGCCTCGCACAGCGAGCCGAGCTACCAGTACCGGTTCCTGCGCGTGATGCCCGACAGCGGGCAGAAGCTCACGCCGCACAACGTGCTGCTCGAGGTGCGCAAGGGCCGCGCCAGCGGCGAGATCGCGCGCGCGCTCGCGATCAAGGCGGGCGCGCCGGTGCACGCGATCAAGCGCATCCTCGAGTTCCAGGACCGCCCGCTCATCCTCGACGAGATCGTGCTGGCGGCGGCGCGCTTCCCCGGCCTCACCGTTCCCCGGCTCGAGGAGTTCAAGGGGTCGATGTACAGCTTCTACGAGGCGGCCTACGGGCTGCGCATGATCCGCGCCGAGGAGCGCATCCGCGCGGTGGCGGCCGAGCCCGGCGTGGCCGCGCACCTGCGCGTGGCCGCCGGCACGCCGCTGCTCTGCGTCGACCGCATCGCCTTCACCTACGGCGACATGCCCGTGGAGTGGCGAAGGGGCCTTTGCCTCACCGACGGATTCTCCTATTACAACGAGCTCGCGTGAGGCGCCCGCGGCGCCTGCGGGAAAACCCGAATCCCCGCGGGGTCGAGGGGGTATCGCGATGTGCGGGCGCAGCAAATCCACGGTAGAATCGCCGGGCTTCCGGCGTCGCGGGAACGGGGTACCGCCCCACGACCGACCGCGCCGGGCCGCCGCAACGACACCCAGGACCGGACAATGACGACTGCGCAAAAGCAGAGACCGAAATATTACGATCTCAACCTCGCGCACCTGCCCGTCCCGGGGCTCGTCTCGATCTTCCACCGCATCTCCGGCGCGCTGCTCTTCTTCCCCGTCCTGCCCGTCCTGCTCTGGCTGCTGCAGTCGACGCTCGCCTCGGAGCAGGGGTGGCTGCGCTGGCGCGGCGTGTTCGCCGACCCCGCGGTCAAGGTCGTCGTCCTCGCGTTCGCGTGGCTCTACCTGCACCACTTCTTCGCGGGCATCCGCTACCTGCTGCTCGACCTGCACCTGGGCGTGGCCAAGGAGCCCGCCCGCGCCTCGGCGAAGCTGGTGTTCGCCGCCGGCGCCCTTTCCACGCTCCTTCTGGCCTGGAGGATCTGGTGAGCGGCTACGCCAAGAACCCCGTCGGCGCGCACTACGGCCTGTCGGCCTGGCTGCTGCAGCGCCTCACCGCGGTCGTCATGGCCGCCTACACCGTCTTCCTGGTGGCGCTTCTCGCGTGGTGCCCGCCGGCGAGCTGGGCCGACTGGAAGGGGCTCTTCTCCGGCTCCTTCGTGCGCCTGGCGACGATGCTCTTCCTCCTCGCGCTCCTGTACCACGCCTGGGTGGGCGTGCGCGACATCATCATGGACTACGTGAAGCCGACGGGGATTCGCCTCGCGCTGCAGGCGCTGGCGGGCACCGCGCTCGTCTTCTACCTCGTCTGGTCCGTGTCCATCCTCTGGGGCCGCTGAAATGGCGCTTGCCGTACGCAAATTCGACGCGGTGATCGTGGGCGCGGGAGGCTCCGGCCTCCGCGCCGCGCTCGAGCTCTCCAACGCGGGGCTCAAGGTCGCCGTGCTCTCCAAGGTCTTCCCGACGCGCTCGCACACCGTGGCCGCCCAGGGCGGGGTGGGCGCCGCGCTCGGCAACATGGGCGAGGACAGCTGGCACTGGCACATGTACGACACCATCAAGGGGTCGGACTGGCTGGGCGACCAGGACGCGATCGAGTTCATGTGCCGCATGGCGCCCGAGGTGGTCATCGAGCTCGAGCACTTCGGGATGCCCTTCGACCGCAACGACGACGGCACCATCTACCAGCGCCCGTTCGGCGGCCACTCGCAGAACTTCGGCGAGCGCCCCGTGCAGCGCTCGTGCTGCGCGGCCGACCGCACCGGCCACGCGATGCTGCACACGCTGTACCAGAGGAACGTCCTCGCCCGGACGCAGTTCTTCGTCGAGTGGATGGCCCTCGACCTGGTGCGCGGCGCCGACGGCACCGTCCTCGGGGTGACCGCCCTCGAGATGGAGACGGGCGAGACGGTGCTCTTCCAGGGCAAGGCCACGCTCTTCGCCACCGGCGGGGCGGGGCGCATCTTCTCCTCGTCCACGAACGCCTTCATCAACACCGGCGACGGCCTGGGCATGGCCGCGCGCGCCGGCATCCCGCTGCAGGACCTGGAGTTCTGGCAGTTCCACCCGACCGGGGTGGCGGGCGCGGGCGTCCTCATCACCGAGGGCGTGCGCGGCGAGGGCGGGATCCTGCTCAACAGGAACGGCGAGCGCTTCATGGAGCGCTACGCGCCCACGATGAAGGACCTCGCCTCGCGCGACGTCGTCTCGCGCGCCATGGCCACCGAGATCAAGGAGGGCAGGGGCGCCGGCGAGCACGCCGACCACATCCTGCTCAAGCTCGACCACCTCGGGCCCGAGGTCATCGACAAGCGCCTGCCCGGAATCCGCGAGATCGCGCTCAAGTTCGCCAACGTCGACTGCGCCCGGGACCCGATCCCGGTGGTGCCGACGGCGCACTACCAGATGGGCGGCATCCCGACCAACTACCGCGGCGAGGTCGTGGTCCCGGCGGGGGGCAGCTCCGCCTCGGTCGTGCCGGGCCTGTACGCGGCCGGGGAGTGCGGGTGCGCCTCCATCCACGGCGCCAACCGCCTCGGGACCAACTCGCTCACCGACCTCCTCGTGATGGGCAAGAGTGCCGGCATGAGCATGGCCGAGTACATCCGCGCGCAGGGCGGCGCCCATCCGGCGCTCCCCGCCGGGGCCGGCGACGAGGCGCTCGCCCGCCTGGCGCGCCTGGACGGCCAGAAGGGCGGCGAGGACGTCTCCGCGATCCGCGACGAGATCCAGCGGACCATGCAGGCGCATTGCGGCGTCTTCCGCTTCCCGGACCTGCTCGTCCAGGGCGTGGCGAAGATCCGGGCCTTGGGCGATCGCCTGGCGCGCACCGAGATCAAGGACAAGTCGAAGGTGTTCAACACCGCGCGCGTCGAGGCCCTCGAGCTCGAGAACCTCTACGAGGTGGCGCGCGCCACGATGGTCTCCGCCGAGGCCCGCAAGGAGACGCGCGGCGCCCACGACCGCGAGGACTTCCACGCCCGCGACGACGCCAGCTGGCTCAAGCACACCCTCTGGTACCGGGAGGGCGACCGCCTGGCCTACAAGCCGGTCAACCTCAAGCCCCTCACCGTGGATTCGATCGAGCCCAAGGCCCGGGTCTACTGACCGGGACGAAATGGGCGGAGGTTGCGCTACCGCAAGAACGGCGCCTCCGCCATCCCCGACACTGCCGCTGATATAGGACTTTCGTCCCATGAAATTCCGGATCCAGAGATACGACCCCGACAAGGACGCCCGGCCGTACTTCCAGGATTACGACGTGGCCATGGGGCCCGCCGACCGGATGCTGCTCGACGCGCTGGTGCGCATCAAGGGTATCGACGACACGCTCTCGCTGCGCCGGTCCTGCCGCGAGGGGGTATGCGGGTCGGACGCCATGAACATCAACGGCAAGAACGGGCTCGCCTGCGTCACCAAGCTCTCGGAGCTCTCCGAGCCGGTGGTCATCAAGCCGCTGCCGGGCCTGCCGATCGTGCGCGACCTCGTCGTCGACATGACGCAGTTCTTCGACCAGTACCACTCGATCCGGCCCTACGTCGTCGACGGCCGGCCCATGCCCGAGAAGGAGCGGCTGCAGTCGCCCGCGGAGCGCTCGGAGCTCGACGGGCTCTACGAGTGCATCCTGTGCGCGTGCTGCTCGACCTCCTGCCCGTCGTTCTGGTGGAACCCGGACAAGTTCGTGGGCCCCGCGGGCCTGCTCAATGCATACCGCTTCATCGCCGACAGCCGCGACCAGGCGGTGAACGAGCGCCTCGACGACCTCGAGGACCCCTACCGCCTCTTCCGCTGCCACACGATCATGAACTGCGTGGACGTGTGCCCGAAGGGGCTCAACCCGACGCTCGCCATCGGCAGGATCAAGGAGCTGATGGTCCGGCGGGCCGTATGAAGGAAAGCGAAGCCGTGCGCTCGCGAGAGTTGCAACGGCTCAGGTGGCGCAGCCGCCGCGGGCTGCTCGAGCTCGACATCGTGCTCGGGCGGTTCTGGGCGGAATGCGGGGAAGAGCTGGACGATTCGGATGCAGGAGGCCTCGCGAAACTTCTCGCGATGCCGGACAACGATCTTCTGGACCTCGTGATGGGGCGGCGCGACTGCCCCGACCCGGCCCTGCAGCCGCTTTTGCAACGACTGAAGGCCGCCTGAGGCGGTCACTGGGAGACACGCATGGACGCGAAAGGCAAGGCGACGCTGACCTACGACGACGGCAAGACGCTGGAACTGCCGGTCTACGGCGGCACGGTCGGACCGGACGTGATCGACATCCGGGCCCTGTACGGAAAGACCGGGAAGTTCACCTACGACCCGGGGTTCCTGTCGACCGCCAGCTGCAGCTCGAAGATCACCTACATCGACGGCGACGCGGGGGTCCTGATGTACCGCGGCTACCCGATCGAGCAACTCGCCACGCACTGCGACTTCCTCGAGGTGTGCTACCTGCTCCTCAATGGCGAGCTGCCGAACGCCGCGCAGAAGAAGGAGTTCGACCGCACCGTCGTGGTTCACACGATGGTCCACGAGCAGCTGGCGCGCCTCTACCAGGGCTTCCGGCGCGACTCGCACCCCATGTCGGTGATGGTGGGCGTGGTGGGCGCGCTCTCGGCCTTCTACCACGACTCGCTGGACATCAACAACGCCTCGCACCGCGAGATCTCGGCGTTCCGCCTCATCGCGAAGCTGCCGACCATCGTCGCGATGGCCTACAAGTACAGCGTCGGCCAGCCGTTCATGTTCCCGAAGAACGACCTCGACTACACCTCCAACTTCATGCGCATGATGTTCGGCGTGCCGGCCGAGGAGTACCAGGTCAACCCGGTGCTGGTGCGGGCCCTGGACCGCATCCTCATCCTGCACGCCGACCACGAGCAGAACGCCTCCACCTCGACGGTGCGGCTGGCGGGCTCCTCGGGGGCCAACCCCTTCGCGTGCATCGCCTCGGGCATCGCCTGCCTCTGGGGCCCCGCGCACGGCGGCGCCAACGAGGCGGCGCTTCAGATGCTCATGGACCTGCAGAAGGAGGGCGGCGTCGAGAAGCTCGGCGAGTTCGTGAAGAAGGTGAAGGACAAGAACTCCGGCGTGAAGCTCATGGGATTCGGCCACCGCGTCTACAAGAACTACGACCCGCGCGCCAAGCTCATGCAGGCGACCTGCCGCGAGGTGCTCGACGAGCTCGGGCTGCACGACGACCCGCTCTTCAAGCTCGCGATGGCGCTCGAGAAGGTGGCGCTCGAGGACGAGTACTTCGTCTCCCGCAAGCTCTATCCCAACGTCGACTTCTACTCCGGCATCGTGCAGCGCGCGCTGGGCATCCCGGTGTCGATGTTCACCTGCATCTTCTCGCTCGCCCGCACG
>JAHCLE010000062.1 GCA_026125445.1 Burkholderiales bacterium
GCGGGTGGGTTGCATGGCGGCTTTTTCCTTTCCCCCCGAAGGGGTATCGAGCTGAAAACGGGGTGCACCTCTTATAAGATGCACATCATATGCAGCTTTAAAAAGCCGGCCTTGATATATTTCAAGTTCGCGGAAAGCCGGGGCCCCAAAACGCGAAGGCCCGCGCGCGGCGGGCCTTCGGGGAGGGCGATGCGCGGGGGCTAGCGGTACTTGATGGTGCAGCCGTAGGGCGCGTTGGAGGCGATGGCCACCGGCTTGCCGTTCTTCAGGTCCATCAGGGCCGCGAAGACGAAGTTATTCGCGGTGCGCATGTCCTTCACGTCGGCGGAGCGCTTGTCGTCGATGGCCCCGTTGTAGACCACCTTGCCGCTCGGGTCGACGATGAACATGTGCGGCGTCACCTTCGCGCCGTAGGCCTTGCCCATCTCGCCCGACTCGTCCATCAGGTAGGCGGCGGGAACGGCGCCCATCTCGTTGAGCTTCTTCCGGATCGCCGCCGGCTTCACGTAATCCTGGTGCCCGGGCTCCGTGGAGTTCACGGCGAGCCACACCACCTGGCCGGAGAAGTTCTTCTGCATGCCCTGCATGTTGCCGCTGTTGTAGTGCTTCTGCACGAACGGGCAGCCGAAGTTGTGCCACTCGAGCACGACCGTCTTGCCCTTGAAGTCCGCCAGGCTCACGGTCTTGCCGGCGATGTCCTTCACGCTGAAGGCCGGCGCGGGCTGGCCGACGACGGCCGCCGCGAGGGCGCCGGCGGCGAAGAGCGAGGCGAGGGGGAAGGCGATGAGGGAGGCAATCCTGGTGGACATGGCGGGTTCTCCGTGATCAGCGGACAGTCGGGTTTGAATGGGCGACCGCGGGGGCGGCCGGCAGCTTCGAGATCTCGTCGACGACGAGGGATGCGGTGAGCACCTCGGGCAGCAGCCTCGGCTGCGACTGCCCGGGAGCGTAGAGGGCGTAGACGGGAAGGGCGTTGCGGCCCAGCTCGGCGAGCGCGGCGGTGATCCGCGGGTCGTGGTTGGTCCAGTCGGCCTTCAGCGCCACCACGCCGCGCGCGGCCAGTGCCTTCACGACCTCCTCGCGGTTGAGCGCCACGCGCTTGTTCACCTGGCAGGTGACGCACCAGGCGGCGGTGAAGTCGACGAACACCGGCGTGCCGGCGGCGCGCAGCTCGGCGAGCCTCTCGGGAGACCAGGCCTGCCAGGCGATCTCGCCCGGCTTCGCGGCGGGAGCCGCGCCCGTCTTCTCGGGGGCGGCCTCCGCGCCGGGCCACGCAAGCCAGAGCCCGGCGGCGGCGAAGGCCGCGGCGAACGCGAAGCGCGCGAAGCCCTCGGAGCGCGCCCAGCGGCCGTAGATCCAGGCGCCGATGCCCAGCGCCAGCAGGCCCGCCAGCAGCGAGATCACGGCGTCGTTGCCGGCCTGCGCGCCCAGCACCCAGGCGAGCCAGACGACGGTGGCGAAGAGCGGGAAGGCCATCACCTGCTTGAAGGTCTCCATCCACGGCCCCGGCTTCGGCAGCTTCCTGAGCGCCTGCGGGAAGAACGAGAGCGCGAGCACGGGAAGGGCCATTCCCGCGCCCAGCATCGCGAACACCGCGAGCGACACGGGCGCCGGCTGCGCGAGCGTGAAGCCCACGGCCGCGCCCATGAACGGCGCCGTGCACGGCGTGGCGACCACGGTGGCGAGCACGCCGGCGAGGAAGGCGTCGGCGTAGCGGCCCCTGGCGCTCAGGTTCGAGGTGATCGACTGCGCGAAGCCGCCCCACTCGAAGACGCCGAAGAGGTTCAACGCCATGAGGAAGAAGAGGGCGGCGAGGAGCGTCACGAAGGCCGGCGACTGCAGCTGGAATCCCCAGCCGAGCTCGGTCCCGCCTGCGCGAAGCGCCAGCAGCAATCCCGCCAGCGCGAGGAAGGACGCGAGCACGCCCGCCGAGAAGACGGCGCCCTGCATCCACAGCGCGCGCGCGTCGCCGTGGGCGTGGCGCACGAAACCCATCACCTTGATGCCCAGCACCGGGAACACGCAAGGCATGAGGTTGAGCAGGAGCCCGCCCGCGAGCGCGAAGAAGAGGGCGAGCGCGAGGCTGGCGCCGGCCTCTCCCGCGGGCGCGCCGACCGGTGCGGCAATCGCGGGCAGCGTGGCGACCACGGGCATCGCGATCTCCACCGCCTTGCGCCCGGCGTGGGACGGCCAGGAGCTCTCGGCCACGAGCAGGCCAGCGACCTCCTTCACGTCCGCGGGCACGGGCTCCACGAGCTTCACCTCGAGCCGCACGCCGTTGCCGTCGCGCACGAGCGCCTGCGGCGCGGGATGGTCGACGAAGTTCTCGCGGAAGGGGAAGAACGACACCTTGGCCGGCGCCACCCCGCCCGCGGGCGGCAGCACGCGCAGCGTGAGCTTCGTGCCGGCGATGGCCGATTCCGCGCTCCAGCCGGAGACGGCCACGGGAAGGCGGGCGCGCGCCTTCGAGAAGAGCGCGGCGTTCCCGGCCGCGGCCGGCGGCTCGCCCGCGGCCACCGCGAACGGCAGGGAGAGGGAGGCCTTCTCGGGAATGCAGATGTCCTTGCAGACGAGCCAATCGGCATCCGCCCTGATCGCGACGGGGCCGGGCTTCGCGTCGGCCGGCGGCGTGAGCTCGACGAGGAGCAGCACCTCGTCGGAGTAGCCGTAGTTCATGAGGGGACCCACGCGCTGCGCCTCGGGATAGGGCCACTGGATGGGCCCGGCCTTCCAGCCATCGGGGAGCGTCCAGCGGATCTTCGTGGGCAGCCCCGAGTCGCCCGGATTCCTCCAGTAGGTGTGCCAGTGCTCGTCCATCTTCAGGCGCAGGCCCACGGTGGCGGGCCGGCCCGGCGCGGCGGCGGCCGATTCGGCCACGAGCTCGGCCTCGACGTGCTCGGTGCGCACGGGCGCGGCCTGGGCGGCCGGGGCCAGGGCGAGGAGGAGGGCAAGGGCCCGGAGGAGGCGGGACATCACGGTAGAATCTCGGGAGACCAACGCATAGAGCGGCGCCTGGCGGGGAAGTTCCTCCCCGCAAGCCCGTCATTCTACGGTGTCCGACACCGCTTCCCCATGGCCACGCTGACCCGCCGCAAGACCGCCTCCGCGCCGGCCGTGACCGTGACCCGCAAGGAGCCCTCGGCGGTGCAGTTCTACGCCACCTGCCCGCGCGGGCTCGCGGGGGCGCTGGCGGAAGAGCTATCAGCCCTCGGCGCGACGGAGGTCCGCGCGGGGGAGGCGGGCGTGGAGTTCGAGGGACCCTTCGAGCTGGCCTACGCGGCCAACCTGGAATCGCGCCTCGCCACGCGCATCCTCGTGCGCGTCTCCAAGTTCGACTATCGCAACGAGAACGACATCTACGAGGGCGCGAAGCGCGTCCGCTGGCACGCGCACTTCGGCGTGGAGCGCACCTTCAAGGTCGAGACCAACGCGGTGAAGGCGCCGGTGAAGAGCCTGGACTTCATCACCCTGAAGGTGAAGGACGCGGTGGCCGACGTCTTCCGCGAGGCCCTCGGCCGGCGCCCGGACGTGGCGACGCGCGAGCCCGACGTGCGCGTGCACGCCTTCCTCGACGCGAAGTGGTGCACGCTCTACCTCGACACGAGCGGCGAGCCGCTCTTCAAGCGCGGGCGGCGCGACAAGACGGGCGAGGCGCCGCTCAAGAAGAACCTCGCCGCGGGGCTCCTCAAGCTGTCCGGATGGACGCCGGAGCAGCCGCTCCTCGATCCCATGTGCGGCGCGGGCACGATCCTCGTCGAGGCGGCGGAGATGGCTCTGGGCCTCGCGCCCGGCCGCGGCCGGCCCTTCGGCTTCGAGCGCCTCACGCGCTTCGACCCGGCCGCCTGGGAAAAGGTGAAGGAGGCCTCCTCCGCGCGTGCGCAGCCGGTGGGGCCGCGCGCCATCCACGGCTCCGACCTCTACGGGCGAACCCTCGACAACGCGCGCGCGAACCTGCGCGACATGGGCCTGGAAGGCGTGGTCTCGCTCAAGCAGGCGAACCTCCTCGAGCTCTCCGCCCCCGCGTCCTCGGGGCTCCTCGTGACCAACCCGCCCTACGGCGTGCGGCTGGGCGAGAAGGAAGAGCTCGCGAAGTTCTACCCGGAACTCGGCCACCTCCTCAAGCAGAAGTTCGCGGGCTGGACCGCCTACATCTTCTCCGGCGACCCGGACCTGCCGAAGCTCATCCGCCTCTCCGCCACGAAGCGCACCGTGCTCTACAACGGCGCCATCGAGTGCCGCCTCTACGAGTACCGCATGGTGGCCGGCGGCAACCGACCCTGAGCGCGCTCACCCTCCTCAAGCTCGCGCTGGTGCCCTTCGCGGTGTGGCTCGCGAGCCTGGCGGCGCGGCGCTGGGGCCACGCGGTCTCCGGCTGGCTGGGCGGCTTCCCGATGATCGGCGGGCCGATCACGCTCTATCTCGCGATCGACCACGGCCCCGAGTTCGCCGCGCGCTCGGCGCTCGTGACGATGGCCGCCGTGGCCGGGCAGTCGGCGCACATGCTCGCGTTCTCCTTCGCCGGGCGCGCCGTCGGGGCGGTGGCGGGGCTCGCGGCGGGCTGGGCCGCCTTCGCTTGCGTTTCCGCGAGCGTGGGCTGGCTTCCGCTCACGCCGACGCTGGCGCTCCTGATCGCGGTGGCGGGCCTCGCGGCCATGGGGAAATTCCTGCCGCACCCGCGAAGCGCCACGGCGCTTCCCGAGATCCCGCCCGTCGAGCTGTGGCTTCGCCTGGGCGCCGCGCTGGCACTCGCCGCGGCGATCCTCTTCGGCGCCTCCGCGCTGGGGCCGACCGTCAGCGGGATCCTGCTCTCGCTGCCGATCACCGGATCGATCATGCCGCCGTTCACGATCGCGCTCTACGGGCCGGACGCGCTCGCCCGGCTGCAGCGCGGCTTCATCACGGGGCTCTCCGGCTTCATCGCCTTCTTCTTCGTGGTGAGCGCGACGGTGGTCGAGCTGGGCATCGTGGCCTCGTTCTCGCTCGCCACCGTGGCCGCGACGGCGACGGTGGCGATCTTCTCGAATGCGAGAAGGCTTCGCGCCCGAAGCGCGCGCGGCTGATCTGCCTCAACACATTTTCCGGCCCCGGCGCTAGGCTGGATTTTCAATGAATGGCCCCATCATGCCGCCGCTGGGCGTGCGGCGGCGCGCGGTGCTCCCGCGGCCCATCCGCACGCTCGTCCGCAAGCTCCCGCGCGTACCCTCGTCGGCCGTCGTGGCCGCGGTGCTCAACCTGATGGTGCGCCGGCGCCTGCCCGTGACGGTGTTCGAGCATCTCGGCGACCGGCCCTTCTCCATCGAGGTGCGCGACGCCGGCCTCGTGATGGCCTTCCGCTACAGCGGCCGCCGGTTCGTCCCGGTGCCCGCCGCGGGCGAGGCGGCCCTGCGCTTCCGCGTCAACGCCTCGGACTTCGCCACGCTCGCCGCCGCCGAGAACGAGCCCGACGACGGCCACTTTCTGCACGATCTCGTGGTCGTGGGCGACCCGGACATCGCCGACGAGGTGCACGCCGCGATCGACGGCATCGACGTCGTGCGCACGCGGCGCATCCTGAGGCGGGCGTTGCGGATGGCCGAGCGCGAGGCGAGCCGGGGCTAGTCCCGCGCCGGTTTTTTCGTTTTTCCTGATCTGAAACAAGGAAATCCGCGGGGGTCGGGCTAGCCTCACGGGTTTCCCTGGACCGCCCGAGGCCTCCCACCGATGAACGCCGCAGTCCTTCCCCAACCGGCGGCCCGCCCCATGAAGCTCGTGTGCCCGGCAGGCACGCCGCCGGCCCTCAAGGCGGCCGTGGACAATGGCGCCGACGACGTCTACCTCGGCTTCAAGGACGAGACGAACGCGCGCAACTTCGCGGGCCTGAACTTCGACGACCGCAGCCTGCGCGAGGGCATCGACTACGCGCACCGGAAGGGCGCGCAGGTCCTCGTGGCCCTGAACACCTATCCGCAGCCGGAATCGTGGCGCAAGTGGCAGGCCGCGGTGAACCGCGCGGCGTCGCTGGGCGTGGACGCGATCATCGTCGCCGACGCGGGGCTGCTCGCCTACGCCGCGAAGGCGCACCCGCAGCTTCGCCTGCACCTGTCGGTCCAGGGCTCGGCCACCAGCCACGAGGCCATCAACTTCTACCACGAGCGCTTCGGCATCAGGCGCGCGGTGCTGCCGCGCGTGCTCTCCGTGGAGCAGGCCGAGAAGGTGATCGCGCGCACGCCCGTGGAGATCGAGGTCTTCGGCTTCGGCAGCCTGTCGATCATGGTCGAGGGCCGCTGCGCGCTCTCCTCCTACGCCACGGGGGAATCGCCCAACACGCACGGCGGCTGCTCGCCCGCCAAGGCCATCCGCTGGCAGCAGCGCCCGGACGCCCTCGAGTCGCGCCTGGGCGGCGTGCTCATCGACCGCTTCGGGGCCGAGGACCACCCCGGCTATCCGACGCTTTGCCGCGGCCGCTTCGTGGTGAACGGTGACACCTACTATCCGTTCGAGGAGCCCACGAGCCTCAACACGCTCGAGCTCCTGCCGCGCCTGCAGGCGATGGGGGTGGCGGCCATCAAGATCGAGGGGCGGCAGAGGAGCCCCGTCTACGTGGAGACCGTGACGCGCGTCTGGCGCGAGGCGCTGGATGCCTGCTTCCGCGACCGCGAGCGCTTCCGCGTGAAGCCCGCCTGGCAGGACGCGCTCGCCGGGATCTCCGAAGGCCACCAGTGCACGCTGGGCGCCTACCACCGTCCCTGGAAATGAAGGCCGCGCCATGAAACTCTCCCTCGGTCCTCTCCTCTACTACTGGCCGCGCGAGTCGGTCCTGGATTTCTACCGCCAGGCCGCCTCGTGGCCCGTCGACACCGTCTACCTCGGCGAGACGGTCTGCTCGCGCCGCCGCGAGCTCAAGCTCTCCGACTGGATCGCCATCGGGGAGGCGCTCGCCGGTGCCGGCAAGGAGGTGGTGCTCTCCACCTATGAGCTGATCGAGAGCGACGCGGACCTGCGCACGATGCACGCGGTGGTGGCGAACGCCGCCTTCCGCGTCGAGGCGAACGACATGGCCGCCGTGCGCGCTCTCGCCGGCAACGTGCCCTTCGTGGCCGGCCCGTTCCTCAACGTCTACAACGCCGCCACGCTTTCGCTCCTCGCGGAGCTGGGCGCCGTGCGCTGGGTGGCGCCGGTGGAGCTCTCGCGCGAGGGAATCGCCGCCGTCGTGGCGGAAGGTCCGGCCGGCATCGAGACGGAGGTCTTCGCCTACGGCCGGCTCCCCCTCGCCGTCTCCGCGCGCTGCTTCACGGCGCGCTACAACAACCTCACCAAGGACCACTGCGAGTTCCGCTGCATCGAGCATCCCGACGGCCTCGCGCTCGACACCCAGGACGGGCAGCACTTCCTGGTGCTCAACGGCGTGCAGACGCAGTCGGCGGCCGTGCAGAACCTGGCCCCGGAGATCGGCCCGGCGCGCGCGGCCGGCGTCGGAATGCTGCGGCTCTCGCCGCAATCGACGAGAATGGGCGAGGTGGTGGCGGTGTTCCGCGAGGCGGCCGACGGGGCGCTATCGGTGGAAGAGACTGCCGCCCGCCTGGCGCCACTGATGCCTGCCGCCGCCTGCGACGGCTACTGGCACGGCAAGCCGGGCATCGTCTCGGAGTGGGGACGCGCGCACGAGCGCGTCCCGCAAGCGGAGAGCCACGCATGAACGCAGCCGCCAACGCCCCCCGCAAGCTTCCCGGGCCCGTGCGCGCCGTGGGCCGGCGCCTTCCGCGCATGCCGGCCTCGATCGCCTTCGCCACGGCCCTCAACCTCACGCTGCGGCGCAAGTTCCCGGCCGACGTCCTCGACCGCCTCGAGGGCCACACCTTCGCCATCGTCGTGGAGGACGCCGGCGTGGAGCTGCTCTTCCGCGTGCGCGCCCGGCGCTTCGTGCCGGTGGCCCAGGCGGCCGAGCCGGTGCTGCGCTTCCGCGCGGTGGCCTGGGACTACGCCACGCTCGCCGCGCGCGAGGCCGATCCCGACACGCTCTTCTTCAACCGCCGGCTCCTCGTCGAGGGCGACACGGAGATCGCGCTGCTGGTGAAGAACACGCTCGACACCATCGACATCCCGCGCACGCGCGGCATCCTGCGGCGCGTGCTGCGCGCCGCCGCTCCCGGCGGGGGCTGACCGGGGCGCGCTCCGGCGTGAAGAACACCGTCGCCACCGCCCTCATCGAGGCGCTCGCGCAGGCCGGCGCGCGCGAGGTGTTCGGCATCCCCGGCGACTTCGCCCTGCCCTTCTTCGACGCGCTCGAGTCATCGGGAAGGCTGCCGCTCTACACCCTGTCGCACGAGCCCTCGGCGGGCTTCGCGGCCGACGCCGCGGCGCGCATGCGCTGCGCGCCTTCGGTGGTCGCCGTCACCTACGGGGCCGGCGCCTTCAACGTCGTGAACGCGGTGGCCTCGGCCTACGCGGAGAAGTCGCCGCTGGTGGTGATCTCCGGCGCGCCGGGCGCGGGAGAGCGCGGCTCGGGCCTGCTCCTGCACCACCAGGCCAAGACGCTGGAATCGCAGTTCGAGATGTTCCGCCAGGTGACCTGCGACCAGGCCGTGCTCGACGACCCGGCCACCGCGGGCGAGCGCATCGGGCGCGTGCTCGCCTCCGCCAGGCGCTGCTCGCGCCCCGTGTACCTGGAGCTGCCGCGCGACACCGTGGACGCGCCCTGCGCCCCGGTGTGGTCCGCGCCCCCCCCGCCCGTCGACCGCGAGGCGCTCGCCGCCTGCGCCGAGGAGATCTTCGCGCGGCTCGCGGCGGCGAAGTCCCCCGTGCTCATGGTGGACGTCGAGGTGCGCCGCTTCAACCTGGAGGCGCAGGTGGCCGCGCTCGCCAGGCGCCTTCGCATCCCCGTGGTCACCTCCTTCATGGGGCGGGGCCTGCTGGAGAACGCCGACGCGCCGCTCGTGGGCACCTACGTCGGCATCGCCGGCAAGCCCGAGGTCTCGGCTCTGGTGGAGGAGTCCGACGCGCTCCTGCTCCTGGGCGTGATCGTCTCGGACACCAACTTCGCCGTCTCGGCCAGGCGCGTGGACCTGCGCCGCGCCATCCAGGCGCTCGACGGCCGCGTGACGCTCGGCTTCCACACCTACCCGGACATCCCGCTCGACGCGCTGGTCGCCGCGCTCCTCGAGCGCGCCAGGCCGCTCGCCTCGGCGCAGGCCGTGGCCCCCGTCGAGGCGCCGCGCGGGCTCGCGCGCGACGGCTTCGCCGTGGAGCCCCTCGACCTGGCGCGCGCTCTCAACGACCTCATGGACGCGCACGGCCGCATGCCCGTTGCCACCGACGTGGGCGACTGCCTCTTCACCGCCATGGACCTCGTGCAGACCGACCACGTGGCGCCGGGCTACTACGCGAGCATGGGCTTCGGCGTGCCCGCGGGCCTGGGCGTGCAGGCCGCGAGCGGGCGCCGGCCCATCGTCCTCGTGGGCGATGGCGCCTTCCAGATGACGGGCCTGGAGCTCGGCCACTGCGCGCGCCACGGGTGGGACCCCATCGTCGTCGTCATGAACAACGGCGGCTGGGGCATGCTCTCCGCCTTCCGCCCCAACGCGGGCTACAACGCGCTGGGCACCTGGAACCTCGCGCGCGTGGCCGACGCGCTGGGCGGCGCGGGCCACCTCGTGCGCACGCGCGAGGAGCTCGGCCGCGCGCTCGACGCCGCCATCGCCAACCCCGGCCGCTTCCACCTCCTCGACGTGCGCATCGCTCCCGGTTCCCTCTCCCCCACGCTGCGCCGGTTCGCGGAGGCCGTCTCGCGGCTCAATCAGTAGGTCGAGGGCCGCGGAGTAGGGGCGGCGAACGAGAGATGGGGCGCGGCTGGCGTTCGGCTTGCCGATTCCGGAGCGCGCAAGCGTGACCGTCCGGATGGGTGCCCAAAAAATCGAGGTCCGCCAAACACGTCGGACCTCGATTTTTTACCCATCCAATGTTGACGGCGCTTCGCTTCGTCAACCTAGACGGTCGCGCGCTACGGAATCGGCAAGCCGAACGCCAGCCCCGCCCATCCGTTTTCGCAGCGTGGCGCATTCGGCGACGGACCCTGTGGAGACGGAGTGGCGAGGCGGTCGGGCGTTTGCGATTCGACGCTGCGTCCACGGAGTCCGGCGCAGGCGCTGGTCGAATGTCGATCGACTTCCGTGGCAGGCGACCGTCGTAGGGCGACAAAGCGCAGCGCCGTCGCCATTAGATGGGTGGAAATTCGCGGTACGACGTGTTTGGCGGACCGCGAATTTCCGGGCACCCATCCGACGGTCACGCTTGCCTGCCCCGGAAGTCGATCGACATTCGACCAGCGCCTGCGATGCCTCCGCCAGCCCGGAAGTGCCTACCTACTTCCCGGCTCTCCAGGCCCATTCGACAAGGGCATCCAGCGCCGCTTGCGCGCGGTTGGCGTTGTCGTGGTTGACGATCATGACGACGACGCGCCGCTCGCCGCGGGTGTCGAGGACGTAGCCGGCGACGGCCTGCACGCCGGTGAGCGTGCCGCCCTTGAGGTGCGCCTGTCCGGCGAAGGCGCCGTTCTTGGACTTGAAGGTGCCGTCGACGGCGAAGAGGGAGAGGGAGGAGACGAGCTCGGGCATGACGGGCCCGGCCCACGCGGCGCGCAGGACGGCGGCGAGCGTGCCGGCGGTGATGCGCTCCGCGCGCGAGAGGCCGGAGCCGTTCTCGATCACGAGCCCCTTCGCGTCGATGCCCTTGGCGGCGAGCCAGTCGCGCACGATGCGCTCGCTCGCGGCGGCCTCCCCGGGGACGCCGGACTTCTCCGCCGAGAGGGTGAGGAAGATCTGGCGCGCCATCACGTTGTTGGAGAACTTGTTGGTGTCGCGCACGAGCGCGGCCAGGGGCTCGGACTCGAAGCGCAGGAAGGGCGTCGCATCGGCCGGCGCGGTGCCCGCGCGCACCTTGCCCGCCAGCCGCCCTCCCGTCTCGCTCCACAGCCAGCGGAAGGCGGCCTCGGCGTAGCGGTCGGCGTCGAGGACGGCGAGCGGCCAGGTCTTCTCGCCGCAGTCGGCGGGATAGGTGCCAGTGAAGACGGCGGTGGCGAGGAGCCCGTTCTCCTCGATCTCGTACCTGAGGCCCTTGCGCCAGTTGTTGCAGGGCTCGCGCGAAGGCTTCACGCGGCTCGCGATCTGCACGTTGGGGAAGTCGGGCTCGCCGATGACGCGCACGCCTGAGGCGTCGGGGACGAAGCGGAAATCGACCGCCTTGAAGTTCAGGAGCAGCGCGTCGGGTCCCACGTTGTAGGCGCGCCGGACCTCGCCGTCGAACTTCGCGGGATCGTGCGGCACCGGCGCGAAGAAGGAGCGGTCGAGGATCACGTCGCCGCGGATCTCGCGCAGCCCGCTCGCGCGCAGCTGGCGCACGAGCTGCCAGAGGCGCTCGTAGGTGAGCTTGGGGTCGCCGCCGCCCCTGAGGACCAGGTCGCCGGCCAGCACGCCGCCGGAGAGCTCGCCGGCGAGCAGCACGTCGGTCTTGAAGGCATACGCCGGGCCCAGGAGGTCGAGGGCCGCGTAGGTCGTCACCAGCTTGATGGTCGAGGCCGGGTTGAGGGCGTGGTCGGCGTTGTGCGCGAGGAGGCGTGCGCCGCCCGCGGCGGGCTCGACCACCGCGCCCACGGCGGATTCCGGCACGCCCGCCTTCGCGAGCGCTTCGCGCACCGGCGCCGGTAGCTCGGCCGCCGCGAGGGCCGGAACGAGGAGGAGGACGGCCGCGAGCGTCCTCATGCAGGACTTCCCAGCTCGTCCGTGATGGCGGTGGCCGCGCGCACGAGGACGGCGAAGGCCTCCTCGTCGATGGCGTAGGGCGGCATGAAGTACACGGTGTTGCCGATGGGGCGAAGGAGCGCGCCGTGGCGAAGTGCGATCTCGAAGGCGCGCGGGGCGAAGTCCGGCTCGCCCGTGGAGACCTCGAAGGCCCAGATCATTCCCAGGCGCCGCCATTCGCGCACCGCCGCGTGCGCCGCGAGGGGCGCGGCCAGCGCGTCGAAGCGCTTCGCCTTCTCGCGGTTGGCCTCGAGCACGCGCTCGCGCTCCAGGATGTCGAGGACGGTGCAGGCCGCGCGGCAGGCGATGGGGTTGCCGGTGTAGGAGTGCGAGTGCAGGAAGCCTCTCGCCACGGAGTCGTCGTAGAACGCCCCGTACACCTCATCCGTGGAGAGCACGCAGGAAAGCGGCAGGGTGCCGCCCGTGATGCCCTTCGACAGGCACAGGAAATCGGGCGCGATCCCCGCCTGCTCGCACGCGAACATCGTCCCCGTCCGGCCGAAGCCGGTCATGATCTCGTCGGCGATGAGCAGGACCTGGTGGCGGTCGCAGAGCTCGCGCGCGAGCCGCAGGTAGAGCGGGTGGTACATGCGCATGCCGCTCGCGCCCTGCACCATGGGCTCGACGATCAGGGCGGCGATGCCGTCGGACTCGCGCTCGAGGAGCTTCGCGAGCGTGCCGGCGGCCTCCACGGCGCAGTTCTCGCACTGGAACTCCCGGCTCCCCGCGTGCGCCGCCGGAAACGGCGTGGCGATGTTGCGCCGGAGCAGCGGCGCGTAGGCGTCGCGGAAGACGGGCACGTCGGTCACGGCGAGCGCGCCCGCGGTCTCGCCGTGGTAGCCGCCCTCGAGGTACACGAAGCGGTTCTTCGTCGGCTTGCCGTGGTTGGCCCAGTAGTGGAAGGCCATCTTGAGCGCGATCTCGGTGGCGGAGGCGCCGTCGGAGGCGTAGAAGGCGTGGCCCAGCTTGCCGGGGGCGAGCCTCGCCAGGCGCTCGGAGAGCTCCACGACCGGCTCGTGGGTGAAGCCGGCGAGCATGGCGTGGTCCAGCCGCGAGGCCTGGTCGGCGATGGCCGCGACGACCTGCGGATGCGAGTGCCCCAGGAGGTTCACCCACCAGGAGCTCACGCCGTCGACGAGCCTGCGGCCCTCGAAGTCTTCCAGCCAGGCGCCGCTCGCGCGCGCCACCGGCACGAGCGGGAAGCGCTCGTGCTGCTTCATCTGGGTGCAGGGGTGCCAGACCGCGGCGAGGCTGCGCTGCACGATGTCGCGGTTGGACATCGCGATCAGTCGGGGGCGATGCGGTTCACCTGCGCCGCGAGCGAGCTCGTGGCCTCGGTGGCGAGCGAGTCGAGGCTGTCGCGCGGCATCGAGCCGGGACCGTCGGCGCTGAGGTGGCACAGGGCGGTGAAGAGCGTGCGGATCTCCACGGCGGCCAGCGCGTCCGCGGGCTGCGAGGACATGATGGTCGCCCCGCCCGAGTCGAGGACGATGGACACGCCGGGCGAGAGCAGGCCGCTGGAGCCGTGGGCGTTCCAGTGCGCCACGAGGCGCTCGTAGACCATCTTCTCGAGCTCGCTCTTTTCCTTCGGTCCCAGCAGGGGCATCGCCTTCCGGTCTCCGCCGTTCGATGCGGCCATTCTATATCGCGTTCCCGGCGCCACCGGCGCTGGCAACCGCCGGCAACGAGTGCTAGCAACACGGCCGCGGAAATTCGTGCAATGAATTTGCGCGCGCCATTCCAGGAGGAACCGAATGCAACTGCTGGACGCCATCGAGACGCAGCTCATCGCCAACCGCCTGCCCCTCGTGGGCGTGAGCGTGGCGGCGGTGCCCTACGCGAACACGCCCGTCGTCCTCACGCTGCACTGGCACGGGTTCGTCGAGACGAGGCTCGCCGACGTGACGGACGCCAACGTGGTGGCCTACCAGCCGGTGCCCAGCTCCGCGCTGCAGGTGAACGACCGCTGGGACCGTTTCGAGGAACTCGAGAACGCCATCCTCGACGTGGCCTGGGAGCTGGGCTCGTGGGACCTCGCGCGCCGCGAGGCGCCGCCCTTCATCCGGCCGGGATCGTGCGCCCAGGAATCCCTCGAGTGCATGGGGGCGTTCGGGAACCTTCCGGTCGCGATCGAGGGCCAGCCGCCGGTCGTGGCCGAGGTGCCCGACGGCGAGGAGCTCATCGACGCGGCCGGCCGCACCGGATACGTGCACTGGCTCTTCCGGCCCGTGCGCGGCGGCGTCTGGGCGGAGGTGGCCGACGACGTCACGCTGGAGCAGGGAGGCTACCGCAACCCGCCGTGCCCGCACCTTTCGGCCCCGACGCGGCCCGGCGCTTCGCGCCGCATCGTCTACCAGTTCGGCAGGAGCGACCGGCTGGTGACTTGACGCCTCGCAAGGCCGCCGGCGGGCGGGCGTGAAAGGATGGGGTCGACCCCCCCCATCCGCCCGCCATGGAACTCACGAGCACCGACCACGACCTGCGCCTGGAATCCCCCTGGGCCATCGGCGAGCGTTCGGGACTCCTCATCCTCGTCGCGCTGGTGCCGACGATCCTCGTGCTGGACTTCGTGTCCGGGCGCGAGGTCTCGCTGCACCTCTTCTACGTGGTGCCCGTGGCGCTGGCCGGCTGGATACTGGGCCGCAGGGCCGGCTACGTGATCGCGATGGCGGCGGGCGTGTCCTGGGCCTTCGTGGCGATCGCCTCGCGGGCGCCGGCCGGGGCCATCGGTCCCGTGGCGTGGGACGTCGCCTCCACCTTCGCGCTCTACCTCTTCGTGGGCCACCTGGTGGCGCGCCATCGCGGCTACGTCGAGGGCGTGCGGACGCTCGCGCGAGTGGATGCCGAAACGGGGGCGCTCTCGCGGCGCGAGTTCGATCGCGTCCTCGAGGCCGAGGTCCGCCGCTCCAAGCGCTACCGCCGCCCGCTCGCGCTCGTGGTCTTCGAGGTGGCGGAATCCAGGGGGGAGGGAAGGGGCTTCCTGCCGGCGGTCGTGCGTGCCGTGCAGGGCCTCGTCCGCGAGGGCGACGGCGTCTCGCGGCTGTCCCCGAGGCGGTTCGCCGTCCTGCTCATCGAGTGCAAGGCGCCGGAGCCGATGCTCGTGGTGGAACGGCTGTGCGAGGGGCTGGCCGCCAACCAGCGCGTGCGCAAGCAGGACCTGGCCGTGGCCGTGGCCACCTATGGGGGTGGCGTGCCGGCCACGGGCACGAGCCTGCTGGCCGCGGCCGAAGGCCACCTCAACCTCGCCCGCTCGGGAACGGGCGTGGCCGAGACCCGCATCGATTGACTCAGAGGGGCTTGCGGATCGTCATCGCCCCGCGGATCTGCCCGACGGAGTAGCCGGTGGCCTTGTCCTTCGGGTAGAGCTCGGCGAGCTTCGCCTTCACCGCCGGCGAAAGGCCCGCCTGCGGGCCGTGGCACTTGAGGCAGAGGTCCAGCGTCGGCAGCGCCTTCATGTAGCGGTACGACTTCCGGCCTTCCTCGGTCACCAGCTCGCCCCTCTCGAGCGTGGCCGGCGACTCGCCCGCGGCGGCGCGGCGGTCGAAATCCTCGAGCACGGCGCGCTCCCAGGCGTCGGGCACGGCCTTGGGGTTGCGGTTGTTGAGGCTCACGCGGCGGATGGACCAGCCCGTCTGCTCGGAGGCGGCCTTGGCCATCGCGGGCGCCTTCTCGCGGCAGGCGCCGATGGCGCCTTCCGGCCCGCCCTTCTCGATTTCCGTCGTGAGGACGGCAAGGAGTTTCGGGGGGACCATGGTGGCCACCTTCCGGGCCTCGGGCAGGAGGTCGTCGGCGAGGGCGGGCAGGGCGGCGAGCAGGGCGGCGGCTACGGCGATCTTCTTCATGGGCGGGCTTTCCGGTGGGATGGATGGGGCGGCCGCCGGGCGCGGTTCGTCGGCACCCCCCTATCTAGCCCGTGCCCGCCCAGGGGGGGCAATAACCCCATAGGGGCACCCCGGGGGTGGTGGTGTTGTGAGCGCTCGCTTACACATCCCGAGAGGTGCCGGGCTTGAAGTCGGCCGGGTGCGGCACTATTATTAGCACTCGCCGCGGGTGAGTGCTAAGGCCCGCCTGTTCATGCGCCGGGGAGCCCCTCCCCGGGAGCCAGTCCGAATCACCCAGACCAACCGAGGAGTAACGAAATGAAACTGCGTCCGTTGCACGACCGCGTGATCGTCAAGCGCCTGGAAGAGGAGAGGAAGACCGCCTCCGGGATCGTGATCCCCGACACCGCCGCCGAGAAGCCCGACCAGGGCGAGGTCATGGCCGTCGGCCCCGGCAAGAAGAACGAGGAAGGCAAGCTCTTCCCCGTCGACGTGAAGGTCGGCGACAAGATCCTCTTCGGCAAGTACTCGGGCACCACCGTCAAGGTCGACGGCGAGGAACTGCTCGTGATGCGCGAAGAAGACATCATGGCCGTCGTCGCCAAGTAATTCCCCAACCTCATTCGCTCAAGGAACAGCCATGGCTGCCAAAGACGTCAAGTTCAAGGAAAGCGCCCGCGTGCGCATGATCGCCGGCGTGAACGTTCTCGCCGACGCCGTGAAGGTCACCCTCGGCCCGAAGGGCCGCAACGTGGTCCTGGAGCGCTCCTTCGGCGCCCCCACCGTCACCAAGGACGGCGTGTCGGTCGCCAAGGAGATCGAGCTCAAGGACAAGTTCGAGAACATGGGCGCGCAGATGGTGAAGGAAGTCGCCTCCAAGACCTCCGACGTCGCCGGCGACGGCACCACCACCGCCACCGTGCTGGCCCAGTCGATCGTGCGCGAAGGCATGAAGTACGTCGCCGCCGGCATGAACCCGATGGACCTCAAGCGCGGCATCGACAAGGCCGTGACCGCCACCGTCGAAGAACTGAAGAAGCTGTCCAAGCCCTGCTCCACCAGCAAGGAGATCGCCCAGGTCGGCGCCATTTCCGCCAACGCAGACGACGATATCGGCAAGATCATCGCCGATGCGATGGACAAGGTGGGCAAGGAAGGCGTCATCACCGTCGAGGACGGCAAGTCGCTTAACAACGAGCTGGAAGTGGTCGAGGGCATGCAGTTCGACCGCGGTTACCTCAGCCCCTACTTCATCAACAACCCGGACAAGCAGATCACCGTCCTGGACAACCCGTTCATCCTGCTCTTCGACAAGAAGATCTCCAACATCCGCGACCTGCTGCCCGTGCTCGAGCAGGTAGCCAAGGCCGGCCGTCCGCTGCTGATCGTCGCCGAGGACGTGGAAGGCGAGGCCCTCGCCACCTTGGTGGTGAACAATCTGCGT
>JAHCLE010000063.1 GCA_026125445.1 Burkholderiales bacterium
CGCCGGCCGCCCGCTCCCGCGCCCGGGCCTTTGTCAGCGCAGCGCGCTCTGCGCACGCTCGGCTTCCGCCGTCGCGCTGGCATAGGGGCCGTAGTAGCTGTCGATGCGGTCGCGCCAGGCGGTGTCGGTCCAGTCGATCGAATCGTCGGTGGCGTAGTGCGGCGCGCCCTTGATCTGCGTCTCGGTCAGCGAAACGACATAGCCGTTCTGGTTCTGGTCGAACCGCAGCTGCGACCAGGGCAGCGGGAAGTGGCTTTTCCCCATGCCCAGGAAGCCGCCGAACGACAGCACGGCATAGGAGACGTGGCCGCTCCGCTTCTCGATCATCAGCGAATCGATCGAGCCAAGCGTGTTGCCCTGCGGGTCGTACACGGTGGTGCCTTCCACCTTGTCCGAGGAAATCAGGTTCGCGGTCTCGTGATGCGCGACCTCGCCGTCGGCATTGGTGGGATAGCGGTTGGGGGGAATGGACTGGGCCATGGACTGGGCCATTGCGTAGCCTCCTCTCGGGTTGCGGTATGCGGGGTGAACCGGCCCGGCTTCACCAGGTTCCGCACGCAACGCAGCGCGGCACACGCGCGTTCACGGCGCATGGAACAACAGGACAAGACGCGCGCTGCCGCCGACGTGACCGCCACGCGCGCACGGCAGGGCATCACCCCCGGCGTCGTGCGCTACGTGCTGTCGGTCTCGCTTGTGCTGGCGGTCGTTGCGCTGGTGCTGACCTTCGTGCTGACGCGCTGAAGAACGCCGTCGCGCCAGCCGTGCCCAAGCTGCGCCGCAGCCGTGTGCGATTCGCACACCGCAGGACGCGGCCGCGCGCCCATCTTGAAATTTCGTCGGGCCTGGCCTTCCTCCCACAGGAGGTTCCTTGATGGATCCCGCAACTGCCCACGCCGTATTGCTGGCGCGCATCCAGTTCGCCGCCAACATGAGTTTTCACATCCTGTTTCCTGCGATCACGATCGCGCTGGCCTGGGTGCTGTTCTGGTTCCGCCTGCGCGCCACCGCCACCGGCCAGCCGCAGTATCTCGATGCCTACCGGCTGTGGGTGACGGTCTTCGCGCTCACCTTTGCCGTCGGCGTCGTCTCGGGCGTGACCATGAGTTTCCAGTTCGGCACCAACTGGCCCGGGTTCATGAACCGCGTGGGCGCGATCGCGGGGCCGCTGCTGGGCTACGAGGTGCTCACCGCCTTCTTCCTCGAGGCGACCTTCCTGGGCGTGATGCTCTTCGGGATGAACCGCGTGCCGGCGCTGATCCACACCATCGCCACCTTCCTGGTCGCGTTCGGCACGACGACCAGCGCCTTCTGGATCCTCGCGCTGAATTCCTGGATGCAGACGCCCGCGGGGCACGTGCTCGACGGCCACCAGTGGATCGCGGGCGACTGGCTCGCCGTGATCTTCAACCCGTCGTTCCCGTACCGCTTCACGCACATGATGATCGCCTCGGGGCTCACCGCCGCGTTCGTGGTGGCGGGGCTTTCGGCCTGGCGGCTGCTACGGGCGCCCGCGGACGCGCTCGCGCGGCGAACCCTGCGCGTGGGCGTCCTCGTGGCCGCCGTGCTGGCCCCCGTGCAGGCGGTGGTGGGCGACTTCCACGGCCTCAACACCCTGGAGCACCAGCCGGCCAAGATCGCGGCGGTGGAGGCCATCTGGCACACCGGGAAGGGCGTGCCGCTGGTGCTCTTCGCCATCCCGAACGCGACGACGAGAAGCAACGACTACGCCATCGAGATTCCCTACGGGGCGAGCCTGATCCTCAGGCACGACGCCAACGCGCAGCTCACCGGCCTGGACGCCTTCGGAAAAGACCATCCCCCGGTGGCGCCCGTGTTCTTCGCCTTCCGGATCATGGTGGGCATCGGCGTGGCGATGATCGCCGTCTCCTGGTTCTCGGCCTGGGCGACGCGGCGCGGGGCGCCGGCGCCGCGCTGGTTGCTGTGGACGCTCGCGGGGTTCACCTTCTCCGGCTGGGCGGCCACGCTCGCGGGCTGGATCGTGACCGAGATCGGGCGCCAGCCGTGGCTGGTGCAGGGGGTCCTGCGCACGGCCGAGGCCGTGGGCGAGATCTCCGGCGCCGAGCTGGGCGCGAGCCTCACCGGCTACGCGCTCACCTACGCGACCCTGTTCGTCGCCTACATGGTCGTGCTCACCCACATGGCCGGCGCGGGGGCCGAGGCGGCCGCCGCGAAGCCGCTTCCCGGCGCCTCGCCCGCCGGCGCCGCCGTACACTGAGGAGCCGCCATGGACCTGCCGCTGATCTTCATGGTGCTGATGGGCGTCTCGGTGCTCGCCTACGTGGTGCTCGACGGCTACGACCTGGGCGTGGGCATGCTCATGCCGGCCGCGAGCGAGCCGGAGCAGTCGGTGATGGTCTCCTCGATCGGTCCCTTCTGGGACGCGAACGAGACCTGGCTCGTCCTCGGGGTCGGGATCCTGCTCGTCGCCTTCCCGCTCGCCCACGGCGTGGTGCTGGGCGCGCTCTACCTGCCGGTGGTGGCGATGCTCGTGGGCCTCATGTTCCGCGGCGTGGCCTTCGAGCTGCGCATGAAGGCGCAGGGATGGCACCGCGAGCTCTGGAACTGGCTCTTCTGGGCGGGCTCCTTCCTCGCCTCGTTCTCCCAGGGGTTCATGCTGGGGCGCTACATCACGGGGTTCGAGCCCGGCTTCGGCTACCTCGCCTTCGCGGCGGTCGTGGGCGCGAGCGTGTGCGGCGGCTACGTGCTGCTCGGCGCCACCTGGCTCGTGCTCAAGACCGAGGGCGAGCTGCAGGGCAAGGCCCTCGCGTGGTCGCGCTGGGGTCTCCTGTGGGTGGCGCTGGGGGTGGGGCTGGTGAGCCTCGCCACGCCGATGGTGAGCGAGACGGTGCGCGCCAAGTGGTTCGACTTCCCGCGCACGCTTGCGCTCATGGCGCTGCCGGCCGCGTGCCTGTGGGCCGGGTCGATCGTGTGGCGCTCGACGGGGAGCATCGCGCGCGGCGGCGGCGCGCGCGACTGGCAGCCCTTCGCGGGAGCCGTGGCGATCTTCGCGATCGCCTTCCTCGGCCTCGCCTACAGCCTCTATCCCTTCGTGGTGATCGACAGGCTGACGATCTGGGAGGCGGCGGCGCACCCCTCGTCGCTCAAGGTGGTGCTCGCGGGCGCGCTCGTGGTGCTGCCCTTCATCGTCGCCTACACGGCCATCTCGTACCGCGTCTTCCGCGGCAAGGCGAAGGCGGGCCTCTACGACTAGGCTAGCGCTCGATCAGCCCGCGCTTGTCCTTCACGCCCTTCCACTCGTCGGCGTCGGCGGGGGCGTCCTTCCTCTCGACGATGGGCTTCCAGACCTTGCAGAGCTCCGCGTTGAGGGCGATGAAGTCCTTCTGGTCGCCCGGCACGTCGTCCTCCGCGAAGATGGCCTCCACGGGGCACTCCGCGACGCACAGCGTGCAGTCGATGCACTCGTCCGGGTCGATCACCAGCATGTTGGGCCCCTCGCGGAAGCAGTCCACGGGGCAGACGTCCACACAGTCGGTGTACTTGCACTTGACGCAGGACTCGGTGACCACGTACGTCATGAATCGGACCTTTCGGGAAGCGCGCGGTTGGGTCGCGGGAAAGCCCGTAATTTTACCAGATCGGCGCCCCCGCACAGGTCACGCTTCGACGGCCGTCCGCGCGTCCGCTTTGCCTCGGGGGCCGGGATTACGCTACGATTCAGGTCCATCCGAAGCGCCCGGCCGCCCCCGGCGGCCAGCCCGGCGCGCGATCCCCCCCAGACCAGAGGCCAACGTGAGCGACAACATCATCCAGGTGACGGACGATTCCTTCGACCAGGAGGTCCTGAAGAGCCCCACGCCGGTGCTCGTCGACTACTGGGCCGAATGGTGCGGCCCCTGCAAGATGATCGCCCCGGCCCTCGAGCAGATCGCGCAGGAGTACGCGGGCCGCCTGAAGGTCGCCAAGCTCAACATCGACGAGAACCAGGCCACGCCGCCCAAGTTCGGCATCCGCGGCATCCCCACGCTCATGCTCTTCAAGAACGGCAACGTCGAGGCGACCAAGGTCGGCGCCTTGTCGAAGACGCAGCTCAACGCCTTCATTGACAGCAACATCTGAAAACGGCTACCCTCCCTCACGTCCTGGCTGTTCCTCCTCGAGTAGCGCCCCCCGTTCCGCAGCGCCCCCCGCAGCCAGGTAACTCCCCCGATCTTCCCGGCCCGCGCATTCCGCGCGGGCCCGTTCGACACATCCAGCCCACGCTCCCCGCATGTACCTTTCAGACCTGAAGCTCAAACACGTCTCCGAGCTCCTCGAGATGGCCACGGAGCTCGAGGGCGCCAACCGCCTTCGCAAGCAGGAACTCATCTTCGCCCTCCTCAAGGCCCAGGCGAAGAAGGGCGAGGCCATCTTCGGCGACGGCACGCTGGAAGTCCTGCAGGACGGCTTCGGCTTCCTGCGCTCGCCCGACACGAGCTACCTCGCGGGCCCGGACGACATCTACGTCTCGCCCTCGCAGATCCGCCGCTTCAACCTGCACACGGGCGACTCCATCGAGGGCGAGATCCGCACGCCCAAGGACGGCGAGCGCTACTTCGCCCTGGTGAAGGTGGACAAGGTGAACGGGGAGCCCCCGGAGAACGCCAAGTCCAAGATCCTCTTCGAGAACCTCACGCCGCTGCACCCGGACAAGCCGCTCAAGCTCGAGCGCGAGATCAAGGCGGAGGAGAACCTCACGGGGCGCGTGATCGACATCATGGCGCCCATCGGCAAGGGCCAGCGCGGCCTCATCATCTCGCCGCCCAAGGCCGGCAAGACGGTGCTCATGCAGCACATGGCGCACGCGCTCACCTCGAACCACCCGGACATCGTCCTCATCGTGCTGCTCATCGACGAGCGCCCCGAGGAAGTCACGGAAATGAGCCGCACCGTGCGCGGCGAGGTCGTGGCCTCGACCTTCGACGAGCCCGCCACCCGCCACGTGCAGGTCGCAGAGATGGTGATCGAGAAGGCCAAGCGCCTGGTCGAGCACAAGAAGGACGTGGTGATCCTGCTCGATTCCATCACGCGGCTCGCGCGCGCCTACAACACGGTGGTCCCCGCCTCCGGCAAGGTGCTCACCGGCGGCGTGGACTCCAACGCCCTGCAGCGCCCGAAGCGCTTCTTCGGCGCCGCCCGCAACGTCGAGGAGGGCGGGTCGCTCACGATCATCGCCACGGCCCTCATCGACACGGGCTCGCGCATGGACGACGTGATCTACGAGGAGTTCAAGGGCACCGGCAACATGGAGATCCACCTCGACCGGCGCATGGCCGAGAAGCGGGTCTACCCGGCCATCAACGTGAACCGCTCCGGAACCCGGCGCGAGGAGCTGCTGATCGCCCCGGACATCCTGCCCAAGGTCTGGATCCTGAGGAAGCTCCTGTTCGGCATGGACGAGCTGGAGGCGACCGAGTTCCTGATCGACAAGCTGCGGGCGACCAAGAGCAACGACGAGTTCTTCAACTCCATGAAGAAGGGCTGACCGCCCGGTCAGCCCCGACCCCGGCGCCCGTGAACCAAAACGGGGCCCGCCAGTCGAACCCGGACGCGCAAATCCCTGATTGGCATAGGATTTGCGTTAAATCCCCGTTTCGGCGATAATGCACGTTTCCCGGCAGCCGGTGCCCGCACTTCCTATCCCGGCGCCCAGCGAGCGAGAAAGGCGCGAAAGACCATGAAAGAAGGCATCCACCCCAACTACCGCGAGGTCGTGTTCCTGGACACGAGCTGCGATTTCGGCTTCGTCACGCGCTCGACCGTCTCCACGAACGAGACGATCAAGTGGAAGGACGGCAAGGAGTACCCGGTCTACAAGATCGAGATCTCGGCCGAGTCCCACCCCTTCTACACGGGCAAGCAGAAGATCGTCGACACCGCCGGGCGCGTCGACAAGTTCAAGAAGCGCTACGCGCGCAAGTCGGCCACGCCGTCCTGAGCCGGCGACGGAGCGCGGGCGCCAAGTGAGCGCCCGCTCGCATCGATCGGAAAGGCAGCTTCGGCTGCCTTTTTCGTTGCCACGGCTACAATAGCCCATGCCCCGCCGCGACCCCGTGGACCGCGCGTGAACCGCGTCGCCGAACCGCTCGTCGACTCCCTCCGGCAGCGCATCGCCTACGACGGCACGCGCACGCCCGTGAAGTCGGCGCTCTTCCTGCTCGTCTGCCTCGCCTGGCTGCTGCCGGGGCTGGTGGGCCACGACCCCTGGAAGACCGACGAGGCCCTGGCCATGGGCGCCGTTTCCGGCATGCTGCGCTCCGGCGACTGGGCGGTGCCGTACATCGCCGGCGAGCCCTACCTCGATCGCGCCCCCCTCTTCTTCTGGGTCGCCGCCGCCTTCGCCAAGGCGCTGGGCGGCTGGCTGGCCCTGCACGACGCCGCCCGCCTCGCATCCGGGTTCTTCATGGCGGTCACCATGGCCGGCGTGCACGTGGCGGCCTGCGCCCTGCACGGCCCGCGCGCCGGGCGGATCGCGGTGCTGCTCCTCATCGGTTGCCTGGGGCTGCTCATCCGCGCCCACGAGATGAGCACCGACCTCGCGGGTCTCGCGGGCGTGGCGACCGGGGTGGCGGGGCTCGCCCTCGCCGCGCGCAGGCCCTGGGCTGGCGGGGCGCTTCTCGGCGTGGGCATGGGTTCGGCCTTCCTGGGAGATGGCCTCATCCCCGCGCTGCTGGTGGCCCTCCTTGCCCTGGTCCTTCCCGTCTTCGGTTCGGCGTGGCGCTCCCGGAACTATGCGCTCGCCGTGGCGGGCGGCCTCGCCATCGCGGCAGCCTTCGCCGGCATCTGGCCCGCCGTCCTGTCGAGCCGCGATCCCGCCCTGGCGGCCAGTTGGCTGGGGGCGGCGCTCGCCACGCGCTGGGCGGGGGGCGTGAGCCGCGGCGAGGTCGCCGACCTGGCCTACTTCACGCGCATCCTGCCTTGGTACGCCTGGCCCGCGCTGCCGCTCGCCGCGTGGACCGTCTGGAAGGCCCGCCGCAGCCTGGCCGGCCGACCCGACCTGCGGCTTCCCCTCGTGGCGAGCGCGCTCTTCCTCGCCGTGCTGACCCTGCTCGCGGAGGCGCGCGAGGCCAACGCCATGCCGCTGCTCGTGCCGCTCGTGCTGCTGGGCGTGGCCGAGCTCGACAGCCTGCCGCGCGGCGCCGCGAGCGCCCTCGACTGGTTCGGCGTCACCACCTTCTCGCTGGCGGCGCTGCTGCTCTGGGCCGGATTCGTGGCCGCGATGACCGGCAATCCCGGCCCGCTGGCGGCGTGGCTGCAGCGCGAGGTCCCGGGCTTCGAGTATCCCTTCCGCTTCATTCCTTTCTCCCTGGCGGCGCTCCTCACCTGCATCTGGGTGGTGGTGGTGGCGCGGTCGCTCAGGACCACGCGCCGCGCGGTGGTCAACTGGAGCGCGGGGATCACGATGGTGTGGATGCTCACGATGATGCTGGGGCTTCCGGTCATCGACCAGGCCCGCAGCTATCGCGGGCTCGTCAATCGCCTGGCGGGCGAGATCGGCGCCTCACCCTGCACGCTGGGCGTCGGGGTGGGCGACGCGCAGCGCGCGCTCCTCGACTATTTCGCCGGCATCCGCGTGCTTTCTCTCGACCACCGGGACGCCGGCCGATGCGAGACGCTCCTCGCGCAGGCCAGCCGCGGCAGCCTGCCCGCGTTCGACGCCACGGGGTGGCGGGAGTCCTGGCGCGGCTCCCGCCCCGGCGACCGCACCGAGGCCTTCGTCCTCTTCCGCCGCGCGCGCTAGCGCCGCGGCTCGCGGTAGAGCACCCCGGCGCGAACCAGCGCCTTCTCCAGCTCCACGCCCACGAACACCACCGACGACAGCGCGAAGCACAGCGCGAGCTCGGCCGCAGAGAGCGGCTGCGTGTGGAAGATGCCGTTGAGCCAGGGCACGTAGACCACGGCGAGCTGCAGCCCCAGGGTGAGCGCCACCGCCCCGGCCAGCCACGGGTTGGAGCCCGGGCCCTGCGTGAAGAGCGAGTCGCGTTCCGAGCGCACCGCCAGGGCGAGACCAAGCTGGGAAAGCGCGAGCACGGTGAACACCATCGTCTGCCCGTGCTCGACCCCGGTCGCCTTCGCCCACGCCTGCACCGCGATGCACAACCCGCCCATGAGCATCCCCGTCCACGCGACCTGCTGCCAGAGGCCGCGCGCGAAGACGCTCTCCGTCGGGGGGCGCGGAGGCCTGCGCATGAGTCCGGCCTCGCCGGGCTCCATGGCGAGGGCGAGCCCCGGCAGGCCGTCGGTCACCAGGTTGATCCACAGGATGTGGATCGGCAGCAGGGCCAGCGGGAGCCCCACGAATGGACCGAGGAAGATCGTGCAGATCTCGCCCAGGTTGCCGGAAAGCACGTAGCGGATGAACTTCCGGATGTTGTCGTAGATGCGCCGGCCCTCGCGCACGGCCGCCACGATCGTGGCGAAGTTGTCGTCGAGGAGGACGAGGTGCGAGGCCTCGCGCGCGACGTCGGTTCCCGAGCGCCCCATCGACACGCCCACGTCCGCGCGGCTGAGCGCCGGCGCGTCGTTCACGCCGTCGCCGGTCATGGCGACGATCTCGCCACGGGCCTGCAGGGCCTCGACGATGCGGATCTTCTGCTCGGGATTCACGCGCGCGTACACGGTGGCCCGCCCGGCCCGGCCGCGAAGCTCCTCCGGGGTGGTGCGCGCGAGCTCGGCGCCGTCGATCACTTCCTCCCCCTCTCCGAGGATCCGCAGTTGCGCGGCGATCGCGCGCGCCGTCACCGGGTGGTCGCCCGTGATCATCACCGGCCTGATGCCCGCCGAGAGGCACTCCGCGACGGCCGCCTTCGCCTCCTCGCGCGGCGGGTCGACGAGGCCGACGAGCCCGAGGAGCTCGAGGTCGCTCTCGACCTCGTCGACCTCGGCGCCTGCCGGCAGGCCCCGCCAGCGCCGCGACGCCACCGCGAGCACACGCAGCCCCTGCGCGGCCATGCGCTCGGCCCGGGCGAGCGCCGCCGCGCCGTCGAGGCGCGCCTGCCCTTCGGCCGCGACGATCCGGGAGCAACGCGGGACGACGGATTCCGGCGCGCCCTTGGTGAGCGCGAGGTGGCCGTCCCCGTCGCGATGCACCGTGGTCATGCGCTTGCGCTCGGAGTCGAAGGGCAGTTCCATGACGCGCGGCATCGCGGCGGCGATCGCCGCCTTGTCGTAGCCCGCGTCGCGGGCCGCCGCGTAGAGCGCCGTCTCGGTGGGATCTCCCTTCGGCTCGCCGCCCTCGCCCGCCTGCGCGTCGTTGCAGAGCGCGAGGGCGCGCATGAGCTGCGGCCAGGCCCCCGAGTCCGGCACGAGATCCACCGGCCCGCCATGCTCCTCGCCCGCCCAGATCCGTTCCACCCGCATGCGGTTCTGCGTGAGCGTGCCCGTCTTGTCGGAGCAGATCGTGGTCACCGAACCCAGGGATTCGACGGCCGGCAGCCGCCGCACGAGCGCGTTCCTCTGCGCCATCTTTCCCGCCCCCAGGGCGAGCGCCACGGTGACCACCGCCGGCAACGCCTCGGGAATGGCCGCCACCGCGAGGCTCACCGCGGTGAGGAACATGAGGACGAGGGGTTCACCGCGCTGCATCCCGGCCACGAAGACGATGGCGCAGATGCCGAGCGCGGCCAGGGCCAGGCGCTTGCCGAAGTGCGCGAGCCGGCGCTGCAGCGGCGTCTGCCCCTCGGTGACCGACTGCAGGAGCGTGGCGATGCGGCCCAGCTCCGTCGCCATGCCGGTGGCCGTCACGACGCCGTGGCCGCGGCCGTACGTGACGATCGTCCCCTTGTAGGCCATGTTCGTGCGGTCGCCGAGCGCGGCGTCCGCGGCCTGGACCGGCTTCACCTGCTTGTCCACGGGCACCGACTCGCCCGTCAGCGCGGACTCCTGCACCTTCAGGCGCGCGGCCTCCACCAGGCGCAGGTCGGCCGGCACGATGTTGCCCGCCTCGAGCAGCACCAGGTCTCCGGGCACCAGCTCGCCGGCGGCCACGTCCTGCGCATGCCCGCCGCGCAGCACGCGGGCGCGCGGGGCCCCCAGCTGCCGCAGCGCCGCCATGGTGCGTTCCGCGCGGTACTCCTGGGCGAAGCCGATCACGGCGTTGAGGACCACGATCACCACGATGGCGACCGAATCCTGCGGCTCGCCGACGAGGCCCGCGACCACGGCGGCCGCGAGCAGCACGACGATCATGAAGTCGGTGAACTGGCTCGCGAGCATGAGCCACGGCGGGCGGCGCCCGCCCTCCGCGAGCACGTTGGCCCCGTGCAGCGCGAGGCGGCTGGCGGCCTCGCCGTCCGCGAGCCCGGTGGCGATGTCGGTGCCGAGGCGCCGCGCGACTTCCTCGGCGCCGAGGCGGTGCCATTCGGGCGCCGTGACCTGCATCGAGGCGCCCTTCCCTGCTCAGGCGAGCCGCCGGTCCAGCAGCTCGATCCAGTGCGACATGGGCCTGGCTGCCCCCGACTCGATGTGCAGCAGGCAGCCGATGTTCGAGGTGCACAGCTCGGCGGGGTTTCCCGACTCCAGGGCCTTCACCTTGTTGGCGAGCAGCCGGTGCGAGAGCTCCGGCTGCAGGATCGAGTAGGTGCCCGCGGAGCCGCAGCAGACGTGGGAATCGGGGACGGCGGTGAGCGTGAATCCCGCCTCGCGGAGCACCCCTTCCACGATGCCCTTCTGCTTGAGCCCGTGCTGCAGGCTGCACGGCGCGTGGTAGGCGATGGGCCCGGCGACCGCCGGCTTGCCGGCAAGAAGCTTCGCAAGCGCCGCGCGCTCGGCGGCGACCACCTCGCCCACGTCCTTCGCGAGCGCCGTGACGCGCGCGGCCTTCTGCGCGTAGGCCGGATCGTGCGCCAGCAGGTGGCCGTAGTCCTGCACCATCGTGCCGCAGCCGCTCGCCGTCACGACGACGGCCTCGGCGCCGGCCTCGAGGTGCGGCCACCAGGCGTCGATCTGGCGGCGCACGCGGTCGAGCGCGGCCTCTTGCGCGTTGAGGTGGTGCTCGATCGCGCCGCAGCAGCCCGCCTGCG
This sequence comes from Burkholderiales bacterium, assembly GCA_026125445.1. Taxonomy (GTDB): domain Bacteria; phylum Pseudomonadota; class Gammaproteobacteria; order Burkholderiales; family Usitatibacteraceae; genus FEB-7. The sequence goes on from JAHCLE010000063.1 coordinate 11,043, forward strand.
GCACGCGCACGAGCGAGATGCCCAGGCGGTCGAGGACGCGCGCCGTGGCGGCGTTGATGTCCGGCGCGAGCGTGGGTTGCACGCATCCGTCGAGGACGATCATCCGGCGCGGATGCCGCGCGGCCGGCCATTCGCCCGCCACGCGCCTGGGCGGAACCTGGCGCGCGAGGGCCGCGGGCAGCAGCGGCCGGAAGGCGCGCCCCAGCGCCACGCCGAAGGCGAAGAGCGGCCCGGAGAGGAAGGCGAAGCGAAGAAGCGCGCGGGAGGCGCCCTCGGCGAATCCGCGCGGCACCTTCTTCTCGACCAGCCCGCGGCCGATGTCCACCAGGCGGCCGTACTGCACGCCCGACGGGCAGGTGGTCTCGCAGGCGCGGCAGGTGAGGCAGCGGTCGAGGTGCACCTGCGTCTTGACGGAGACGGGCGCGCCCTCGAGGACCTGCTTCATCAGGTAGATGCGCCCGCGCGGGCTGTCGAGCTCGTCGCCCAGGAGGTTGTAGGTGGGGCACGTGGCGAGGCAGAAGCCGCAGTGCACGCACTTGCGCAGGATCGCGTCGGCCTCGCGGCCCTCGGGCGTGTCCTTGATCCAGTCGGCGAGGTTGGTCTGCATGCGCGGGTCAGAAGTTGTCCATGCGGCCGGGGTTGAGGATCCCGGCAGGGTCGAAGGCGTCCTTGAGGCGGCGGTGGATCTTGGCAAGGGCGGGCGCGAGCGGATGGAAGACGCCCGCGGCCCGATCGCCATTGCGGAAGAGCGTCGCGTGGCCGCGCGCGCCGGCCGCCAGCTCGCGGGCGCGCGGCACAGCCAGGTCGCCGCAGGCCCAGCGAAGCCCGCCGCCCCATTCCACGAGCTGCGGGTGCCCGGCGGCGATGGGCGCGGCCGTCTGCGCCACCGACAGCCGCCAGAGGGGCCGGCCCGCGGCGAAGAAGGGAAGGCGGTGCTCGCGAAGATCCTCCCAGTACGCGGCGCCGTCGGCCACCTCGGTTCCCCCCAGCTTCGCGCGCGCCGCGGATACCGCGCTGGCGGCCCCGGCGAGGCGCACGCGCAGCACGCCGGCCTCCCACGCCGTGGCCGAGAGGGGCAAGGGCTGGCCCGCCCAGCGGTTCACCGTCTCGATCATGGGCGCCTCGTCCATCTCGAAGGCGAGGGTCGCCTCCGCCGGCGGCTTCGGCAGCACCTTGAAGGCGAGCTCGGTGAGGACGCCCAGGGTGCCCAGTGCGCCGGCCATGAGGCGCGAGACGTCGTAGCCCGCCACGTTCTTGATGACGCGCCCGCCGAAGGAGAGGTCCTCGCCCCTGCCGTTCACGATGCGCGCGCCGAGCACGAAGTCGCGCGCCGCGCCGGCGTAGGGCCGCCGCGGGCCCGACAGGTTGCAGGCGACCGTGCCGCCGATGGTGGCCGCGCTCCCGAAACGCGGCGGCTCGAAGGCGAGCATCTGGCCCTCCGCCGCGAGCGCGGCCTCGACCTCCTCGAGCCGCGTGCCCGCCTTCACCACCAGCACGAGCTCGCGTGGCTCGTAGGCCACGATGCCGGCGTAGCCCGCCATCGCGAGCGGCTCGCCGGCGGCGGGCGCGCCGTAGAAGTCCTTCGTGCCGCCGCCGCGGATCGCGATCGGCGCCTTGCGCGCGGCGTGATCCTTCACTCGCGCGCACAGGTCCTTGATGAAGTCGTCGGCCATGTCGCTCTCAGAACCGGGGAATGTCGGGACGCGGGACTCGGCCGCCCCGCACGTGCATGCCGCCCCACTCCGCGCAGCGCTTGAGCGTGGGGACGGCCTTGCCGGGGTTGAGGATGCCCGCGGGATCGAACGCGGCCTTCACGCCGTGGAAGGCGGCGATCTCGGCCACGCGGAACTGCAGGCACATCTGCTTGATCTTCTCGAGGCCCACGCCGTGCTCGCCGGTGATGGTGCCGCCGTGCTCGATGCACAGCTCGAGGATCCTGCCGCCCAGCTCCTCGCTGCGCTCCAGTTCGCCTGCCTTCGCGGAGTCGTAGAAGATGCAGGGGTGGATGTTCCCGTCGCCGGCGTGGAAGACGTTGCCGATCACCATGCCGTACTCGCGGCCCAGCTCGTAGACCCGGTCCAGCACCTCCGGAAGCGCGCGGCGCGGGATCGAGCCGTCCATCGTGTAGTAGTCGGGCAGCACCGTGGCGAGCGCCGCGAAGGCGCCCTTGCGCGACTTCCAGAGGTTCGCGCGCTCCGCGTCGTCCTTGGCGATGCGGATCTCCGTCGCGCCGCACGCGACGAGGATCCTCTCCACGGCCGCGCGGGCCTCTGCGGCTTCCTCCGCGCCGCCGTCGACTTCCACGAGCAGGAGCGCCTCGGCCTTGGGCAGCCCCAGCGCCATGTAGCGCTCGCAGGCGTCGATCACCACGCGGTCCATCATCTCGAGCCCCGCCGGGATCACGCCCGCGCCGATGATGGCGCCCACCGCCTCCGCGCCCGCCTTCACCGAGCCGAAGGCCGCCAGCAGCGTCTCCGTGGCCTGCGGGCGGGGCAGGAGCCGGAGGGTGGCCTGGGTGACGACGCCGAGGGTGCCCTCGCTGCCCACGAGGAGCGCGAGCAGGTCGTAGCCGGGCGAGTCGAGCGCCTCGCCCCCGACCTCGAGCAGGTCGCCCTCCCCGTCGACCGCACGCAGGCCCGTGACGTTGTGGACGGTGAGCCCGTACTTGAGGCAGTGCACGCCCCCGGCGTTCTCGGCGATGTTGCCGCCGATGGAGGAGATCACCTGGCTCGAGGGATCGGGCGCGAAATGCAGCCCCGCGGGCTCCGCCGCGGACGTCACCTGCGCGTTGGGAACGCCGGGCTCCACGGTGGCGAGCCTCGCCTGCGCGTCGATCCCGACGATGCGGCGCATGCGCGTCATCGCGAGCACGATGCCTTCGGAGACGGGGGTGGCGCCGCCCGACAGCCCCGTGCCCGCGCCCCGCGTCACCACCGGCACGGCGAGGCGCGCGAGCGCGCGGACGGCCTCTTGCACCTGCTCCCCCGTGTCGGGGATCGCGACCGCCATCGGCATCTCGCGCCTCTGGATCCAGGCGTCCGTCTCGAAGGCCGCCAGGCGCTCGCGCTCCGCCACGACGGAGAAGGGGGGGCGGATCGCGGAGAGCGCCGCGAGGGCGTCGGCGCGGGGGGCGGCGCGGACGGCGCTCACGCTAGAACCTCGGCAGGTCGGGATGCGGCAGCTGGCCGCGGTGCACGCGCATCGCGCCGTAGTCGGCGCAGCGGTTGAGGGTCGGGACGCCCTTGCCGGGATTGAGCAGCCCCTGCGGGTCGAACGCGGCCTTCACGGCGTGGAACTGCGCGAGCTCCGCCGGCCGGAACTGCACGCACATCTGCCTGATCTTCTCCACGCCCACGCCGTGCTCGCCGGTGATGGTGCCGCCCACCTCGATGGACAGCTCCAGGATGTCGCCGGCGAACTCCTCCGTCTTCTCGAACTCGCCGGGGACGTTCGCGTCGTAGAGGATCAGCGGGTGGAGGTTCCCGTCTCCCGCGTGGAAGACGTTCGCGCAGCGCAGCCCGTATTGCGCGGAGAGCTCCCCGATGCGCCTGAGCACGCGCGAGACCGCGCCGCGCGGGATGGAGCCGTCGATGCAGTAGTAGTCCGGCGAGATGCGCCCCACCGCGGGGAAGGCGGCCTTCCGTCCGGACCAGAACCGCAGCCGCTCGGCCTCGTTGCGGGAGACCGCGAAGCCCGTGCTGCCCGCCTTGCGCATCACGTCCTCGATCTTGGCGATCTCCTCGGCCACCTCCTCGGGGGTGCCGTCGGACTCGCACAGGAGGATCGCCTCCGCCTCGAGGTCGTAGCCGGCGTGCACGTAGTCCTCGACGGCGGCCGTGGCGAGCCTGTCCATCATCTCGAGGCCCGCGGGAACGATGCCGGCGCCGATCACCGCCGCCACCGCCTCGCCGGCCGCCTCGACGTCGTTGAAGGAGGCCATGACCACCTGCGCGGTCTGCGGCTTCGGCAGCAGCTTCACCGTCACCTCGGTGAGGAGCGCGAGGAGCCCTTCCGAGCCCGTCACCAGCGCGAGCAGGTCGTAGCCCGGGGCGTCGAGGGCGTCGCCGCCGAACTCCACGTCGTCGCCCTCGATGGTGAGCGCGCGCACCTTCTGGATGTTGTGGACCGTGAGGCCGTACTTGAGGCAGTGCACGCCGCCGGAGTTCTCGGCCACGTTGCCGCCTATGGAGCAGGCGATCTGGCTCGAGGGATCCGGCGCGTAGTACAGGCCCAGCGGCGCGGCCGCCTCGGTGATCTGCGCGTTCCTCACGCCGGGCTGGGCGCGCGCCGTGCGCGCGAGGGCGTCGACGGCGAGGATGCGGTTGAACTTGCCCAGCGAAAGGAGGATGCCGTCGGCGAGCGGGAGCGCGCCCCCCGAGAGCCCCGTGCCGGAGCCGCGAGCGACCACGGGAGTGCCCGTCTCCCGCGCCACGCGCAGCACTTCGGCCGCCTCGGCGATCGTGCCCGGCAGGGCCGCGACCAGCGGCGTCTGGCGATAGGCCGACAGGCCGTCGCACTCGTAGGGCAGGAGATCCTCCCGGGCCGTGAGCACCGACTGGGCGGGCAGGCACGCCGCCAGCGCGGAGGACACCTGGGCCTGGCGCGCGGGCGTTGCGGCAGGGGAAGCGGCGGTCGTCATGGCGGGGAGGGGAACCGTCGATAAGATAGCATGGTCCCAATGCGGCTCCCGCCGCGCCGGTAACAGCGCCTTGCCTCCCATGGATCCCCTCGCCTGGCACGTCGTCGCCGCCCTCCTGGTCATCGTCGGACTGGCCGGCACGGTGCTGCCGGTGCTGCCCGGCATCGCCTTCGTCTTCGGGGGTCTGCTGCTCGCAGCCTGGGCCGACGGGTTCGCGCGCGTGGGCGCGGTCACGGTCGCGATCCTGGGGCTGCTCACGGCCCTCGCGCTGGCAGCCGACTTCCTCGCCTCCGCCCTCGGCGCGAAGAAGCTGGGCGCGAGCCCCCGCGGCATCCTCGGCGCGACGATCGGCGCCGTGGTGGGGATCTTCTTCGGCATTCCCGGCCTGGTGCTCGGCCCGTTCCTGGGCGCGGTGGCGGGGGAGCTCTCCGCCCGGCGCGAGCTGCTTCACGCCGGCCGCGCGGGCGTGGGCACCTGGATCGGGATCGTGCTGGGGTCGGTGGCGAAGCTCACGCTCGCCTTCCTGATGGTGGGCGTGTTCGCGATGGCCTGGCTGCTGGGCTGAGTCAGGACATCACGGCGAGCTGCTCGTTGGCGGCCTCGAGGCGCTCCACGAGCGTGTTGAGGAAGCGCTCGTCGAACAGGCGCCGGCAGGAGAGCGAGGAGGCCCGCAGGTCCTCGGCGCGGATCTTCACGATGATGCGTCGGACGTGGTGGTGACCGTCGCCGAGCGGTGCGGCGCGTCCTTGTGGGCGAGGTAGGACATCTCCCCGAAGCAGTCTCCCGCCGACAGCACGCTCAGCGTCCGCTTGCCCCTCGTCACGCGCACGTAGCCGCCCGCGAGGACGTAGAACGAGTCGCCGTGGTCGCCTTCCTTGATGAGCGCCGTGTTGGGCGGGAACTTCGCCCACTTGGAGATGCGCAGAACCTCCCATAGCTCGTTCTCCGGGAACTCCTTGAAGAACGACAGCGTGCGGCAGAGGTTGAAGCGCTCCGTGTCGGACTGCTCGCGCTCGCCGGCGGCGTGCAGCTTCTTCCAGACCTCCGCGAGCGCCTGGCCGAACTCCTCCCACGATGCGTAGCGCTTCGCGGGGTCCTTGGCCATCGCCTTGAGCGTGATCTCGTCCAGGTCCTGCAGCAGCCCCTGGCGGTGCGCGCCGGGCGGCTCGGGCTCCGTGTTCACGATCTGGTAGATGACGCTCATCGTGTTGGCGCCCGTGAACGGCAGGCGCCCCGCGAGGAGGTAGTACATCACCACGCCCAGCGCGTAGATGTCGGTCGC